>NZ_LZZV01000052.1:0-453047 GCF_014170385.1 Delftia sp. UME58
CCCCCCCGTTTCCCGCCGCAGTGCTGCCCAAGCAGCCCTTCGCACCACCGCCTCACACCATGCAAGACTTTCTGCGCCAACAACTGGAGCGCTACGCCCAGCGCCTTGAAGAACTCAACTTCCTGCTTTCGCGCGAAGACATCATGGGCGACATGAAGCAGTACCGCGCCATCTCGCGCGAGCACGCGGACGTCACCGCCATTGCAGGCCGCTATGCGCGCCACCGCCAGCGCGAGGCCGATCTGGCCGCCGCGCGGGACATGCTCTCCGACCCCGACATGGCCGACATGGCGCAGGAGGAAATCGCCAGTGCCGAGGCCGAGCTGGTCCAGCTGGAGGACGAGCTGCAGCGCCTGCTCCTGCCCAAGGACCCCGATGACGCGCGCAACGCCTACGTCGAAATCCGCGCGGGCACGGGCGGCGACGAATCAGCCCTGTTCGCAGGCGACCTGGCCCGCATGTACACGCGCCACTGCGACGCCGTGGGCTGGAAGGTCGAGATCATGAGCGCCAACGAGAGCGAGCTGGGCGGCTACAAGGAAGTAGTGCTGCGCGTGGAAGGCACGGATGTCTACGGTCGCCTGCGCTTCGAATCCGGCGGCCACCGCGTGCAGCGCGTGCCGGCCACCGAGACCCAGGGCCGCATCCACACCAGCGCCTGCACCGTGGCCGTCATGCCCGAGCCGGACGAAACCCAGGCCATCACGCTCAACCCGGCCGACCTGCGCATCGACACCTTCCGTGCCAGCGGCGCGGGCGGCCAGCACATCAACAAGACCGACTCGGCCGTGCGTGTGGTCCACCTGCCCACGGGCATCGTCGCCGAGTGCCAGGACGGCCGCAGCCAGCACAGCAACAAGGCCAAGGCCCTGCAGGTGTTGCAGGCGCGCCTGCAGGAGAAGGAACGCAGCGAGCGCGAAGCCAAGGAGGCCGCACTGCGCAAGGGCCTGATCGGCAGCGGCGACCGCAGCGACCGCATCCGCACCTACAACTTCCCCCAGGGCCGGCTCACCGACCACCGCATCAACCTCACCATCTACAAGCTGCTGGCCGTGATGGAAGGCGACCTGGGTGACGTGCTCGACGCGCTGCAGGCCGCACGCGAGGCCGAACTGCTGGCCGAGCTGCAGGTCAACAACTGAGACCAGGGCATGGCCAATCCACCCATCGTCAAACAAGCGCTGCAGCAGGCCCAGGCCCTGGGGCTTGCGCGCATCGATGCGCAAATGCTGCTGCTGCATGTGCTCGGGCGCCAGTCTGGCGGCCGCGCCTGGCTGCTGACCCATGACGAGGACATGCTGACCGGCCCCCAGGCCGAGGCCTATGCCGCGCTGTGTGCACGCCGCCTTGGCGGGGAACCCGTTGCCTACCTGCTCGGCCACAAGGAGTTCTACGGGCTCGATCTGGCCGTGGACGCGCGTGTGCTCGACCCACGCCCCGATACCGAGACCCTGGTGGACTGGGCGCTGGAGCTCATGCCCATCCAGACCCAGGCAGGCCCCGCTTGCCGCGTGGTGGACCTGGGCACCGGCAGCGGCGCCATAGCCCTGGCCCTGCAAAGCCAGCGCCCCGGCGCCACGGTCTGGGCCGTGGATGCCAGCGCCGACGCACTGGCCGTTGCCAGCGCCAATGCCACGCGCCTGCAACTGGGCGTGCAGTTCGCGCATGGCAGCTGGCTCCAGCCGCTGGCAGGGCAGGCACCGTTCGACCTCATCGTCAGCAACCCGCCCTATATCCGCGACGACGATCCACACCTGCAGGCCTTGGCGCATGAGCCGCTGTCGGCACTGGCCAGCGGCGCCGATGGCCTGGCCGATATCCGCGCCATCATCGCCCAGGCGCCCGCAATGCTGGCCAGCGGCGGCTGGCTGCTGATGGAGCATGGCTGGGACCAGGCCGATGCCGCGGCCGCCCTGCTGTGCCAGGCCGGCTTTGGCCGCGTGCAGCATCGCCACGACCTGGGCGGCATTGCCCGCTGCACGGGCGGGCAATGGCAAGGGCAGGCCTGAGCTCCGGCCTGGGCGCAGCAATCCCGCATGCTTTCAAAGTCCGCGCCGAGAATGAAATAATCCCATCCATGCCGCCGCGCCTGCGGCGCCCACCACGACCCCGGAGCACCACACAGATGAGCGACACCCAGCAACGCATCGACCAACTGGTCAAGAGCAACAACATCCTGCTGTTCATGAAGGGCAGCGCCAGCTTTCCCATGTGCGGTTTCTCTGGCCGCGCCATCCAGATCCTCAAGGCCTGCGGCGTGGAAACCAAGGACATCTCCACCGTCAACGTGCTGGAAGACCAGGAAATCCGCCAGGGCATCAAGGACTACAGCAACTGGCCCACGATCCCCCAGCTCTACGTGCAGGGCGAGTTCATCGGCGGCTCGGACATCATGATGGAGATGTACGAGTCGGGCGAGCTGCAGCAGCTGCTGGCACCCAAGGCCTGAGCCTTCGCACGCCACGCGCCTTCGGCGCAGCATCGGGCCACCTTCGGGTGGCTTTTTTTCGCTTGTGCCGCGCTGCCGGCGGACTCCCCGGGCATGCCTCAGGGCCAGGGGCATGCGATGTGTGGTCGAATGGTCACATCTTTCACATCCGGAAAAGCGCGCCTGCGCCCGCTTCTCCGCCTTGCCTATGAGTCTGTCCCAAAGTCTGCTGTTGATCGTCGCGCTGATACTGACCAGTGCCTTCTTCTCCGTGGCCGAGATCTCGCTGGCCGCCTCGCGGCGCCTGCGACTGCGGCAGATGATGGAGGACGGCGAACCCCGCGCCGAACTGGTCATGAAGATGCAGGCCCAGCCGGGCGAATATTTCACGGTCACGCAGATTGGGCTGAACGCCGTCGCCATCCTGGGCGGCGTGGTAGGCGAAGGGGCATTGACCCCCTATCTGGCCGAGCTGCTGATGCTCTGGCTGCCCGACAGCCGTGCGCAGACCGTGGGCTTCCTGCTCTCGTTCGCCAGCGTCACCTCCCTGTTCATCCTGTTCGCCGACCTGCTGCCCAAGCGCCTGAGCATGGCCGAGCCCGAGGCCCTGGCCATCCGCGTGCTGCGCCCCATGCTCTGGTGCATGGCCGTGCTCAAGCCCCTGGTCTGGTGCTTCAACCATCTGGCCGACGCCGTTGCCAAGCTCTTCGGCCTGCCCACGGTGCGCGATGACCGCATCACGCACGAAGACATCCTGGCCATGACCGAAGCCGGCGCACGCGCAGGCGTGCTGGCCGCGAAGGAGCAGCAGGTGATCGCCAATCTGTTCGAGCTGGACTCGCGCACCATAGGCTCGGCCATGACGCAGCGCGACCGCATCGCCTACTTCCACCGCGACGACCCCGATGAACTGATCCGGGTCCGCATTGCCGAGGAACCTTTTTCCACCTACCCCGTCTGCGACGGCGACATCGACCATATCGTCGGCTATGTCGATGCCAAGGATCTGTTCCAGCGCGCGCTGAACAACCAGTCCCTGTCGCTCATGGACGATTCGCTGGTCCACAAGGTGCTGGTCGTGCCGGACCGCCTGACGCTGGCCGAGGTGCTGGAGCAGTTCCGCCAGGTGCATGAGGACTTTGCCGTCATCGTCAACGAATACAGCCTGGTGGTCGGCGTGGTCACGCTCAACGACGTGATGAGCACGGTGATGGGCGGCCTGGTCAGCCCCGGCGACGAGGAGCAGATCCTGCGCCGCGACGAGAACTCCTGGCTGATCGATGGCGTCACGCCGGTCGAGGATGTGATGCAGGCCCTGGAGCTCGACGAGTTGCCGCATTCCGAGGACTACGAAACCCTGGGGGGCTTCCTCATGGTCATGCTTCGGCGCATTCCCAGGCGCACGGACACCGTGCAATGGGGAGGCTACCGCTTCGAGGTCATGGACGTGGACAGCTACCGCATCGACCAGGTGCTGGTCACACGCATGTCCGGCAGCAGCCCGGCCGCCCCGCCCAACGCAGGCGACACGGCCGCCGCCGTGGCCAAGGTGTCCAGCATGTCGCCGGACACCTCGTCCTGAAAACACAGCAAGGCAGGCCTGCAGGACTGCCGCCAGGCGCCAGCCTGCGGCCCCTCAGGCCGAGCGCGAGGGCTCGATCTCCCAGCGGCGCTGCGCAGCGAACACCGCATTCGGGTATTGGGGCTGCCCCCGGCTGCCGTTGTAGCGGCCCAGCGCCATGTAGGCATCGCCGTTTTCGCGGTCCAGATAGTGGCGCAGGATGACGCAGCCAAAGCGCAGATTGGTCTGCATGTGGAACAGCTTGCCGATGTCGCCATCGCCGATCAGCCGCATCCAGAACGGCATGATCTGCATGTAGCCGCGCGCGCCCACGCTGGAGATGGCGAACTTGCGGAACGCGCTTTCCACCTGGACCAGGCCCATCACCAGCGAGACTTCCAGTCCGGCGCGCTTGGCCTCGTACCAGACGGTCTGCAGGAACTCCAGCCGTGTTGCAAGTTCGGGCTTGCGTGAACGCAGGCGCTCGCTGCTGGCCGTGAGCCAGCGCAGGTAGTCCATGCGGGCCTCGGTGGAGGCAAAGCGCAGCTCGGGCGGCGCCGATCCCGTGACGGCCGAACTCAGCGCAGTGCGCACCGAATCGGCCAGCGGCTCTTCCAGTTGCCCGCCGGCCCAGGCGGGCGCGGCCACCGCGCCCAGCAACGGTGCAGCACCCAGCGAAGCCGCCAGGCGCAGGCAGTCGCGGCGCGCCACCACGGGGGCCTGGCTCACAGTCCCAGCCTCTGCTTGAGATGGCCCATCACATCGGCGGCGGCCATCTTGGTCGCTTCCGTGTCGCGGCGATGCTGGTACTCGACCTGGCCTTCCTTCAGGCCCCGGTCGGACAGCACCACGCGGTGCGGCACGCCAATCAGTTCCCAGTCGGCAAACATGGCGCCCGGGCGTTCGCCGCGGTCGTCCAGGATCACGTCCACGCCCAGTGCCAGCAGCTCGGCATGCAGCTTCTCGGCGGCTTCCTTCACGGGCTCGCTACGGTCCATGCCGATGGGGCAGACCACCACGGTGAAGGGCGCAATCGCGTCGGGCCAGATGATGCCGCGCTCATCATGGTTCTGCTCGATGGCGGCAGCCGGCAGGCGTGTCACGCCAATGCCGTAGCAACCCATTTCAAACAGCGAGGGCTTGCCGTTCTCGGCCAGGAAGGTGGCGTTCATGGCCTGGGAGTACTTGGTGCCCAGGTAGAACACATGGCCCACTTCAATGCCGCGCTCAATGGCCAGCTCGCCTGCGCCATCCGGGGACTTGTCGCCGGCCACCACATTGCGCAGGTCGGCCACGGCATCAGGCTCGGGCAGGTCACGGCCAAAGTTCACGCCGGTGATGTGGAAGTCGGCCTCGTTCGCTCCGCAGACCCAATCGGCCATCACGGCGACCTCGCGGTCCACGACCAGCTTCACGGGCTTCTTCAGGCCGATGGGGCCCAGGTAGCCGGGCTGGCAACCGAAGTGCTCCTCGATCTCGGCCACGGTGGCAAAGCGGAAGCCCACGTCCAGGCCGGGCACCTTGGCCACCTTGATCTCGTTCATCTCATGGTCGCCGCGCAGCAGCAGCAGCCAGACCTGGCTTCCCGCCACATCGCCCTTGTCGTCGAGCTTGTCGGTGGCCAGCACCAGGGACTTCACCGTCTGCGACAGCGGCAGGCCCAGCTGGGCAGCCACGGACTCGCAGGTGCTGTTGCCCGGCGTCGCCACACGGGTCATGGCCTGGGCTGCAGCGGGACGGGGGCCGGCAGGCGCCAGGGCCTCGGCCTTCTCGATATTGGCGGCGTAGTCGCTGCTGGGGCAGTAGACGATGGCGTCTTCGCCCGTGGAGGCGATGACCTGGAATTCCTCGCTCAGATCACCGCCGATGGCGCCGCTGTCGGCACGCACGGCACGGTACTGCAGGCCGAAGCGATCGAAGATGCGCTTGTAGGCCGCGCGCATGGTCTGGTAGCTGATCTGGGCGGTATCGCGGTCCTTGTCGAAGGAATAGGCGTCCTTCATGATGAACTCGCGGCCACGCATCAGGCCAAAGCGCGGACGGCGCTCGTCGCGGAACTTGGTCTGGATCTGGTAGAAATTCTTGGGCAGCTGCTTGTAGCTCTTGAGCTCCTGGCGCGCAATGTCCGTCACCACCTCTTCGCTGGTGGGCTGGATCACGAAATCACGGCCATGGCGGTCCTTGATGCGCAGCAGCTCGGGGCCCATCTTCTCGAAGCGGCCTGTCTCTTCCCACATCTCGGCAGGCTGGACCACGGGCATGGTCACTTCGACGGCACCGGCACGGTTCATTTCCTCGCGCACGATGGCCTCGACCTTGCGGATCACGCGCAGCCCCATGGGCATGTAGTTATAGATGCCTGCGCCCAGCTTCTTGATCAGGCCGGCCCGCGTCATGAGCTTGTGGCTGACCACTTCGGCGTCGGCCGGAGCTTCCTTGAGGGTGGAGATGAAAAATTGGGAGGCTTTCATGGATCAGGGGCTTCGCGGGAATCGGGGCAGCGTGCTTGCCGCTGGCAAGGCACCGTGCATAATGGACACAATTCAGAAAATTGGGGTTCGATTATGCTTGACCGGGACGGATTTCGCCCGAACGTCGGCATCATCCTGCTCAACCAAAAGAACCAGGTGTTCTGGGGCAAGCGCATCCGCACCCACAGCTGGCAGTTTCCACAGGGCGGCATTGACCGGGGGGAGACACCCGAACAGGCCATGTTCCGGGAGCTGCATGAGGAAGTGGGGTTGATGCCCAACCACGTTCGCGTGGTCGCCCGCACCCGGGACTGGTTGCGCTACGAGGTGCCAGACCGGTACATCCGCCGCGATGCGCGCGGACACTACAAAGGCCAGAAGCAGATCTGGTATTTGCTGCAACTCATGGGTCACGACTGGGATTTGAACCTGCGTGCCACCGACCATCCCGAATTCGACGCCTGGCGCTGGAACGACTACTGGGTGCCACTGGATGTGGTGGTGGAGTTCAAACGCGGCGTCTACGAGATGGCCCTGACCGAGCTGGCACGCTTTCTGCCACGGGGCGAACAGCAGCGCAACCGCTATCTTCGCAGCGGAATGCGCCCCAGGGAAGCCCATGAAACAGGCCCCGATACCTATGGTGCTCCGGGCTTGCATCCGGCGCGCTCGGGCAGCTTTCGCATCAATCCCGGCATGGAGTTGCCGCCTGGCGCCTGTTTCGATCCTGATCCACAGTCAGGACAGCAGCAGATCTTGCACCCTGATCCAGGCAAGGCCTGAAGCCAAAGGCTCCATGCAAAAGCGCACCCGAAGGTGCGCTTTTTCCTTGCCCCGATTGCGCAGGCATCAGTGCCCGGCAATCACCATGTTGTCGCGGTGCACCATCTCAGGGCCTGCCGAATAGCCCAGCAAGCGTTCGATCTCCACCGAGCCTTTGCGGCACAGCAGGCGTGCCTCGGCACTTGCATAGTTGGCCAGACCGCGTGCCACCTCGATTCCCAGCGCATCGCGCACGGCGATCACATCGCCACGGGCGAATTCGCCATCCACATTCACCATGCCGATGGGCAGCAGGCTCTTGCCCTCGTCACGCAGCTTGGCCACGGCACCGGCATCCACGGACACGGAGCCGCGCAACTGCAGATGGTCGGCAATCCACTGCTTGCGCGCCTGGTTCTTGTGGGTCTGCGCCACGAGCAGCGTGCCGATGGACTCGCCTGCAGCCAGACGCACCAGCACATCCTGTTCACGGCCCCAGGCGATGACGGTTGAAGCACCCGACCCCGCCGCACGCTTGGCCGCGAGGATCTTGGTGATCATCCCGCCCTTGCCGATGGACGAGCCCGCGCCGCCCGCCATCTCCTCCAGCGCGGGATCGCCGGCATTTGCCACGTCGATGAAACGCGCATCGGGATTGCTGCGCGGATCGGCGCTGTAAAGGCCTCGCTGATCGGTCAGGATGACCAGGGCATCGGCTTCGATCAGGTTGGCCACCAAAGCACCCAGGGTGTCGTTGTCGCCGAACTTGATCTCGTCGTTGACCACGGTGTCGTTCTCGTTGATCACCGGCACGATGCCCAACTGCAGCAGCGTCAGCAAGGTGTTGCGCGCATTCAGATAGCGCTCGCGGTCCGCAAGATCGGCATGCGTGAGCAGCACCTGGGCACTGCCCATGCCCTGCTCGCGCAGCTTGGACTCGTACATCTGTATCAGCCCCATCTGGCCCACGGCTGCAGCGGCCTGCAGCTCATGGATCTCCTTGGGCCGCGCGGCCCAGCCCAGGCGCTTCATGCCTTCAGCCACCGCGCCGCTGGAGACCATGATCACCTCGCGCCGCTGGCCGCCATGGCTTTCATCGCCTCGAACCAGGGCCGCCAACTGGCGGCTCCACTCCTGGATGGCGGCTTCGTCAAGACCGCGACCTTCATTGGTCACCAGGCTCGAGCCGACCTTGACCACGATGCGATGGGCATCACGCAACAAGTTGGAAGACATGGATGGATAGTGATTCTTGCAGCGCAGGCCCAGGAAGGCCGCGCCGCTGTTGTGATCAAGGCGATGGGAGCGGCAGGCGGCTCTTACTCTGAATCGCGAGGGGCAAAGCGCGGATCTGTGAGATCCACGCCATCACCCTCGACTTCGACGAAGCGCGGATCGATTTCCTTGGGGCCCGACTCGATCTGCTGCTGCGCATGCACATGCTGGTAGATGGTGCGGATCAGCACTTCGCAGCCTTCGCGCGTCAGAGCCGAAATCTCGAAGACCGGCCCCTTCCACTTGAAGCGCTTGACGAAGTCCTTGACGCGTGCCGCGCGCTCCTCGGCCGGCACCATGTCCAGCTTGTTGAGCACCAGCCAGCGCGGCTTGTCGTACAGCTCGGCATCGTATTTCTGCAGCTCGCCCACGATGGCCTTGGCCTGAGCCACGGGGTCCACGCTGTCATCGAACGGCGCCAGATCCACCACATGCAGCAGCAGCCGGGTGCGCTGCAGATGGCGCAGGAACTGGTGACCCAGGCCCGCACCTTCCGAGGCACCTTCGATCAGGCCGGGGATGTCGGCCACCACAAAGCTCTGCTCGGCAGCGACGCGCACCACCCCCAGATTGGGATGCAGCGTGGTGAACGGGTAGTCGGCAATCTTGGGGCGCGCATTGGAGACCGCGGCAATGAAGGTGGACTTGCCCGCGTTGGGCATGCCCAGCAGGCCCACGTCGGCCAGCACCTTGAGCTCCAGCTTGAGATTCTTGCGCTCGCCAGGCCAGCCCGGCGTCTTTTGCCGAGGCGCACGGTTGATGGCGCTCTTGAAGCGCAGGTTGCCGTAGCCGCCATCGCCGCCCTTGGCAATGGTGACCACCTCGCCAGCTGTCAGCAGCTCGTAGAGCACCTCGCCGGTTTCGGCATCGCTGATGATGGTGCCGACCGGCATGCGCAGCGTGATGTCGTTGCCCGCCGCGCCGAACATGTCCGAGCCCTTGCCGTGCTCGCCGCGCGTGGCATCGTGGCGGCGCGAGAAGCGGTAGTCCACCAGCGTGTTGAGGTTGACATCGGCCACCGCGTAGACATGGCCGCCACGGCCACCGTCTCCACCATCGGGACCGCCAAATTCCTTGTATTTTTCGTGCCGGAATGACACGCAGCCATTGCCGCCGTCACCGGCGGAAATG
The DNA here is from genome assembly GCF_014170385.1 of Delftia sp. UME58. Taxonomy (NCBI): domain Bacteria; kingdom Pseudomonadati; phylum Pseudomonadota; class Betaproteobacteria; order Burkholderiales; family Comamonadaceae; genus Delftia; species Delftia sp. UME58. The sequence goes on from NZ_LZZV01000052.1 coordinate 9,629, forward strand.
TCGATATAAGCTTCGTCGACGAACTTCATGAGGCATCCAGTTTACAAAAAGCAGTGTGCACCAGACAGCCCCAGGCCACACCTCAGAGACGGAAAAGAGGGCGAAGGCACGATGCACAACCCTCCTGAAACGACAAAGCCCCGACAGGTCGGGGCTTCGAGCGTCGAAGTGACAGGGCTTAGGCAGCCGTCACATTGACCGTGTGCTTGGACAGTGCACCCTTGACAGCAAACGACACGTGGCCGTCCACCAGAGCGTACAGGGTGTGGTCCTTGCCCACGCCGACGTTGTCGCCGGGATGGAACTTGGTGCCACGTTGGCGCACGATGATCGAGCCGGCAGTGATCAGTTCACCACCGAAAGCCTTCACGCCGAGCATTTTGGGCTTGGAATCGCGCCCGTTTCGCGTAGAGCCGCCGCCTTTTTTCTGTGCCATGACTCAGCTCCTGAATTAAGCAGCGATCGCCACGATCTGCAGCTCTGTGAACTGCTGGCGATGGCCTTGGCGCTTCTGATAATGCTTACGACGGCGCATCTTGAAGATGTGCACTTTGTCGTGCTTGCCGTGAGCAACCACGGTTGCCTTGACAGACGCACCGGACACCAGAGGTGTGCCGACCTTGATTTCAGCGCCGTTGCCGACTGCCAGAACCTGATCGATCACAACTTCTTGGCCTACGTCCGCAGCAATCTGTTCTACCTTGATCTTTTCGCCGGCCGCAACGCGATACTGCTTGCCGCCGGTTTTTATGACTGCGTACATTTAAACCTCTTGAATTTGAGAGTTCCGCGAACGAATTTCCACGGAAGCCGGGGATTCTAGCACGCACTCACATTCTTTGCATGAAGCGTTCCCACCCCGCGCCCAAACAACCGCCACGGCGGGCCGCAGGCGGGATCGCCCTTCCTATAATTGCCGATCCACTTGGCGGCCACAGTACCTTGACCACAGCTCTCTCCACCCCCAATCCGCTTGCCCTGATCACTGACGACATGCGCGAGGTGGATCATGTGATCGCCCAGCGCCTGACGACCACCGTCCCGCTGATTGCCCAGATCTCCCAGTACATCATCGCTGCCGGTGGCAAGCGCCTTCGCCCGGCCCTGCTGCTCATGGTCTGCAATGCGCTGGGCTACGAAGGCAGGGACAGGCATGTCCTGGCGGCCGTGGTCGAGCTGATTCATACCGCCACCCTGCTGCACGACGACGTGGTGGACGAGTCCACCCTGCGCCGCGGCCGCCCGACGGCCAACGAGACCTTCGGCAATCCGGCAAGCGTGCTGGTCGGCGACTTCCTGCACTCGCGTTCCTTCCAGATGATGGTGGAAGTGGGCAGCATGCGTGTGCTCAAGATCCTGTCGGACGCCACCAACGTGATCGCCGAGGGCGAGGTTCAGCAGCTGATCAACACGCACGATGCCTCGCTGGATGAAGCCGGATACCTGCACGTCATCCGCTCCAAGACCGCCCAATTGTTCGAGGCCAGCGCCCAGTTGGGCGCCGTGCTGGCAGACGCCCCCCGCGAGATCGAACAGGCCTGCGCCATCTATGGCCAGGCCCTGGGCACCGCCTTCCAGATCATTGACGACGTGCTCGACTACACAGGCGACACCCAGGAAATGGGCAAGAACCTGGGCGACGACCTGCGCGAAGGCAAGTGCACCCTGCCGCTGATTGCCGCCATGCAGCGCGGCACCCCGGAGCAGGCAGCCATCGTGCGCAACGCCATCGAGCAGGGCTCAACCGAGCAGTTGTCTGCCGTGGTGGATATCGTGCGCAGCACAGGCGCGCTGGACGTGGCACGCGAAGCCGCCCATGCCGAAGCACGCCGCGCCATTGACGCAATAAATGTGCTCCCGAGCAATTTGCATACGGCAAGTTTGCTACAATTGGCGTCTCAGCTTTTGGAGCGACGCACCTGAATTCAGGCTGCATTGCTTTGTCTACAAAAGCAACGGGGTGTAGCTTAGCCTGGTAGAGCGCTACGTTCGGGACGTAGAGGCCGGAGGTTCGAATCCTCTCACCCCGACCATATTCTGGTCACTTCATCACCACTTCACTGTTGCGCCAGGTTCAAGAACTGGCTGCGCAACAGTGCGTCTGGCCTTTCAAGGCTTCAGGGATGATAGGATAAATGTCCTTTCCTCTCACACGTCTTGCTACATGGCTGTTGCTGACTCCTCGCTCAAGAATGCCTCCACTGTCGCATCGCTTCCTGGCATCGGGCGAGCCCTGATTTCAGCAGGCAAGGTGTCGCAGCAGGCGGCAGAAGCGGCGGCCAGCAAGGCAGCCGCCAATCGCACCTCGTTCATTGCAGAACTGAGCGTCGCCGGCACCCTCTCGGCCCTGGAAGTGGCGGAGACGGTTTCCACCATGTTCAGCGCGCCGCTGCTCGATCTTGATGCGGTCAACGCCATGCGCCTGCCGCAGGATCTGCTGGACGCCAAGATCATCAGCAGCTATCGCGTCCTCCCGCTGAGCAAGCGCGGCAATCGCCTCACGGTGGCTACCGCCGACCCGACGCAGCAGGAAGCCGCCGAGCAGATCAAGTTCACCACCCAACTGGGCGTGGACTGGATCATCGTCGAGGCCGACAAGCTGGAACGCCTGATAGCTCAGCAGAGCAAAAGCGCCAGCGAAACCATGGAGAGCTACACCGGAGGCGGCGATTTCGAGTTCGGCGACCTCAAGCCTGATGAGGTTGCAGAGGAAAAGGACAACTCGGCCGCAGCAGACGTTGAAGATGCGCCCATCGTCAAGTTCCTGCACAAAATGCTGCTCGACGCCTTCAACATGCGCGCGTCGGACCTGCATTTCGAACCCTACGAGCACCAGTACCGCGTACGCTTTCGCATCGACGGCGAGTTGCGTGAGATTGCATCACCGCCCATTGCCATCAAGGAGAAGCTGGCGTCGCGCATCAAGGTGATCTCGCGCATGGACATCTCGGAAAAGCGTGTCCCGCAGGATGGGCGCATGAAGCTCAAGGTCGGCCCGGACCGGGTCATCGACTTTCGCGTAAGCACACTGCCCACGCTCTTCGGCGAGAAGATCGTGATCCGTATCCTGGACCCGAGCTCGGCCAGGATGGGCATTGACGCCCTGGGCTATGAGCCCGAGGAGAAGGCGCGCCTGCTTGAAGCCATCGGACGCCCCTATGGAATGATTCTGGTCACAGGTCCTACCGGCTCGGGCAAGACAGTGTCGCTGTACACCTGCCTGAACCTGCTGAACAAGGCCGGCGTGAACATCGCCACGGCGGAAGATCCTTCGGAAATCAACCTGCCCGGCGTCAACCAGGTCAATGTGAACGAAAAAGCAGGCCTCACCTTTGCGACTGCGCTCAAGGCCTTTCTGCGCCAGGATCCCGACATCATCATGGTCGGCGAAATCCGCGATCTGGAAACTGCCGACATATCGATCAAGGCTGCGCAGACCGGCCACTTGGTGCTGTCCACGCTGCACACCAACGACGCACCGACCACGTTGACGCGCATGCGCAACATGGGCATTGCCCCCTTCAACATCGCATCGAGCGTGATTCTCATCACCGCCCAGCGACTGGCCCGGCGCCTGTGCCCCCAGTGCAAGGAGCCCGCGGACATTCCGCGGGAGGCGTTGATCGACGCAGGCTACAACGATGCGGACATCGATGGCAGCTGGGTCACCTACAGACCCGTCGGCTGCCCGGCCTGCAACAACGGCTACAAGGGCCGTGTCGGCATCTACCAGGTGATGCCGATCAGCGAGGAAATCCAGCGCATCATCCTGCAGGATGGCAGCGCGCTGGAGATCGCCGCACAGGCCAAGCGTGAAGGCGTACGGTCGCTGCGTGGATCGGGTTTGCACAAGGCCAGACAGGGACTGACCTCGCTCGAAGAAGTGCTGGCAGTCACCAATGAGTAAATAGCGCGGACAGCGCAGACAACAAACGAGGGAGCACGATGGCCACAGCCGCGTCCAAGGGAATCAAGGAATTTGTCTTCGAGTGGGAAGGCAAGGATCGCAACGGCAAGATCGTCCGTGGCGAAACCCGGGCCGGGGGCATCAACCAGGTCCAGGCCATGCTGCGCCGCCAGGGTGTGCTTCCCAGCAAGATCAAGAAGCGCCGTACGCGCGGTGGCAAAAGAATCAAACCCAAGGACATCGCGCTGTTCACGCGCCAGATGGCCACGATGATGAAGGCTGGCGTCCCGCTGCTGCAGGCCTTCGACATCGTCGGGCGCGGCAACACCAACCCCAGTGTGACGCGCCTGCTGGCCGATATCCGCTCCGATGTGGAGACAGGCACCTCGCTGAATGCGGCCTATCGCAAGCACCCCATGTACTTCGACAGCCTCTACTGCAATCTGGTGGAGGCCGGGGAGGCAGCCGGTATCCTGGAGGCCCTGCTCGATCGGCTGGCCACCTATATGGAAAAAACCGAGGCCATCAAGTCCAAGATCAAGTCTGCCTTGATGTATCCGATCTCGGTGATCGTCGTGGCCTTCATCGTCGTGACCATCATCATGATCTTCGTGATTCCCGCCTTCAAGGAAGTATTCAGCTCCTTCGGCGCGGATCTGCCGGCACCGACGCTGTTCGTGATGGGCATCAGCGATATCTTTGTCCAATGGTGGTGGTTGATCTTTGGCGTGATCGGTGGCGGCTTCTACTTCTTCATGCAGGCCTGGAAGCGCAACGAGGGCATGCAGCAATTCATGGACCGCACGCTACTGAAGGTGCCAGTCTTTGGTGTGTTGATCGAAAAGTCCTGCGTTGCACGCTGGACGCGCACGCTGTCGACCATGTTTGCTGCAGGCGTTCCGCTGGTCGAGGCACTGGATTCCGTCGGCGGCGCCTCCGGGAATGCCGTCTACGCCAATGCCACCGAGAAGATCCAGCAGGAAGTCTCCACCGGCACCAGCCTCACGGTGGCCATGACCAATGCCAACGTCTTTCCCTCCATGGTGCTGCAAATGTGCGCCATCGGCGAGGAATCCGGCTCCATCGACCATATGCTTGGCAAGGCGGCCGATTTCTACGAAGAGGAAGTCGATGACATGGTGGCCGGCCTGTCCAGCCTGATGGAGCCCATCATCATCGTTTTCCTGGGCACCCTGATCGGCGGCATCGTGGTTTCGATGTATCTGCCCATCTTCAAGCTGGGCCAGGTGGTTTGATGCTCTTGGATCCCTGGATGCAGGCCGCGCTGGGCGGCCTCCTTGGCCTGATGGTCGGCAGCTTTCTCAACGTGGTGGTGCATAGGCTGCCGCGCATGATGGAACAGCAATGGAACGCGGAATGCGCCCAATGGGCACAGGAGCAATCCGGCGCCGCGCCACCTTCTGCTGCGCCTGACCGGGCCGAGGTGCCCCTGAGTCTCAGCCGCCCTCGCTCGCGCTGCCCGCATTGCGGCCATGCCATCCACTGGTACGAGAACATTCCCGTGCTCAGCTATCTGGCACTGCGCGGCCGGTGCTCGGAATGCAAGGCATCGATCAGCATCCGCTACCCGCTGGTGGAACTGGCCTGCGCCGCGCTATTCGCCTACTGCACGATGCAATGGGGCATCACGCCCACGGGCGCCATCTGGTGCCTGTTCAGCGCCGCCTTGCTGAGCCTGGCATTGATCGACTGGGATACAACGCTGCTTCCCGACGACATCACCTTGCCCTTGCTGTGGGCCGGACTGCTTTCAGCGGCGCTGCACTGGACCGCAGTGCCTCTGGCCGACGCGGTCTGGGGCGCTGCAGCAGGCTATCTCTCGCTGTGGCTGGTCTACTGGGCCTTCAAGCTGGCCACCGGCAAGGAAGGCATGGGCTATGGCGACTTCAAGCTGTTTGCCGCGCTGGGAGCCTGGTTCGGCTGGCAGGCGCTCGTGCCCATCATCCTGATCTCGTCCGTGATTGGCGCCATCGTGGGCATTGCGCTGAAGATCAACAGCCGCCTGCGCGAAGGTGGCTACGTTCCCTTTGGCCCCTTTCTTGCGGGCGCCGGCTTTGCCGCCATGGTGTTCGGACCCCAGCAGATGCTGCAATCCCTGTTGGCGGCCATCGGTCTTTGATCCGACACTGCGGCATGGAATCCAGCAACGCCCCGCCACCACGTCCGCACCCGCGCCCTTTCCGACTGGGCCTGACCGGCGGCATCGGCAGCGGCAAGAGCACCGTGGCCGCCCAGCTTGCCTTGCGCGGAGCAAGCATCATCGACGCCGATCACATCTCGCGCAGCCTCACCGCCCCGTCAGGTGCCGCATTGCCCGAGATTGCGCGCAGCTTCGGGCCTGAACTGATCGATGCGAACGGTGCTCTGGACCGTGCGCGCATGCGCGAACTGGTCTTCCAGCAGCCTGCCGCACGCCAGCAGTTGGAAGCCATCATCCACCCCCTGGTGGCTCGGCAAACCGCCATTGAAGTCCAGCAGGCCACCGACGACGGATGCGCGCTCATCGTGCATGACATCCCGCTGCTCGTGGAGTCCGGCCGCTGGCCTGCCCTGCTCGATGCCGTGCTGGTTGTGGACTGCCGGACGGAAACACAGATCGCACGCGTCATGGCCCGCAACGGATTGCCCCGCGATGCCGTGCAAGCCATCATCACCGCCCAGGCCACCCGCGCGGCACGGCTGGCGGCGGCCGACTGGGTGATCTACAACGACGAGGCCATGACGATAGAGGCTTTGCGCGCATGCACCGATCGAATCTCTGCATGGTTCGGGCTATGATGCACGCCATGGCTTGGCCTGTGCGTGTAATTCAGCATGTGCACGACGTAGACAGCTGATTCCTGTGCACCCCGAGGAGCCCAGCAAGCGTGATCCTGTACGAATATCCTTTCAATGAGCGCCTGAGGACCTACCTCAGGCTGGAGCAGCTGTATCGCCGCCTGGGCGAGCTGCTGTCGCGCGCTCATTCCATCGATCACCATTTCGCGCTGGTCACCATCTTCGAGATCATGGACGTGGCAGCACGCACCGACCTGAAGACGGACGTGCTCAAGGACCTCGAACGCCACAAAAGCCTGCTCGACAGCCTGCGCGGCAACCCCGATATCGCCGAGCACATGCTCGACCAGGTGTCCCGCCATGTGGAGCAGTGCTTTGCCCAGCTCAATGCCCAGAACGGAAAGGCCGGCCAGTCCCTGACCGACAACGAATGGCTGATGGCCGTGCGCAGCCGCATCGGCATCCCTGGCGGCACCTGCGGTTTCGATTTGCCGGCCTATCACGCCTGGCAGTTCCATGACCCCCAGGTGCGCCTGCGTGATCTGGAGGACTGGGCCAGCACACTGACCCCGCTGGGTCAGTCGCTGCAGCTGCTGCTCAAGCTGCTGCGCGAAACCGGTGTGCCGCAATGGGTGGCCGCAGAAAAAGGCGTGTTCCAGCAGGCCATGCCACCCGGTCGCAGCTTTCAGCTGCTGCGCCTTCGCATAGACCCGGCGCTGAATCTTGTTCCGGAAATCAGCGGCAACCGCCTGCTGGTTTCGGTGCGCCTGCTTCGCCCCGAAAGCGGCGCCAAACCCCAGCCTTGCAGCGAAGATGCCTCGTTCGAGGTCACGCTTTGCAGCTGATGGAAAAGACTGCCGGCATGTCCACGAAAGCCACATCCTCTGCCGATGCATCATCCGCAGGGCCCACGGTGCGCTGCCCGACCTGCAGCGGCCCCAGCCTGTTCGCGCCGGCCAACCGCTTTCGGCCCTTTTGCAGCGAGCGCTGCTACCAGATCGACCTGGGAGCCTGGGCCAACGAGGAATTCCGCGTGCCGGCGCCCATGCCTCCCGAGGATTCGCCCTTCGGCGATCCTCGCACCGAACCCTGATCAGGCCTGTTCAGGCTTTCGGCTGGCCTGCCTCGTAGAAGCCGGCATCAAAAGGCAGCCCGCGTTCCTCGCTGAGCCATTGCAGCACCGGATAGGCGCCAGGCAGCACCGGCTGCACCTGCAGCGGAAGTTGCTGCCAGGCCATCTGCTGGCCTTCGCGCATCTCGAACTCCCCGCTCCAGCGCGTGATCTTGCACCAGTGCAGGCGCACCAGGGCATGCGGATAGTCATGCTCGGTCACCTTCCAGACGGGGGCGGCCGCAATCTCGACGCCCAGCTCTTCCTGAAGCTCGCGACGCAACGCCTGCTCCACGGTCTCGCCGGATTCGATCTTCCCACCAGGGAACTCCCAATAGCCGGCATAGGGCTTGCCAGGCGGCCGACTGGTGATCAGCAGCGCGCCATCGGACTCGCGCAGGAGCACGCCAACGGCGACTTCGGTGTGCTTGCGCTGGGCCGGCGCTTGAGACGGCGGTTGAGACTGGGCAGCATCGGCGCCGGTGTTCAGGGAGATTTCTTTTTCAGTCACTTGATCTTTCGCAAAAAACCGCCCGGCCCCAAGGCCAGGCAGCAGGCTTGTCAGAGTTCGGCCTCTTCGGCCAGCCCCTGGACATCGGCGATGCCGGTCTGGCGCTGGTTCGGGCGCTCGGCGCGGCCCGCATAGTCACGGGCGAACTGATGGGCCACACGGCCGCTGCGCGAGCCACGCTCCAGCGCCCAGACCAGGGCCTCAGGACGCGCGGCCTCGATCGTGGCCTGGTCCAGTCCCAGGGCCTCCAGCCATTGCGCCACCACGCGCAGGTACTCGTCCTGGCTGAAGGGATAGAAGCTCACCCACAGGCCGAAGCGCTCGGACAGCGAGATCTTTTCCTCAATCACCTCGCCGGGATGCAGCTCGCCATCCTCGCCACGCTGGTAGGTCAGATTCTCGGACTGGTACTCCGGCAGCAGATGGCGGCGATTGCTGGTCGCATAGACCAGCACGTTCGGGCTGGCGGCGCTGACCGATCCATCCAGAATGGACTTCAGTGCCTTGTAGCCGGGCTCGCCTTCCTCAAAGCTCAGATCGTCGCAGTAGATGATGAACTTCTCGGGCCGGCCGGCCACCACATCGACGATGTCGGGCAGGTCGGTCAGATCGGCCTTGTCCACCTCGATCAGGCGCAGGCCCTGCGAAGCAAAGGCATGCAGGCAGGCACGGATCAGCGAGGATTTGCCCGTGCCGCGCGCGCCGGTGAGCAGCACGTTGTTGGCCGTGCGGCCGGTCACGAACTGCTCGGTGTTGCGCGCGATCTTGTCCTTTTGCACATCGATATTCTGCAGGTCGGACAGTTGCATGGCGCCGACGTGGCGCACGGGCTCCAGCAGGCCGCAGCCGTTGGCGCGCTTGCGATAGCGCCAGGCGATCGCGGTATTCCAGTCCGCGGGGGATTGCAGCGGCTGGGGCAGGATGGCCTCGATGCGCTGCATCAGCTGCTCGGCGCGCTGCACGAGTTGCAGCAAGGGGGCGGCGACGGCTTCTGTGGGCAATGTCATGGATGTCTCTCGAATACGGATCTCACGGCCACCGACGCTGGATATGCCCGGGAATCGAGATGGATCTCATGCCAACGCCAGAGCTTTTGCGCGCCGGCCGCCCTTGAAAGCTGGCAGCAGCCAGGCACAAGGCCTGCGGCTGCCGGCGGCACGGTGGGTGGAGAGTCAGGAGCGGTAGTCGGCGTTGATGCTCACGTAGTCGTGGCTCAGATCGCAGGTCCACACGGTCTGCTCGGCCTCCCCTCGGCCCAGTAGCACGCGCACGATGATCTCCTGCTGCTTCATCACGCGCTGGCCGTCTTCCTCCTGATAGGCAGGGTTGCGGCCGCCATTGACTGCGACATGCACTTCGTTCAGGTACAGGTCGATCTTGGTCTGGTCCAGGTCGTCGATGCTAGCATAGCCAACCGCCGCGAGGATGCGGCCCAGGTTCGGGTCGCTGGCAAAGAACGCCGTCTTGACCAGGGGCGAATGCGCGATGGAGTAGGCCACCAGGCGGCACTCGGCCTCGGTCTTGCCTCCTTCCACCTTGATGGTGATGAACTTGGTGGCGCCTTCGCCATCGCGCACGATGGCCTGGGCCAGCAGGCGCGACACATCCAGCAATGCAGCCTTCAGGGCCTGGCCTTCGGCGCTGGTCAGCGAAGTGATCTGCGCATTGCCGGCCTTGTGCGTGGCCACCAGCACGAAGGAGTCGTTGGTCGATGTGTCGCCATCGATGGTCACGCGGTTGAACGAGCCGTCGGCCAGTTCCTTGACCAGGGGCTGCAGCAGCTCGGGAGCGATGGCCGCATCGGTGGCCAGAAAGCCCAGCATGGTCGCCATGTTGGGGCGGATCATGCCCGCGCCCTTGCTGATGCCGGTGATGCTCACACGCTTGCCGCCAATGTCCACGGCCCGGCTGAAGGCCTTGGGCAGGGTGTCGGTGGTCATGATGCCCTCGGCAGCCGTGCCCCAGTTGTCTGCCTTGGCTGCGGCAATGGCGGCCGGCAGGCCGGCTGCAATGCGGTCCACAGGCAGCTCTTCCATGATGACGCCAGTGGAGAACGGCAGGATCTGCTCGGGCTTGAGCTGCAGCAGCGTTGCCAGATCTGCGCAGGTACGGCGCGCACGTGCCAGGCCGTCGGCGCCAGTGCCTGCATTGGCATTGCCTGTGTTGATGACCATGGCACGGATGGCACCCGCTGTCTGAACCAGATGCTCGCGGCTGACCTGCACGGGCGCCGCGCAGAAACGGTTCTGCGTGAACACGCCAGCCACCGAAGCGCCCTCGTCGAGCAGGAACACGGACAGGTCCTTGCGGTTGGCCTTGCGCACACCGGCTTCGGTGACGCCGATGCGAACGCCGTCGATCGCCAACAGGTCGGCGTGCACGGGAGCGGAGAGATTCACAGGCATTGAGGGGCTTCCTACAGTGAAAGAAAAACGCGCTCCATTATCGGAACAAACCAGGGCCGTGCGTATTTCAGAGCATCACAAACACACCCCAATGCAAACACGGGCCGAAGCCCGTGTTGTCTATTGAAGCTTGCTGCGTGCAGTGAACCCCAAAAAAGCATGCCCCAGCTCAGGGACACCAAGGAAGGGCCTGGGCCGGCCGCGCCGCCCCGCACCGAGGGTGTCGCCGGTTGCCCGGACGCCCCCCTCCCGCGAAGCGAGAGAGGGCGCCGTGCACACGGGGGAAGGCGCGAAGCGACTCAGGGGGAGCTTTAGGAAAGCTTGCCGTGGCACTGCTTGTACTTCTTGCCGCTGCCGCAGGGGCAGGGATCATTGCGGCCCACGCGAGCGCCTTCGGGCAGCTCCAGCGGCTCGTCTTCGACGGAGCCGCCGATGTCGCCATCCGACGGAGCGCCATAGGTCATGTGCTCCAGGCTGTGGGCGCTGCGCTGCTCCAGGGCCTCGGTGGCCTGCTCCACCTGTTCGCGCGACTGCACCTGCACGGTCATCAGCACGCGCGTGACTTCGGTCTTGACCTGGTCGATGAGCTGGCGGAACAGCTCGAAGGCCTCGCGCTTGTATTCCTGCTTGGGCTGCTTTTGCGCATAGCCGCGCAGGTGGATGCCCTGGCGCAGATAGTCGAGTGCAGACAGGTGGTCACGCCAGTTGGTGTCGAAGCTTTGCAGCAGGACGGCGCGCTGGAACTGCGTGAAGTTCTCGCGGCCGATCAGCTCGACCTTGGCATCGAACACTTCACGGGCGGCCTGCAGCACCTTTTCGAGGATTTCCTCGTCGGTGATGGCGTGCGCGGACTGCACCTGCGACTGCAGCGGCAGCTGGATGCGCCATTCGCTTTCCAGCGCCTTTTCCAGGCCGGCCAGATCCCACTGCTCTTCCATGGACTCGGCGGGAACGTACTGGCGCACCAGATCGGACACCACGTCGTCGCGCATCACCGTGATCATCTCGTGCAGGTCCGAGGCGTCGAGGATCTCGTTGCGCTGCTGGTAGATCACCTTGCGCTGGTCGTTGGACACGTCGTCGTATTCGAGCAGCTGCTTGCGGATGTCGAAGTTGCGGGCCTCGACCTTGCGCTGCGCACCTTCGATGGAGCGGGTCACGATGCCGGCTTCGATGGCTTCGCCATCGGGCATCTTCAGGCGGTCCATGATGGCGCGCACGCGGTCGCCCGCGAAGATGCGCATCAGCGCATCGTCCAGGCTCAGGTAGAAACGCGAGGAGCCGGGGTCGCCCTGGCGGCCCGAACGGCCACGCAGCTGGTTGTCGATACGGCGCGATTCATGGCGCTCGGTGGCGATGATGCGCAGGCCACCCAGGGCCGAGACCTTGTCGTGCTCGATCTTCCAGTCGGCGCGCATTTGTTCGATGCGCTGCTGGCGTTCGGCTTCGGACAGGGATTCATCGGCCTCGACAGCAGCCACCTGCTTTTCGATGTTGCCACCCAGCACGATGTCGGTGCCGCGGCCGGCCATGTTGGTGGCGATGGTGATCATGCCGGGACGACCGGCCTGGGCCACGATGTCGGCCTCGCGCTCGTGCTGCTTGGCGTTGAGCACCTGGTGGGGCAGGTTTTCCTTGTTGAGCAGCTCGTCGATGATTTCGGAGTTCTCGATCGATGTCGTGCCCACCAGCACGGGCTGGCCGCGCTCATGGCATTCACGGATGTCGCGGATCGCCGCCTCGTACTTCTCGCGCGTGGTCTTGTAGACACGGTCGAGCTGGTCGTCGCGCTTGCTGGGACGGTTGGGCGGAATCACCATGGTCTCGAGGCCATAGATTTCCTGGAATTCGTAGGCCTCGGTATCGGCCGTGCCTGTCATGCCAGCCAGCTTGCCGTAGAGACGGAAGTAGTTCTGGAAGGTGATCGAGGCCATGGTCTGGTTCTCGGCCTGGATGGTCACGCCTTCCTTGGCCTCGACCGCCTGGTGCAGGCCATCGCTCCAGCGCCGGCCTGCCATCAGGCGGCCCGTGAACTCGTCGACGATGACGATCTCGCCGTTCTGCACCACATAGTGCTGGTCACGGTGGTAGAGGTTGTTGGCGCGCAGCGCCGCGTAGAGATGGTGGACCAGGGTGATGTTGGCCGGGTCGTACAGCGAGGCGCCCTCGGCAATCATGCCGGCATGGCCCAGCAGGCGCTCTGCGGCCTCGTAGCCCTGGTCGGTCAGGAACACCTGGTGGCTCTTCTCGTCCACGGTGAAGTCGCCGGGCTTGGTCACGCCTTCGCCGGTGCGCGGGTCGGCCTCGCCTTCCTGGCGCACCAGGTTGGGAACGATCTTGTTCATGGCCACGTACATGGCCGTGTGGTCTTCGGCCTGGCCGCTGATGATCAGCGGCGTGCGGGCCTCATCGATCAGGATGGAGTCCACCTCGTCGACGATGGCGTAGTTGAGCACGCGCTGAACGCGGTCGCCCGACTCGTAGACCATGTTGTCGCGCAGGTAGTCGAAGCCGTATTCGTTGTTGGTGCCGTAGGTGATGTCGCTGTTGTAGGCGGCCTGCTTTTCCTCGCGCGGCATGTTGGGCAGGTTGATGCCCACCGACAGTCCGAGGAAGTTGTACAGCTTGGCCATCCAGGTCGCATCGCGATTGGCCAGATAGTCGTTCACGGTCACCACGTGCACGCCGTTGCCCGACAGTGCGTTCAGGTAGACCGGCAGCGTGGCGGTCAGCGTCTTGCCTTCGCCGGTGCGCATTTCGGCGATCTTGCCGTAGTGCAGTGCCATGCCGCCCAGCAGCTGGACGTCGAAGTGGCGCATCTTCATGACGCGCTTGGAGCCCTCGCGCACAACGGCGAAGGCCTCGGGCAGCAGGTCGTCCAGCGACTCGCCCTTGGCCACACGTTCCTTGAACTCCTGCGTCTTTGCACGCAGAGCCTCGTCGCTGAGCTTCTCGTAGTCGGGCTCCATCGCATTGATGCGAACGACCGTCTTGCGGTATTGCTTGAGAAGCCGATCGTTTCGGCTGCCGAATAGTTTGGTGAGGAAGTTGGTGGCCATGCGAAAAAGACACACCGCCGCCCGCTGAAGCGGACTGCGGTGTGCCTGGAATCCCTAGATTGTTGGATTTCAGATGGGGCCGCTCCACCTGCCTGCAAGTGCCCTGCTGGAGAACACATGTGACCGGACGGAAGCGAGAACCGAACAATTGATTCTAACTGCCTCTGTCCAACCCTCTTTCAGGCAGGCCGACGCATGCAGCCGCACAGCCCCGAACCCGAATCCCCGGACCCGCGCCACCCCGCAGATGCTGCTATAACGACCCTGCGGGCCGGCGCATGCCAACGCTGCCAGTCCAGCCCTTCAAGCCCATGACCTTCACACGCCGCCACCACGCCGTCACCGCCCTGCACGCTGTCGAGAACTCGCCCACGCTGGCGCGGCTCGCACAGCTCACCCGGGACTCCAGCAATCGCCTGACAGCCATCCTGCCCCTGGTGCCGCCGCTGCTGCGCGCAAGCCTGCAGGCTGGCCCCATCGAGGGCAGCACCTGGTGCCTGCTGGTGCGAAACAACGCGGCAGCCGCCAAGATCCGCCAGCTGCTGCCGGCCATGGCCGCCCACCTGCGCACCAAGGGATGGGACGTGACCGAGATCCGCCTCAAGGTCCAGGCCTGATCGGCTGCCGACACAATCGCGGCCGGAAATGAAGAAAGCAATGAAAAAAGGCCTCCGAAGGAGACCTTTTGGTGCCGGTTGTCGGATTCGAACTGACGACCTACCGCTTACAAGGCGGGTGCTCTACCAACTGAGCTAAACCGGCGAAGCACGAATTCTAGCGCAGAAAAAGACCGCTTCAGCCGTTCCTGGCGCCTGCGAGCCCGCTTGCGCGCGTGATCACAGGCCCAGGGTACGAAAAACCTACTTCACCAGCTTCAGCGAGGGCCGTGTGCCCGAAGGCGGCGGCGTGCGCGGGGGCTCCTCATCGTCGCCCTCGTTCTGGATGCTCACCAGTTGCACCACGCGTTCGTCGGCAGCTGGCTCGGCCGGCACTTCAGCAACTGCGTCCTGCGACACAGGCTCATCGGATTCCTGCTCGACCGAAACTTCGTTGTCGGCGTCGGCATCCGACTCCGGCGCCGGGAAAGCCATGCCTTGGCCGGTCTCCCGTGCGTAGATGGCCATCACCTGCTCGACAGGCACCATGATTTCGCGTGGCTTGCCGCCAAAGCGGGCCGTGAAGCTGATGAAGTCATTGCCCATCTGCAGGCCGCTGGTGGCGTCGTAGCTGACGTTGAGCACGATCTCGCCGTCGCGCACGAACTCGCGCGGCACCTGCACGTTGCGATCCACGCGCACTGCGATGTGGGGTGTGAAGCCGTTGTCGGTGCACCACTCGTACAGGGCCCGGATCAGGTAGGGGCGGGTGGAAGTTGCTTCGGGGGCAGTCATGACGATCCCAGGAAAAGAGTGGTCGTAATACGAAAACGGGCAGGATGGCGACCGGTTGACCGCCTTCCCTGCCCGCGCAATCAGTCGTCAACCGATGCGAATTACTTGCGCATCACCTTCTCGGAAGGCGTCAGCGCTTCGATGTAGGCAGGGCGCGAGAAGATGCGCTCGGCGTACTTGAGCAGCGGGGCGGCGTTCTTGGACACCTCGATGCCGTAGTAGTCCAGGCGCCACAGCAGCGGGGCAATGGCCACGTCCAGCATGGAGAAGTTCTCGCCCAGCATGTACTTGTTCTTGAGGAACACGGGAGCCAGTTGCGTCAGGCGGTCGCGGATGTGGGCGCGCGCCTTTTCGATGGCCTTTTCGTTGCCCTTGACGTTGCGCTCCTCGAGCGTGCTCACGTGCACGAACAATTCCTTCTCGAAGTTCAGCAGGAACAGGCGCACGCGGGCACGGTCCACCGGGTCGCCGGGCATCAGCTGAGGATGCGGGAAGCGCTCGTCGATGTACTCGTTGATGATGTTCGATTCGTACAGGATCAGGTCGCGCTCGACCAGGATGGGCACCTGGCCGTACGGGTTCATCACGCTGATGTCTTCAGGCTTGCTGAACAGGTCCACATCGCGGATCTCGAAGTCCATGCCTTTTTCGAACAGGACGAAACGGCAACGGTGTGAAAAGGGGCAGGTCGTTCCCGAATAAAGCACCATCATGGTGGAGGCTCCTAAAAATCAAAAAGAGTGGGTCGCTCGCGGCGCCCACTCTGCACACAGTTCAGCCGCACAATGGCTTGCACGGCCTTCTGCAGTCACGGTTTTATTTGACGTCTTTCCAGAACGCGGCGTTGAGGCGCCATGCAATGAAGATGAAGACCGCCAGGAAAAGCAGCACACCCACGCCAATGCGGATGCGGCTGTTCTGTGCCGGCTCACCCATCCATTGCAGGTAGTTCACCAGATCGCCAACCGCCTGATCGTACTGCACTGCGCTCATGGAGCCGGGAGAGACCTGCTCCCACCCCTTGAAAACCTGGGTCTTCACGCCGTGCTCTTCGGCTTCCTCGAAGATGGCACGGCGCTCGCCCTGCAGTTGCCACAGTGCGTGGGGCATGCCCACGCTGGGGAAGGCCAGGTTGTTCCAGCCCGTGGCCTTGGTGTCATCGCGGTAGAAGGTGCGCAGGAAGGTGTAGAGGTAGTCGGCACCCGTGCCGTTGTGGCCTGCGCGCGAGCGCGCGATCACCGTCAGATCCGGCGGATTGGCGCCGAACCACTCCTTGGCTTCCTTCGGGTTGATGGCCGCCTTCATGGTCTCGCCTACCTTGTCGGTGGTGAACAGCAGGTTGTCCTTGATTTCCTGCTCGGTCAGCCCGATGTCCTGCAGCCGGTTGAAGCGCATGAATGCGGCCGAGTGGCAGCTCAGGCAGTAGTTGACGAACAGCTTGGCACCGTTTTGCAGCGATGCCGTGTCATTGGTCTTGCCCGGCGCCTTGTCCCAGGCGATGCCGCCTTCGGAAGCCTGTGCACCGGTCATGATGCCAAGGGCCGCGATCAACGTGAGAATCAGTTTCTTCATTGTTGTTCTCTCCAGCTTCAGTGCGGCTTGAACGTCACACGATCGGGAACGGGTTTGGTCTTGCCCAGGCGGCTCCACCAGGGCATCAGCAGGAAGAAGCCGAAGTAGAACAGCGTTCCGACCTGGGACACGCGCTCGCCGATGGGCGAAGGCGGCTGCACACCGAGATAGGCCAGGATCACGAAGTTGATCACGAAGATGCCGTAGAGGTACTTGTGCCAGCTCGGGCGGTAGCGGATGGACTTGACCGGGCTGCAATCGAGCCAGGGCAGCGCGAACAGGATGATCACGGCGCCACCCATCACCAGCACGCCCCAGAACTTGGCGTCGATGGACAGCATCATGGCGATGACGCCCAGGGCCACGATGGCGACCACGCCCTTGGCGGCGGCCGGCAGGCGCGACTTGAGCACGCCAAAGCCCGCACCCAGCAACACGCAGGCGATCAGCACATACATCATCTCGCTGGTGATGGCACGCAGCATCGAGTAGAACGGCGTGAAGTACCAGACCGGCGCAATGTGCGAAGGCGTCTTCAGCGGATCGGCCGGGATGAAGTTGTTGTACTCCAGGAAGTAGCCGCCGAACTCGGGCGCGAAGAACACCACGGCCGAGAACAGGAACAGGAACACCGTCACGCCGAAGATGTCGTGCACCGTGTAGTAGGGATGGAAGGGGATGCCGTCCAGCGGATGGCCCTTGGCGTCCTTGGGCGCGTTGGGGCCCTTGATCTCGATGCCGTCCGGGTTGTTGGAGCCCACGTCGTGCAGCGCCAGCAAGTGGGCCACGACCAGGCCCAACAGCACCAGGGGCACGGCGATCACGTGGAAGCTGAAGAAGCGGTTGAGCGTGGCATCGCCCACCACGTAGTCGCCACGGATCAGCAGCGCCAGGTCCGGACCGATGAAGGGGATCGCCGAGAACAGGTTCACGATCACCTGGGCGCCCCAGTACGACATCTGGCCCCAGGGCAGCAGGTAGCCCATGAAGGCCTCGGCCATCAGCACCAGGAAGATGGCGCAGCCGAAGATCCAGACCAGTTCGCGCGGCTTGCGGTACGAACCGTACAGAAGGCCGCGGAACATGTGCAGATAGACGACGACGAAGAAGGCCGACGCGCCCGTGGAGTGCATGTAGCGGATCAGCCAGCCCCAGGGCACATCGCGCATGATGTACTCGACCGAGGCGAACGCCTTCTCGGCGTCCGGCTTGTAGTGCATCACCAGGAAGATGCCGGTGACGATCTGGATCACCAGCACCAGCAGTGCCAGCGAGCCGAAGATGTACCAGAAGTTGAAATTCTTCGGAGCGTAGTACTCCGACATGTGCACACGGTAGGCGTCGAAAGCCGTTGGGAAACGGTTCTCGAACCAGTTCGTGAGCTTGGCGCCTGCGGGCGCGTTCGGATCGATGTCCTTGAATTCGTGGGCCATTGTTCTTGTCTCCCTCAAGCCTTGTCTTCACCGATGAGGAGCTTGGTCTCCGACAGGTACATGTGCGGTGGCACCTGCAGGTTGTCGGGGGCCGGCTTGTTCTTGAAGACACGGCCAGCCATGTCGAAGGTCGAGCCATGGCAGGGGCACAGGAAGCCGCCCTTCCAGTCATTGGGCAGCGAAGGCTGCGCGCCGGTCTGGAACTTGTCGGAAGGCGAGCAGCCCAGGTGCGTGCAGATGCCGACGACGACCAGCACTTCGGGCTTGATCGAGCGGGCCTCATTCATCGCGTAGGGCGGCGTGAACTCTTCAGGGTGGCGCTTGGACTGGGGATCGGCCAGCTGGCTGTCCAGCTCAGGCAGTTCCTTGATCTGTTCCGGCGTGCGCTTGATGATCCAGACTGGCTTGCCGCGCCACTCGACCGTGAGCTTCTCGCCGTCCTTGAGTGCGGAGATATCGACCTCCACTGCAGCCCCGGCGGCCTTGGCCTTCTCGGAGGGCTGGAAGGTGCTCACGAACGGGACGGCTGTCGCCACGCCGCCCACCGCGCCAGCACACGCCGACGTGATGATCCACGTCCGCTTGCTGGAGTCGATTGGAGTGTCACTCATGGGGTTCCTCGAACTACGTCGCTTGAGTTGGGGTCAACAATAAATTGTAGCGGGGCGAGTATGGTTATTCCATACCGACTCCGACATTGACAGGCTCCAAAGCCGCGCAATACTGCGCTATCTCAAACTCTTTCCAGATGGAGCCAGCCATGGGCATGATGCAGGAATTTCGTGAGTTCGCAGTTAAGGGAAACGTGGTAGATCTCGCCGTGGGCGTCATCATCGGCGGAGCATTTGGCAAAATCGTCGATTCCGTGGTAAACGACCTGATCATGCCGGTCGTTGGCCTGGTTTTCGGCAAGCTGGACTTCTCCAATCTGTTCGTCGTGCTGGGCAGCGTGCCGCCCGGAACAGCGATGACGCTCGATGCCCTCAAGAAGGCCGGCGTCCCCGTGTTTGCCTATGGGAACTTCATCACGGTGGCGGTGAACTTCATCATCCTGGCCTTCATCATTTTCATGATGGTCAAGCAGATCAACCGCCTGCGCCGCGAGGCCCCGGCCGCCCCCGCGCCGGCCCCCGTCACCCCCGAAGACATCGTGCTGCTGCGCGAGATTCGCGACAGCCTCAAGCGCTGAAATCCGTGTTTTGACGCATATCAAAACGCCCGTGGCATGGTTGCCACGGGCGTTTTCCATTACTGCAGATTCCCGATGCTTGGGCTAGCCATTCAAGCCGCCAATTTGCGCGCCATTCGCACGGACTCAATCAGGCTGCCCGCCTCCGCAAGGCCCTGCCCTGCGATATCAAAAGCCGTGCCGTGGTCCGGGCTGGTGCGCACCAGGGGCAGGCCCAATGTGACATTCACGCCCTTTTCCACACCCAGGTACTTCACGGGAATCAGGCCCTGGTCGTGGTACATGGCCAGCACCACGTCGAACTCACCGGGGTGGCCGGGCGCATTGCGGGCACGCATGAACACCGTATCGGGCGCAAAAGGTCCATGGGCGTCCAGGCCCTCGGCGCGCGCCTGGGCGATGGCCGGGGCGATGATCTCGACCTCCTCGCTGCCGAACAGCCCGCCTTCGCCCGCATGCGGATTGAGGCCCGCCACGCCGATCCTGGGGGCACGGCCCAGGCTGCGCGACAGCGCCTCGTGCGTGATGTGCAGCGTCTGCAGCAGATTGCCTGGCGTGACGGCATCTATCGCCTTGCGCAGCGAGGTATGGATGCTGACCAGCACCGTGCGCAACTCATCATTGGCCAGCATCATGCGCACCGGCATGCGGTCCAGGCACACACCCGCATGCTGCGCAGCCTCGAACTGCAGCAGCTCGGTATGGCCAGGAAAATCCACGCCCGCAGCATGCAGCGCCTCCTTGTGCAGAGGCGCCGTAACCAACGCCGCGATTTCGCCGCGCAAGGCAGCCCGCGCAGCCCAGACCACGCAACGCGCAGCCGCCTCGCCGGCGCTGGCATCCACCTGGCCCCAGGACGCAGGTCCGGGCAACCCAGGCAGCTCCAGCAGGGGAATGCAATTCGGCGGCACCTGCGACAGCTGGGCAGGCGAGTCAATGACGGCCACGGGCAGGGGAATGGCGTTTTCGCCATCGCGCGCTTGCGCCGCAACCGCCGCAGCCCGCCGCAGCGTCTGCAACTCGCCAACGACGAAGCAGCCCCGCATGTCCCCGGGCACTTCCATGAATGCCTTGGCGATGGTCTCTGGCCCTACGCCTGCTGAGTCGCCCTGGGTGATGGCAATCGCGGCTTGGGGATGTGTGGAATCAGGCATTTTCAGTATCCGGATCAGGCAAGCCGGTCATTCGCACCGTGCTTGCAGCACAAGGACTCGCCCCCTGGACGGGCCAATAGTGGGCCAACAACGGGCCAGCATCAGGCAGGATTGTCGATCTCGATGAAACGGTGCTCCAGCCCCAGCTCCGATGCCACCTGCCCCGCAAGGGCCGGCGCACCATAGCGCTCGGTCGCATGGTGGCCGGCAGCCAGGAAGGCCACGCCCGTCTCGCGCGCCAGGTGCGCCTGCGGCTCGGAAATCTCGCCCGTGATGAAGGCATCGGCCCCAGCGGCAATCGCGGCCTCGAAGAGGCCTTGCGCGCCGCCCGTGCACCAGGCAATGCGGCGAATGGGGCGCAGTCGCGATCCCCCCACGCAGACAGGCGTGCGCCCCAGCGCCTGCTCCACATGGCTGCCCAACGCCGCCGCATCGGCAAACTCCGCCGCAGCCATCCAGCCCAGGTTCTGCTCGCCAAACGCGGCCTGGCCCTCAAGCCCCAGCTGCACGCCCAGCTGCGCGTTGTTGCCCCATTGCGGATGGGCATCCAGCGGCAGGTGGTAGGCAAAGAGATTGATGTCATGGGCCAGCAACAGGCGGATGCGCTCCTTGAGCCAGCCCGTGATGCGGCCATCCATGCCGCGCCAGAAGAGGCCGTGGTGCACGAAGATGGCGTCGGCCTGCGCCTCGATGGCCGCCTCGATCAGCGCGCGGCTGGCCGTCACCCCGCTGACGATGCGGCGGATCTCGCCGCGCCCCTCCACCTGCAGGCCGTTGGGACCGTAGTCCTTGAAGCGCTCGGGCTGCAGCAATCCGTCGAAGTGGGCCAGGAGTTCTTGTCGCGTGGTGCTCATGAACGGATTGTCAGCGATCCATGCGGCGCCCAAGAAAAAGGGCAGCCATGCTGCCCTTCATCCCACTGCCAAGCTCAGCCGCGCCTGGGTTGCCAACCATGGCAGGCCAGGGGCCAGAAGCCGATGGCCGCGCCCAGGATGCCCATGGCCGCCACATAGTGGGCCGGCGCCATCACATCCACCTGCTGCCAAACGGACACCAGCATGGGCGTCATGCCGCCGAACACCGCATAGGCCATGTTGTAGGCAAAGGACAGGCCCGTGAAACGCACCTCGGCCGGGAAGGCGCGCACGCCCACCACCGGCAGCAGCGCAATGCTGCCCACGAAAAAGCCCACCAGCGCATAGCTCCACACCAGCGAGGACGCCGTGCCCGGCAGGTTCAGATAGAACGCATAGGCCGTCACCGTCATGCCCAGCCAGCCCGTGACCATGGCCACACGCGTGCCCATACGGTCGGACAGCCAGCCCCAGAACACGCAGCCCAGCGTCAGCGTCACCGTGGCCACGGCATTGGCCTTCATGGCCAGGGCCGCGTCGATGTGGAAGACCTTCTGCAGATAGGCCGGCGTGAACAGCACCACCACCACGATGGCCGTGGACAGCACCCAGGTCATCAGCGCCACCAGCACGCAGGCCTGGCGGTGGTCGCGCACGATGGTCTTGAGCGGCAGTTCGCGGTCGGCCTGCTTGCGAGCCATCAGCTCCTGGAAGATGGGTGTCTCATGCAGGAACTTGCGCAGATAGACCGACACCAGGCCGAACACGCCGCCCAGGATGAAGGGCATGCGCCAGGCCCAGTCGTGGATCTCCTCGGCGCTGTAGGTGCTGTTGAGCCAGACACCGATGATGGAGCCCAGGAAAATGCCGCCCGTGATGCCCGAAGTCAGCGAGCCGATGGCAAAGCCATAGTGGCGCGCCGGCGCATGCTCGGCCACGAAGACCCAGGCGCCCGGCATCTCGCCGCCAATGGCCGCGCCCTGCAGCACCCGCATGGCCAGCAGCAAAATCGGCGCGGCGATGCCGATGGAGGCGTAGGTGGGCAGCAGGCCGATCACCAGCGTGGGCACGGCCATCAGGAAGATGGACAGCGTGAACATCTTCTTGCGGCCCAGGATGTCGCCAAAGTGCGCAATCAGAATGCCGCCGATGGGCCGCGCCAGGTAGCCCGCCGCAAAAATGCCCAGCGTCTGCAGCTGGCGCAGCCAGTCCGGCATCTCGGCCGGGAAGAACAGCTTGCCGATGACATTGGCAAAGAAAACGAAAACGACGAAGTCGTAGAACTCCAGGGTGCCGCCCAGGGCCGACAGGCCCAGGGTCTTGTAGTCCTGTCGGTTGAGAGGACGTGCGGTCGCAACAGCAGGGGCCATGCCCGGCTGCGCTTGGTCAAGCGTAGTCATGGTTTTTTTCCAGGGATCGAACAGCAGGACGGCGCGGTGGATGCCACGGCAACGGATGAGCGTGCAGCGGCAGATCGTTCTGCAAGACTTCGGGATCAGAGGACTTGGTTCTCTCTTGGGGCCGGCTTGTGGGCCGGCGCAACAGCGAACGCGGCGTGGCGCAGTCGTCGGAGGATTCTAGGGTTTGTACTGTAGCTGTGTGGGGAGCGCGGCTTTGGCGCCCTTGGGCGCAGCATCACGGCGGACCGTCTACCCGCTCTGGCGTATGGGTCATGGGATGGCGGGCTTACCGGCAGGCGCGCAAACGCTCTTCAAAGGTGCAGCGCTTGCATCGCGCCAGCCCGATGGGATTGAGCGTTCACAACCCTTCTGAACAAAGTCATCCAAATCCCTTGTTCCATCAGGAATCCCAAATCCTCCTCCATGATCCCATCCGCAGCTATGGGCCAACTCATGGATCACAGCACAACCCCAACCCATAAAAGAGTTGGCATATTTATTTGCTTTCAAGCAAAAATTCGCAGTAGAGCTACCGGAAGAATTCCATCCACAAACTGAATCACCGAAATAATTTATTCTCCAGCCTCCTTGACCAGCAGGCCGGAATCGGCCTGCATCAAGAAGCCAATCCATTCAACAGGTACGGCTATGAGGGGCAGTTGCGGCTGTGAAGGCTTCGGACCCGCATGACCCCTTGGAGAGATTGGCAAGAAAACAAGTACTGGCCAAACCATACCTTGCAAATGCTTTGCCGATCAACCCGAACAACCGCGGATCAGATCAACGACTTTCGAGTTGTTCAGGGAGAACTCCCTAACAATCTGCTTCATGTGAATTTACTGTTATCTTTCTATTAAACACAATAGATCCATTTTTATCATGAAATTTCATCAACAAAATTCCTTTAAGAACTGGAGTTTTATTGAAATTGAAAATCTCAGAAGAAATTCTTATTTTTTCTCCGTTTTTTATGGATATAAATTTATCACCATATCCATCAAATGATCCAGGAAGAGGAAAAAAATAGTGCCTCCCATCATCTCCAAAAAATTCCCCTGACACACTTGGAGGATTTACAATCAATCTATTGTCCCTGTCCTTTTTGTTGAAGAAAAAATCAAATTCACCCCCACGATTCAATATATCAAACTTCACAACCAATGAATTATAGTTCTTCTTACTGCATACCACGGACGTAATATTTAGAACTTCGATCACGCCGGAAAACGCTGGTCGATAAAAAATAATCATAAAAACAAAAGACAAAAAATATATTCTTGATTTCATGGTCTTTGTCCTTTATCTCCACATGTATGCCGTCGACTTACATCGTGCGCCTGAATTGTTGAATTCAACACGTCCCCAAATGAACTTTGTAATGCTGATCTCATGGCAGAGGAATTTTCTAAAATGCAGGACTCAAGGCTTCCGAAGCTAATATTTTTTCTTGAATCCTCAACGCTTTGTGCCATTGCAGTCGACTTCTGCCTCACCCAATTCAGATAGTCAGAGATGTGATCCATTTCTGCACGGCGAATCCATGCCAAGTTACATTTGAAGTCCACGTAATTCTCTCTTAAATGAACAGCGAACGTTAAATTCACCATATATTGATCTAAGTGCCAAGCATCTGTCCCACAATCCTTTTTGCATGGAGCCCGGACCTCCATGCCGTCCATCACAGCGACTGCCAATGTTCTCGAGTCTTCAGGATATCTATGACAACCAGCACCAGGGAATGCCTCAATGCATTGATTTTCATTTAGATCTCTGAGCCAACGCGTATTCCAAGATATGGAGAGAGTTCCATAGTAGTCCGTATAAAATAATGGGTTTGCAAAACCATACACATAAAAATTAAGGCCCCCATTATTTCCAATTGGATCACTTTCGATATAGTGCCCCACTTCAGATTTATAATTTCTCTCGTAATTGTAAATCTCTCCAGATTCAACGTCGAAATACTTCCCTGGAAATCTCAAATTCATCTTCACTTGGCTTTGCTGCAATGCCCCTGTGGCGCCGAACGCCTCGGCTACCCCTTTCCACGTGATTTCTCCCTGCTTGTTTGTTCCTAGAGCCGGCGTCCCCAAGTGATCCGTGTGCAGATAGTGGATACTGGTGTTCCTGTTCGTCAATTGCGCTTCGTTGACCTCAGCCTGCCAGATCGGGCTTGTACTCCATTGTCCCTGCTGCGCCTTCTGAGGATCAAAAGCATCGGCTCTCGTCATCTTCCCCTGCTCACCGGTTTCGCCCAGTAGCCCCGTAACGCTGTAAAAGAAGTAGATGACCTTAGTGTTTTGGCCTTCTTTGACCTCTTTGGAGATACGCCGTCCCAAGGGGTCGTAGCGATAGTTGGCTTCGATGTTCGGAGTGCTGTGACCTGCGTCCGTGCTGGCGTAGCGGGTCAAGCGCTCTGCAGCGTTGTAGCCGTAAGTCTTTTCGCCTTTGTCACTGCTTTCTCTGGCCGTGTGGCCCTGAGGTGAGTACTCCACCTGCGTTTGCACGGGTTGCGCTGTTGCATCGAAGGGCTTGAGCCTGGGGTAGTTTGTGAGCTGGTTGTCCGCGTTGTAACTCCAGGTGCCCACCTGGTGACCGCTGAAGGTTCGGTTGTGCACGGCGTCGTACTGGTATTGCTCCGTGGGCAGGCCCAGGTCCTGCAGCTTTTGATCTGGCGCGGCCTTGGTCAAACGATCCAATGGGTCGTAGCCGTATTGCGTCTGGCCCAGGTCGCTGTCGATCTGGGGTGATGTTGCCTGCCTTGTCGTATTGGTAGTGACGACTGGCCAGCAGCTCAGCTGCGGCGTTCTTCACTTCGATGGACAGCGGCCTTTGCAGCGCATCCACGCTTATTGTCTTGGTGGCACCCGGTGTTTCTATGCGCGTGGCCGTGAGCCATTGGTAGTTTCCGTCACGGATCTGGCTCTGGTCGGGCAGGGTCACCAGGCTCAGGCGACCCTTGTCGTAGCGATATTGGCCTGCACTACCATCAGGATAGGTATGACTGACCAGTTGGCCATCGGTGTTGTAGCTTTGGCCTCGCGAAATACCGTATTTATAGCCGACGTACTTATCAAGTAATATCCATCATTCATTTTCTATATCAATTATTTTTTTCAATCCTTTTCTTTCGATGTATTCTGCTGGAGTCACCCCCATCGAACGAAAGTTTACATCAGCCCCTTTACGAATTAACGCCTTAGCCACCAAATAGTTACCTTCAACAAGGGCATCATATAAAGGTGTCGCCCCATCCTCATCAACATGATTTACATCAAATCCATTGGATAAAAGATAATTCAACAAATCCAACATCCCTGCTGCTGAAGCGTAGTTAATTAATGAAGAACCCCCAAGAAGAATTGTATCAACTGATGCCCCATGCTTTAATAAGGCTATTATGGCCCATTCCTTTTTTTGCTGCGTTGCATATATTAACAACTCCTTAATAAATTCGTCATTAACTTTCAATATATCTAATTTTTCCAAAAATGGATTTTTTCTATCAAAATATATACCTCCAAAAATCTCAAGATTTTCATTCATATTAACCACAACTTTTGCAGCATTTTGGAGAATTCAGCGTTCTTTCTATTGATTTAAGTCTATTACTTAAATCGTCATAGACTTGCTGATTATGTTTAACCCCCCACTTAACATCCCATTTTTTCTCATTTCCACACACTTATTGACCCTTTTTTTCTCCCACTCAGCCCAAGCACAAATATCAGATTCTTTATCATTTGGATTAGGCCATCGTTCACAAATATACTTATAACTCCTCCTTTCATCATTTTTCTCAGCAACCTGCTCATCTGTCAAAGAGTCCGAGCCGCTACTCAGCATCCAAATACCAACCGTAGTAACTGCAGCTGTGCAAGCTCCACCAATCAGCTTTGCCACTGAAATTACCAATCTACCGCAACCAACTGGATTTAACGCGCATGCTTGTGCAGCCCCTCCAAAATGATCTGTATATATTAACGAATTGTTTCTACCATATACATAAAAATTCTCATCACCCTCAAAGCTCATTGGATCCATACTCGTATATCGCCCAATCGTAGATCGATAATCTCTTTTTAAATTATAATGATCCCCTGTTTCTGCATCATAGTATTGACCAGGATATCTCTGATTTACTACTATTCTTGAAATTTTCATTATTCCAGTAGCACCAAAAGCCTCCGATACAGTGGACCAACTCAGGACGCCACGATTATCTGTCCCAATCAATGGAGTTCCTTGATGGTCTGTATGTAAATAATAGATGCTGGTGTCCTTATTGCTTAATTTTGCCTCACTGACCTCCGCCTGCCAGATTGGCGCTGTGCTCCATAGGCCCTGCTGCGCTTTCTGCGGATCGAAGGCATACGCCCTAGTCATCTGCCCCTGTTCGTCGGTCTCGCCCAGCAGTCCCGTGTCGCTGTAGAAGAAGTAGATGACCTTGGTAGCCTGGCCTTCCTTGACTTCTTTGGATATGCGCCGTCCCAAGGGGTCGTAGCGATAGCTGGCTTCAATGCTCGGCGTGTTATGGCCTGCCGCTGTGCTGGCATAGCGGATCAGACGTTCTGCCGCGTTGTAGCCGTAAGTCTTTTCGCCCTTGTCGCTGCTTTCCTTGGCCGTGTGGCCCTGAGGTGAGTACTCCACCTGCGTTTGCACGGGTTGCGCTGTTGCATCGAAGGGCTTGAGCCTGGGGTAGTTTGTGAGCTGGTTGTCCGCGTTGTAGCTCCACTGCCCCACCTGGTGGCCGCTAAAGGTGCGGTTGTGTACGGCGTCGTACTGGTATTGCTCGGTGGGCAGACCCAGGTCCTTGAGTGGCTGGTCTGGTGCAGCCTTGGTCAGCCTGTCCAGGTTGTCGTAGCCATACTCGGTGGTGCCCAGATCGCTGTCGATTTGGGTGATGTTGCCTGCCTTGTCGTATTGGTAGTGGCGGCTGGCCAGCAGTTCGGCTGCAGCGTTCTTCACTTCGATGGACAGCGGCCGTTGCAGCGCATCCACGCTGATTGTCTTGGTGGCACCCGGTGTTTCTATGCGTGTGGCCGTGAGCCATTGGTAGTTGCCGTAGCGAATCTGGCTCTGATCGGGCAGCGTGACCAGGCTCAGGCGGCCCCCCTTGTCGTAGCTGTATTGGCCTGCGCTGCCATCGGGGTAGCTGTGGCCGGCAAGTTGGCCGTCGGCGTTGTAGCTTTGACCCACCGTGAAGCTGAAGCTACCTGTGTTATCAACCTTGCCGTAAGTCACCTTGTTTTGCGTGGTGCGGCCTTGGGCGTCTTTGTCGTAGATCGCGCTGCTGATCAAGTTTTGCTGGCCGTCCTTTTGTTCGTAAGTCGTGAGCAGGCTGTCGGCGTCGTATTGGTAGGTGACGTGCTGGTCTGTTTCCTTCCCGCCCAGTTGGTGCTCTTCCTGCACCATACGGCCAGCCTTGTCATAGGCATAGCTGCGGGTGTTGCCGCCTGCATCGGTGCGTTGTGTCAGTTGGCCTGCGGCATCGTAGGCATACAGAATGGCGCCGCCCATGGGGCGGGTTTCCTTGATCAGGCGCCCTGCCTTGTCGTATTCGAAGCGGTGGGTGTTGCCCTTGGCGTCGGTCAAGCTGGTGAGCTGGTCATGGGCATTCCAGGTCTGCTTGGTGGCCTGGGCCATGGGGTCGATGGTTTTGACGAGGTGGCCCAGTCCGTCGTATTCATAGATGGTGGTGCGGCCTGCGGGGTCTATGGTGGCGACCCTCTGGCCCAGGCTGTCGTATTGCTGGTGCTGGGTGCGGGTTTGGTCCGGGGTCGAGGGGTTCGCTAGATGCTGGGTGACTGAGGTTTGCCGGCCGATTTGGTCGTATTGGTAGGTTTCCTTGTAGGTGGGGTACTGCGTGGCGGTGAGCAGGCCGGCCTGTGCTGTTTCGTCTTCCCCGTATTCGTAGGTGATGGCGTTGCCTGCCGCATCGATGCTGCTGGCGATGCGGCCCCGGTGGTCGTAGGTGGTCTGCGTGACAAGACCGCTGGGGCTTGTGGTACTCAGGGGCAGGCCCGTGTTGTCGTAGGTGATGCGCGTGCCTGCGCCTTGGGTCTGGCCCGGGGCAATGGTTTCTATGACTCGACCTTGCGGGTCGTAGCGGGTTTGCTTTGTTCGGCCTGCTGCACTGGTGCTCTTCGTCCTTCGCCCTCTGGCATCGTATTCGTGGCTTGTGGTCTGGTTCAGGGCATTGCTGGCCTGGGTCAGCCGGCCTGCTGCATCAAAGCCCAGCGTGGTGGTGTTGCCCAGGGCGTCGGTCTGCGTTGCAGGTAGACCCCTGGCGTCGTAGCTGGCCTGGCTGCTGTGGCCCAGCGGGTCCGTGGCTTCGATCAGGCTGCCGTTGTTGTCGTAGCGGTAGCTGATGGTTCTGCTGTCTTCGCCTGTACCGTCGCCCGCGCCGGTGCTGCGGCTGGTCAGTTGACCGTAGCTGTCGTACTGGTAGCGCGTGGTGCGCTGTTCGGGCCGACCCAGGGCTTGGGTCCAGATGGTGACGCGGCCCTTGTCGTCATGGCTCCAGGTGCTGGTGATGCCGCCCTGGTTGATGTGTTTGGTCTTCAGGCCGCGCACAGGCTCGTATTCGTATTGGTCGAGGCTGCCATCGGGGTGGGCGATGCGTAGCGGCTGGTAGTTGTAGTCGTAGCTGGTGGTGGTGGTCAGGCCCCGTGCATCGATGGCGCGGGTCTGGTAGTTGCCGTCCCACAGGGTTTTGGCTGCGGGTTTGCCGTTGAAGGTTCGCTCCAGTTCATTGCCTTCACGGTCGTAGAGATAGACGGTGGTGTTGCCCCGGCAGTCCAGGTAGGTGACGAGGAACTGGCGTTTTTCTCGCAGGTATTGGTTCTTGCCGGTGGAGGCGCAGCCCTGGGCATCGAGTTTGCCGACGCGGCCACCGCCCCAGAGGTTGGCGAGTTTGCTGGTGGTGCCGCTGGTGCCCGTGGGGTCCAGGACCTTGCCGGCGGCGCCCAGGGTGAGCAGCGGTGCGGGGGCGGGAATGCTTTGGCTGTACTGGACCGTGACCTGGGCGCCCAGGGGGTCGGTGCGGCTGGTGAGCTGGCCGTTGCCGTCGTAGGTGTAGCTCCAGCGCTGGCCCATGACGTCGGTGGCCTGGGTGAGCAGCTGGCCGCTCCATTGGTAGCTGACGCTGCGCCCGGCACGGTCTTCGATGCGGGTGATGAGGCCATTGGTCAGCGTGGCCGTGTAGACGGTGCCGCCGTGGTGGTCCAGGATGCGGGCCCGCGTGGCGCTGTCGTAGGCAAAGCGCACGCTGATGCCGTTGGTGTTGGCGTAGCCCAGGATGCGGCCCTGTGCGTCGTAGTCGATGCTGTTGCCCAGGCGGTCGTACCAGCGCCACTGTGCCAAGGGGTTCTGGGCACTGCCGCCTTCGGCCAGCCGCTTGATGAAGACGGGCGCGTTGTTCTTGCCCTTGGCGATGTAGAGGTCGGCCTGGCCGCTGCGCTCGTACAGGACACCCGCGCGCTCGATGAGCCGGGCGTCACGGCCCAGGGGATCGAGTTCAAAGTTCAAAGGCGCCCAGGCCGGGTTGAGCCACCAGCGGCCCTGGCTCCAGCTGCGCACGATGTCCAGCGGGCCGCCCAGGACCTGTACGCGCAGGTCGAGGTGGGTTTCGGTGTATTCGCCGTTGATCCAGCGCACCTGGGGTTCGCTGGCCTGGGTGGTGAGGGAGTAGCCGGGGTCGCCTGGGCGGGTGAAGGCGCTGGGGCCGGAATAGTCCTGCGCGTTGGCCATCGATGGCAGCAGGCTTGCTGCCGTCAGTACTGCGCACAGCCAGCCGTGGACAGCATGGTTTCTGTTTCTCATTTCTTTCCCTCTCGTCTCGCGAATCGTTTGCCTTGTTGAATGCATCTCTGGGGCCGACGTCCGGGCGATGCCCGGGCGCAGCTGATGTGTGATGAATGCTCTGCGCGTCAGCGGAAATCGCCTCCGCCCCCACCGGGGCCGGCGCCGCCGCCTGCGCAGCATTGGCCACGGCAGGTGGGTGTGCATTCGGGGGCCAGCGGCAGCGGGGTTCCGCCACTGCCACCGCCGCCTCCCCATCCGCCTGCACCGCCCGCACCTCCAATGCCTCCCCAGCCTCCGCCCGCTCCACCGGACGAGCCACCCGAGCCGCAGCTGCCCCCGACCAGCCGGCTGAAGGTGCTGGTGCTGGTGCGCGTCTCTTCCTCACCGTTGGCACAGACCCAGCTGCATTCCGTGGTGGCCCATTTCGCATAGGACGAGCAGCTTCCCGCATTGCGCGCATTCACCACGAGGCTCTGCACCGCCCCCATCTCCGCCGTGCGTGCCTGTGTGAAGCCCATGCTGCGCGGGTGCAGCTTGACGGCCGTGATGCGGTAGGGAATAACCACGCGCTGCTTGGCGGCCAGGGTCTTGGGGATGTCCGCCAGGAATTCGTAGCGGTAGTACTCGTCGGACTGCGGCGGCGTGAAGGCGACCTTGTCGGCCTGGATCAGGCCGTAGTTGGTCAGCGTCAGCTCGCCCGTGAATTCCTCGCCCACCTGCAGCTCGGGCAGGTTGATGGACAGGGGCTCCAGCAGCACCACGGGGGCCGGTACCTGGGTCTGGAAGGTGGCTTCCAGGGTGATCTGGTATTCGTCCTTGATGGTGGTTTCCGTCACGCTGAAGTCAATGCTGATGGTCTGGTACTGCAGGTGCACGCGCTCCGAGGTGGTGACGCCCGGGCGCACGAAGATGCGGCCCGACCTGTCGGCATGGCGCGGGCCGCTGGCCCGGTAGGTGTAGGTGCCGGGCGGCAGGTCGGTGAGCACGGCCTTGCCCTGCGCGTCCGTGGTGAGGGTGCGCAGATAGGTGAGCACGGCATCGTTTTGCAGGCGGATGCGCACGTTGGCCACGCCCGGTATGGGCTTGCCGCCCGCGTCCAGCGTTTCCGTGAACAGGTCGGTGGCATGGAAGCTCAGCCCGCCCTGCCCGCTTTGCGTGACGGCCACCGAGACGGGAATGGTGCCCGTACCCTGGTTGCTGGCCGTGATCTGCAGGCGGTAGGTGTAGATGCCATCGGCCACGTCCTTGCCCGGGCTGGCCGTGACCTGGATGGGCACCTGGGCGCCCACGTCCACGGCGCCGATATGGCTGGCGCTGGACAGGAAGATCCAGGAAGGCGCGGCCTTGCCATCCTTGTCCACCAGCTGGACCTTCACGTCCTGGGCCGCCACCAGGCCACGGTTGCCGATGGTGATGCTCTCGGTGACGGTCTTTTCCTGCTGCACGCCTGTTTCTATGTAGGTGGGCTTGGCAAACAGTTCGGGCAGGGCCTGCACCAGCCGGTAGTGGATGGTGAAGCTGCCCCGGGGCGTGTCCCCTGTCTCGCTGGCGTAGGCCGTGAGCACGACGGTGCCCGTCTCCCGGGCCGATGCACTGCCCGTGAAGCGGATGACCATGGGCACCGAGGCGCCTGCGGCCACATTGACCGGCGCACCCGGCTCCACGCTGATGCCCGGCGGCAGGCTGCCGCCGGGCTGCTGTGCGGGAATCACGGCCCAGCGCACGCCGGTGGCGCCCGTGCCCGCGCTGGCACGCGCATTGACCGTGATGCTGGCGGCAAAGCCGCGCGGCGCGGTGAGCTGGTAGCTGGCCAGGTCGAAGCTCAGGCGGTTGATGGTGAAGCGCCCCTGCTCTGTGGTGGCGGTTTCTTCCGGGTGGATGACGGAGACGATGTAGGTGCCGTTGTCATTGGCCGTGGGCACGAATTCGTAGCGGTACTGGCCGCTGTCGTCGGTGGCCATGCCTATGCGCCGCTTGAAGCCCGAGATGTCCAGCACCATGCGCAATGCCGCGTTGGGCATGGGCTGTCCGCTGGCGCGTGACACGGCGGCACCGGCAATGACGACGCGTTGCGCGCCGTACGAGACCGCCGGGCTGACGGAGCTGACCGTGCCCGTGTAGGGCGTCTTGGGCTGCTCTGGCTCGGGCGGCTTGTTGTTCACGGTGACGGAGCGCGTGGCTTCACCGGTCTTGCCTGCCTTGCTGGTGGCCACGGCCCTGAGCGTGAGGGCACCGTTGGCCACGCCCGACGTATCCCACTGCACGCTGTACGGAGCCTGCGTGGCCGAG
Source organism: Delftia sp. UME58 (assembly GCF_014170385.1). NCBI lineage: Bacteria > Pseudomonadati > Pseudomonadota > Betaproteobacteria > Burkholderiales > Comamonadaceae > Delftia > Delftia sp. UME58. The sequence continues at coordinate 42,509 of NZ_LZZV01000052.1, forward strand.
CCGATCAGGCTGCCGTTGGCGAAGAAATCGACCTTGGCAATACCGCCAGGTGCCGAGGCGGCGACACCGACGGCCGTGCTGCCGACAACGGTTGCATCCTGGCCCGGCATGGTGAAGTTCACCGTCGGAGCCGCGATGGCATAGGTCACGGCAACCGCCGCGCTGCGGGGGCCGGTGCCGCGCGCATTGCTGGCCGTGGCCTCGATGCGGTGGGTGCCTTCGGCGGGCAGGGTCAGGGTGGTGGAGAAGCTGCCATTGGCTGGCACGGCCATCGGCGTGCCCACAGCCTGTCCGCCCAGATACAGCTGCACCTGCGAGCCCGCCATGGCCGTGCCGGAGACGGCCAGTTGCGGCGTGGACACCTGTGCGTTGTTGACGGGCTGCGCAATGACAGGGGCAGGCGGCGCGCTGAGGCTGAGCGTGAACGGTATGTCCAGCGCCGAGGAAACCCCGTCCACATCGGTGGCGGTGATGCCGAACCGGTGCGCGCCATTGGGCAGTTGCGCAAAGTCGATGAACTGTCTGTGGCTGAACGGGCTGATATTGCCGCCGCTGCGCTCGAAGACTTGCAGGCCGTTGATGGTGGCCTTGACGCTGGCAATGCCGATGGGGCTTTGCGCGGACACGGCCAATTCGCCTGGCTCGCGTATGGTCGCGCTTGGTTCCAGTGCTGCGTTGGCAAAGGTGGCACTGATCTGCGGAGGAGCAGGTATATAAGAGAATTTTGTACCCTGCCCAACCCCACTGGAACTATCGCCATTTCTCCCCACCGCAAAGATGTCATATTCGCCTCTTTGACTCAGACGGTGGGGTCCATAGGAAAATCTGCCATCCATGTCCACAGGAATATTGGATGTGATTTCCCTCCCATCCAGGAAGACGGAAACTGCTTGGCTGTTCTTGGCAACACCCGAGATCTGCAGCGCAGGCCCCTGGATTATGGAATTTTCAAGCGGCTGCAAAATAACTGGCTGAGACAGAACGTCGAACTCAATATCTACTTCCGCCAGATTCCCGGCTACATCAGAAAAAGCCAGCCTTGCGAATATCTTGCTTTTTTCTGGCGGAAACTCAAATACAAACTCTCTTTCACCAATGCCAACAGCCTGCTCCACTGCAGGATTGGCATGAGCAGCATCATGTGAAATCTTTACAGTTCCGCCCCTTAGAGCCGAACCAAGATCCACCACACTATAAGAAATCACTGATTTCCCGGCATCTTTCTGAATGATCCGTGCCGAAACTTCGGGAGGATCCAAGTCGATCTTGACCTGCTCAGAAAATCCAGACCACTCTTCCCATGTACCTCCGCCATTGATGCTACCCCGTACTCTCAGCCGGTATGCCTCCCCATTTACGATTTCTTCAGGCCATGAAAAATCCAGAGAATTTCCCACATCACCCGAATAAACCACTTCATTTCTTGAGTTTTGCACCTCCACCTCGTAGGTATTCATCAACCCCAAGGCATGCCAATACCATTTCGGCGATTTATTCGTAAAAACGGCCTCTACCGAAGGAGCTGTGAGTGTAAGCCCCGAGATATCCTGAAAATCATACTCGCTCTCCTTCAATAAAAACTTTCCATCATCATTCAGGACAAAGGAAAATCCCTGTCTTGGACGAATTGAATTTTCCTTGTTGCAGCCGACTTCGATTCTTTCGCTGTGTCGCCCCTGGATGCCTATCGTTGCAGATTTGCCATTACTCTCCGTACCCAGCAGATATCTGTATTGGAACTTTATTTCATTAGCTTCCTCATGTAGAACAACTTGGAAAGTACCCATAGGCAAATTCGTGCCATAGAAGTACATGTTCGTCCATTGAACCACCAATTTTCTCCTGGGTGCCTCGCCTTGCGTCAGATAATGAATCATTCCACCTGCCTGCCCCGAAACATCCGTACGAAGATCATCCCAATAGACAAAAATCGTATCACCCAGGGAAGTCTGGGAAAGACAGGTGTTTGCATATGCCGTAGTCTTGTTATCAAAACTGAGCAAGCCATTTGTCGTTACATAGAACTCAGTATATTTTCTACCGAAATATTCGAATTCAAAACCTATGGGAAACTTTCCTGCAGCGACATCGTCGCCGCGCAACCCCGTATCAATTCCTTGTCCAGCACTCCCCATGGAGGTGAAAATTGAAATCAGAAATAGAACCAATAGATTACGAAACACCGTGGTTGCACAAATAATTGGTCCAAGAATTTTCGAGATGACACCGCAGATCATCACCGCAAGGCACTCCATCAGTTTTCCCGCGACTACATGGACACCCAAAAAAACCCTCAACACCCAATAAGCAATGGCCATTTTTTTCTGCACCAACATCTGCCCCTCGCAATCTTGTAAATCTGGTTTTCAAAACCGCCCGCATGCCGCCTGAAGCCGGTGGCCTGCCGTTGCTGCGACGGCCTGCATGCTCGCCACCTGTGCTTGGTAGGCCTGCCAGCCACCCCGCAGCCAGTACACGGGCACTGCGTCAGGCCGGTGGCCCAAAGAGGCCTGTTGCGTTGCCAATCGGGCACGCAACTCAGGCTCCGTCGAAGCATCGGCTATGACCACCAAGGCCCGGGACGCGGAGATTCCTGGCTGGTCGCCGCGTGCCTTGCGGCTGGCTATGGCGTTCAGTTGGATAGCCAGATCGTGTGTGGCGACCAGCCGGTGCGTTTGTTGTTCATCAACGGGTGACTGCACAGCAGGTGATGCATCCAGGGCCTTGCTGAGGGACAGCACCGTCCACGCCAGACCCTGCCCCATACTGGCGATCCAGTCGCTGGCGGACAGGTCCTGCAAGCCGGTCGGAGCCATGGGAGGCAATACCGTCGCCGCGCCACCCAGCAAGGCCTTCACACCGACAAAGCCCTGGCTGCGCAATTGCCGGCATGCCGCGTCAAGGTCCGCATGGTCGAGCCCGGTGCCCAGCAGGATGACCTCCTCGGGCATCAGAAAGCGCTTGCCTTGCAACTCCTGCAAATCCATCTGCATGGCCTGCGTGACGGGCGATGCGCGCCTGTGCTGCGCCGGCCGCACGTCAACGAGCATGGCCACCTGCGGGCCGGGCGCAGCAAGGCGCCTGCGCCACTCGTCCGGACTCATCCAGCAGGAAGGGGTCAACGCCAGAGGCTGCGCCTGCCGGGGCCATGCCACGGGGGTATCGTCGGCCCTTGCTTGCCGTACGGCATGGGCATCTGCGCGACAGGACTGCGGCCCAGCATCGGTCTGCGCCTGCAATGGCGCAGCCGCCAGGACGGCTGTGCACACCGCCAGTGCATGCGCCAGGACGGCGCCCGGAAAACGGAGCAGCTTCATGCATCCATCCCCGCACCTGCACGGGCGGCGCGCCGGCGCTTGTGCTGCAGGCAGGCGCCGAAAGCCATGAGAGCGGACAACAAAGCCAGGCCCGCCGCCTCCAGCCCAGGAACCGCCGTCAACTGATCCCCAGGCAAGGGCCCGGACTGAATGACGGGGCCGCCCGGGTCCTTGATGACGCCATTGGCCTGCAGGTCGTCGTCGCCCAACTGGCCATCAGTGATGGTGTAGCTGATGCGGTTGCCGCTGATCGACAGGTTCCTGGGCGCATACCAGATGCTGCGGCCCCGCGAATGGGGCACAGGCCCGTACTTCAGGTAGCTGCTGATGCCGAACAGGTTGGGCCACTCGGTGGTGACGGTGACCGTGCTTCCGACGTCGCAACCGGTGAGTTCGTAGTCGAACACGCCATGCGGGAAGAACAGCACGTTGAACAGCGGCAGCCAGCCTTCGGGCTTGCGCACGGCCGTCTTGTCCGGGTTGAAGCGGCAGTTGGCGCCACCGCCCGCCACCGAGGCTTTCAGCGTGCCGGAGCCGCTGGGTGTAGGCAGGGCCACATCCTTGCCGCCCACAGGTGCGGCCTGGTTTTGCAGGGACACACGCAAGGCTTCGCCCGCACCGGCCGCCGTCACGCGCATCTCGAATGCGCCGACCAGTCCATTGGCTCGAAGAGCGGGCGACGCGGCAACGCCGCCCCCATCGGTGACGGCCTGCGCCGCGAGCGTGCCACCGTCAAACACGGCGCTCGCTCCGCTGTCCGGCAGCGCAAAGACCACGGCGTGGCCAGCCATGGCGGTGCCCTGCGCATCGGTGACCTGGACACGCACGGGTGCCGCATAGGCCGTCCCCACGGTGGCCGTCTGCCCATCCCCTGTCAGCTTGACAATGCGCAGCACGGGCGCCGTGCCGTCCAGGTTGTCCAGCGTGAAGCGCACGCCGCCAGGCAAGGCATCGACGCCGGCAGATACGGTGAAGCTGCCCGCAGCGCCAGTGGCGGTCAGCGCCGGGCTGCGTGCCAGGCCCTGTGCGTCGGTGAGCACACGCGCCTGGCGGCTGCCGCCGGCAAAGCGCGCGGAGGCCCCGCTGGCGGGTGCGTCGAACGTGACCTCCTGCCCCGCCACCGGGTTGCCACCCGCCGTCTGCAGGCGCACCTGCAGCGGCAGCGCAAAGGACTGCTCCAGCCGAGCCGACTGCAGATCGCCGGACACAATGGAAAGCGCCCAATCGCGCGCGGGCTCGTCTTGCCACTGAGCGGCGACCAGGCCTATCCACTGCGCCAGCGATTGCAGTGCCACATTCCGGGTGCCGTGGGATGGCAGCGCCCTCAGCAGGGGCTGGACTTGCACCAGGGCCGAGATGGCCTGGGCCGGCTTTTGCTGCTCCATGGCGACCCGGGCCTGGTCCAGCAATGCCTCGGCGGCCTGCCGCTGGTCTGCCGTGGCCTGCACCAGCGCAGCCACTGCGGCCCGGGTGTTAGCGGCGGCTTGCGTTTCCGCGATGACGACGACCGGCTGTGACCAGCGGTCCACCAGCGATTTGTCGCCGGATTTGCGCAACTGCGTCTCGACCGTGGTGGCCAGCGAGGTGCCTGGCAGATCCAGCCAGGCCTGCACACGCAGCTCGGCCTGGGAAGCAGGCTCCAGGGACCACCTGGCCTGATCACCATCGACCACGGCCTGCGGCGAGGACGAGCGCAGCTTCATGCCGCTGGCCAGGGTCATGGCCTGCTCCAGCGCAATGGCTTGTGTGCTGCGGTTGGCGATGCTGGTTCTGACGCGCACGGCGGATTGCGCCAGCATGGGCTCGGACACAGGCGGGACCAGGGCAGTGAAGCGGGTCTTGGTCCAGTCTTTCCACGAAACCGCAACCGCGCTTTGCGCCAGCGCATCGAAGCCGATCACCAGCACCTGGCCCTTGCCGTGGGCCACGCCCAATGCAGCGGTCTGCCCTGTGCCATAGCGGGCCAGTTCCGAGCCTGTACCCTCGTTCTGCAATGCCCAGGCCTGGCCTTGCAGCGCCAGCGCCGCATCGCCCAGGCCTGCATCGCCCAGGTGCACAGAGACGCCCGCAGGCAGTGGCTGGCCCGAACGGCTGCCGCCCCAGACGTCGGCCAGGCTGTCCGGCAACGCGCCCGGTGCGCCGTCGATGACCAGCGAGGCACCACGGTAGACGGCGGCCCGCACTTCCTCCATCTGGGAAGCGACCAGGTCGTCCACCGATCCATGGAGCCAGAGCGCGCTGAAGTCACCGGCACGCAAGGCCTTGCGGAACTCACCTGGCGTGACCGCCAACTGCACCGAACCCTCGGCTTGCGCCAGCAGATCCTGCAGGGCCAGGCGCTTGCCGTCCGTGCAAGCGGTGTCGGCGCCGCATGCGGCATAGGCCAGCACACGCAGGCCCTGGTCCAGGGTCTGCGAGGCTGCCACGGAGGCCTCCTGCTCGCGCATGAGCAGGGTACTGGCCGCGTTGTTGCCGGTGACGGGGTCACGGGTGGCCGCGCCGATGCGCGCGGCCAGCAGGAATTCCCTGGCCGTGGCGCCTGCCGCAGGACGCACCTGCAGCACCAGGGTGGGGGCGGAGTCCTTGGCCATGTCGCCCAGGGTCCAGCGGCCCTGCGAATAGCTGCCCGCCGATGCCGACTGGCTGGCGATCTCCAACTCCTGGGGCAGGTCCACATTAACGACGGTGGAGGCAGCAATGGCCGGCCCGGCATTGCGTGCCGTGATGGTGACCGTGGAGCCGCCGTCGCGGGCCATGGTGGCCGGTGCCGCCGTCACGCTGATGCCCGTGTCCGCTTCCGGTTCGGGATCTGGCCCGGTCGCCTTGGCGGAGCGCTTTGCAAACAGATAACCCGCAGCCGCCGTACCGGTGGCCAGATCAATGCCCGAAATGCGTCCCGGCGCGGACTGGCCGCCCGCCGTGCCCGCAAGGGCAGCGCCATCGACCAGCCCCTCGCTGACGGCAGCCGACAGCGCGTAGCTGCCCTGCAGCAGTCCATCGAATCGGAATTGGCCCTGGGCATCGGTGTGGGCCATGGCCAGCACCGACTCCCCGGTGCCTGCCCGGGTGCCGGTGAGCTTGATTTCGAGCACGGGGATGGCGGGCTCGCCGGCATCTCGCAATCCGTTGGCATTGCGGTCCTCGAAGGCTGTGCCGGCAATGCTGGCCTGTGCCTCGCCAGCGACCAGGCCGATGGTGTAGCGGCCCGTGGTGTTCACATCGAACAGGTTCAGGTGATAGCTCCAACTCAGGTCCTCGTTGCGCTGCCTGGAGAGCCAGACGTTTTCGCCAGGGACGACGTAGCCGTCGGAGCGGACCACCTGCCGGGGAAGACGGGTGCCCCTGGAGGGATCGGGCACGCGCGCATAGGCCATGCCATTCGCCACGGGATTGAACTGCAGGCTGGCGGTGGCACCGGAGGGCACGAATTGCGCGGATCGGCTTTGATCGCTGACCTCGGTATCCACGCCATCGGATTCATAGACGCGGTAGACATCTCCATCCAGGGCCAGAAAATCGCGGACCTTGTCGCGTCCTGGAAGATCGACACGCACATCCTGGACCAATTGATGGGTATTGACGGCCTTGATCAGGGACGTCAGATCACCGCCCAGCGAATCCGCATGGGTGAATCCGGCCGCGAATTCGACAAATTTGCCGGCCAGGCTGGACACCATGTTCCAGCGCCCATGCATGGACGATCCTGGCGCGATGTCGCCAAAGTCGAGCAGCAGGCTTTTGCCTGCTGGCGCATCGTTGACATAGCCGCTCAGAATCTGGAAATTGACCAGCAGCCCTTGTCGATTTTCGACAATGCGGGGCTGGGCCGTATCGATCTTGGTCTTGTGCGAAGTGCCGCCTCCGCTGTTCTTGATGCGCACGCCCAGCGTGAAGGGGTCGGAAGGCTCGACCTCGGGTGTGAAGGCATCGTCACCCGGAACATCACGGGGCAGGAAGTAGTCAAGCACCAGTTCAGGCTGGGGTCGCACGACGATGGACTCCGGCGCCACCTCCACGGTGTCGGTCTTGCCGTCCAGCGTGTAGGTGACCTTGGCGCCTATGTAGTAGACCGCCCCCTGGGGATCGCGGCCGCCCGTGCCGGCGGCGGGAATGATGAGCCACCGCACATTCGCCACGGCCTTGGGGGCGATGGTGCCGCCTTCCAGCGAACTGATGCCCTCGACCCCATCCGTGCGGTAGAAAAAGCGGGCTCCGGAGGCTGCGGAATCCGTGGTGGCGATCACCGTCTGGTTGTTCGCATCCAGGAACTGCAGCGTGATGCTGACGTTCTCCAGCTTCTGGTCCGCCAGGCCATTGGTGATCACCATCCTGGCGTCGAACGCCTGGCGCTCCAGCGAGAGTTTTTGCTCTATGACAATCTTGACTTCGGCACATACCGCATCCGCGGCCTGTGCAAAGGCAATGCCGATGGTTCCTGCAATGGTAAACACGGCGCCAACCAATAGCATCAGCCATCTGGGCGCAATCCTCCCCGAGTCTCTCCACTCCATATCCCCTCCCTCCCCGCTCTATTCATTGGTCCGCGATTGTATTGAGATCACTCATCCGCATCAAATCGTGACCTGAAAAAATAATTGGCAAGTCAATTTAAATAAGACTTGTCCTATTTCAAATGAAGCAACAAAGAGATTGAAACGGCTATTTGCGCTTCAGGGAAAGTCGAATGTCTACACATCCCGATATGGCAATGTCGATTGTTCGGTGATTCACCGGGCACCAGCACCCCAGCGAACGCGCCCACCGCCACCCTGTGTACGACATGCCTCACAATGAGGCCTTGTACTCCCGCACAGAACACCACACTTCATGAAACGCACCTGGCTGCTGTTTTCGCAGGCGGTCACCATCCTGGTGGCTGCCTATTTCGTCGTCGCCACGCTGCAGCCGGACTGGCTGCGCCGTGGAGCCGTGCGCAGCAACGCCGGCATTGCCTTGCTGGAAGCGCCGGCCACGCCGGTCGGGGAAGTCAGCCCCGGCAGCTTTGCGCCTGCCGCCAAGAAGGCTGCGCCGGCCGTGGTGAGCATCAACACGAGCAAGGCGGTGCGCCATCCGCGCAGCAACGATCCGTGGTTCCAGTTCTTCTTCGGCGACCAGGGCACGCAGGAGCAGGCAGGCCTGGGCAGCGGCGTGATCATCAGCACCGACGGCTACATCCTGACCAACAACCACGTGGTCGAGGGCGCGGACGACATCGAGGTCACGCTGACCGACAGCCGCCAGGCCAAGGCCCAGGTGATCGGCACCGATCCCGAAACCGACCTGGCCGTGCTCAAGATCGCCCTGGACAAGCTGCCCGTCATCGTTCTGGGCAATTCCGACCAGATCGACGTGGGCGACCGCGTGCTGGCCATCGGCAACCCCTTCGGTGTGGGCCAGACGGTGACCAGCGGCATCGTCAGCGCCCTGGGCCGCAGTCAGCTGGGCATCAATACCTTCGAGAACTTCATCCAGACCGACGCGGCCATCAATCCCGGCAATTCGGGCGGCGCACTGGTGGATGCCAGCGGCAATCTGCTGGGCATCAATACCGCCATCTATTCACGCTCCGGTGGCAGCATGGGCATTGGCTTTGCGATTCCCGTGTCCACGGCCAAGCTGGTGCTGGACGGCATCGTCAAGGATGGCCGCGTGGTGCGCGGCTGGATCGGCGTGGAGCCCAATGAACTGTCGCCGGAGCTGGCCGAGACCTTTGGCGTGAAGGCCGACTCCGGTGTGATCATCACCGGCGTGCTGCAGGCAGGCCCTGCGGCCCAGGCCGGCATGCGCCCGGGCGATGTGATCGTGCAGGTGGGCGAAAAGCCCATCCGAAACGTGTCCGAGCTGCTGACCGCCGTGGCCGCGCTCAAGCCCGGCGAGGCCGCGAAATTCGATGTGCGCCGGGGCGAAGGCCCCGTGGAGCTGCAGATCACCCCGGGCCTGCGTCCTGCGCAGTCGGCACAACGCATGCAGCGCCGCTGACCCGGCTTTCGAGCCCATGGAAAAGGCGCCGGTTCACAGGCGCCTTTTTCGTTCAAGAGCGGGTGCCGGACTACCGCTTGTGCAAACGCTGCGCCGCGCGCCAGTGCGCGCCGGGCGCCACATGCACGGGCGCATCGATGGCGGCGGCCTCCACGCACAGCATCTGCCGCCACCCTTGTGGCGGCATGTCGGCCAGGCGGGCACACAGCGAGGGGCCGGGGTTCCAGACCACGGTCTCGCTCCAGGCGGCATCCTGCGAGATGCGCAAGCCGCCGGCAGGCGCGGCCAGTTCCATGGTCTTCCCGGGGCGGGGGTAGACGCGATCGAGCTCTGCGCCAAAGCGCACCTCGCCTTGCTGCATGGGGTGGGTGTCAGCCACGGCGTCCCAGTAAGGCAGGCCATCGAGGCCTTGCAGCCGGCATTGCTCCACGTCCGCCACGCGCAGGTAGCTGTGCAAGGCGGCAGTGAAGGCCAAAGGCGTGTCGCCCCGGTTGTGCACCACCAGTTCCACGTCAAGCCGGCCGGGCAACAGCGTCACTTCCAGCCAGGTCTCGAAGGAATGCGGCCAGACGGCGCGTGTCTGCGGCGTGTCGGCAAGGCGCAGGCGCAGGAACAGGCCATCGCCCGCCAGCGTCTGTGCCTGCGCGGCCTCGGCCTGCCATGGCAGGGTGCGCGCAAAGCCGTGTTTGACCAGCGGGCCGCGTTGGTTGAATTGGGGAAAGCAGACCGGAATGCCGCCGCGTATGGGTGTGTGGCCGTCATGGGCGGCATGAGGGCTCAGGAACAGTTGCTCATCGCCACCTGCCTGCCAGGACAGCAGCTGCGCCCCTTGCAAGGCCACCAGGGCGGTATCGCCGCAGGCCAGGCGCAGGCGGATGGCAGGAAGGCCCTGCCATGCATCAGCGCAGGCACCGGGAGCTTGTGCGTCCGAAGGTAAAGCTGTTACCGCGGGAAAGGAAGATGTAACTTTCATGCTTGAATATAGCCCTTCCCTGCTCAGCCCTCCTCTGTCATGCAACGCTCCCCCGCCCCCTCTCCTCTTGTCCTGCGACTCGGCATGCTTGCCCTGGCCGCCTCTTTGGCCTCCTGTGGTGGAGGCGGCGGTGGTGACAGCAACGCTGGCGGTGGCACTGGCGGTGACGGCGGCACCGGCCAGCCTGGAGTGACGACGGTCACCGTGCAATGGACGGCCCCTGCCGCCAGGGATGTGGTGACTGCAGGCTCGGCACTGGCCCTGCGTGCAAGTGTTCTGGCCGATGGCGTGAATGCCGCCGATGGAACCGTGGTGAGCTTCAGCGCAGCCACAGGCGTCAGCACCTCGGCTTTGACCAGTTCCGGCGTGGCAACCGCCTCTCTGACCGGTGCCACGCCGGGCCGCCAGCAGGTGCAGGCCAGCGCCACCGTGGCAGGCCGCACGGGCAGCGCTTCCCAGACCTTCTATCTGCGCCCGGCACCAGCGCCGCTGCGGGTGCTGGTACCCACGTATTTCTATCCCACCGGCACGGGAGCCACGGCCTGGAATGCGCTGACGGCCAGCGCACAGGCGAATCCGACCGTGCAGATGACGGCCATCCTGAATCCGGCCAACGGCATTTTCAGTGGCCCGGACGCGAACATCACGCGCGCCGCCACCGCTTTTGCCAACGCCGGCGGGCAGTTGGTGGGCTATGTGAGCTCCAGCTATGGCACGGGCACGCGATCGCTGGCCAGCATCCAGGCCAATATCGACAACTATTTCACCCACTACGGCGCAGGCCTGGTCAAGGGCTTCTTCATTGACGAGATGGCCGCCACCACCAACCGGCTGGACTTCTACCGCACCATCTATCAGTACATCAAGGCCAAGAATCCCAACCTGATCGTGATCGGCAATCCAGGCCTCGTGCCCGTGGCCGGTTATGCCGATGTGGCCGATGTGCTGACCACGTTCGAGGGCAAGGGCTCCACCTATGCCACCTACGATCCGCGCACGACGAGTTTTGACTGGCTGTACGGGCTGCCCAACAGCCACCAGGCCTCGCTGGTGCACAACGTGTCGGGCTGCGCGGCCATGCAGACGGCCGTGCAGTCGGCCGCCTCGGCACGCTACCAGGCGGGATGGATCTATGTGACGCAGCTGGAGTTCGAGCCCAGCACCGGCGTGGGCAACCCCTGGGCCGGGCTGCCGAACTACTGGGATGCCTTTGTGCAGACCGTGCGCGCCACCAATGCCGGGCAGGCCATGCCTGCCTGCTCGTAAAGACCGCAGGCACCTTCGGCGCCGAATGCAGCGCGGGCGCCTGTCAGGACAGGCGCCCGCGAACAGGGCAGCAGCAAAAGCCGATCAGGCCCTGAGTTCGTCGGCGCGGGCCTGCGCAGCGGCGAAGTCGAGGTCGCCCGAGTAGATGGCGCGGCCACAGATCACGCCTTCGATGCCTTCGTCCTCGACCTTGCACAGCGCCTCGATGTCGGCCATGCCCGCCAGGCCGCCCGAGGCGATGACGGGAATCTTCAGCGATTGCGCGAGATTGACGGTGGCGTCGATGTTGATGCCCGTGAGCATGCCGTCGCGGCCGATGTCGGTGTAGATGATGGACTCCACGCCCCAGTCCTCGAAGCGCTTGGCCACCGAGTGCACATCCTGGCCCGTGAGCTTGCTCCAGCCGTCGATGGCCACCTTGCCGTCCTTGGCGTCCAGGCCGACGATCACATGGCCGCCGAAGGCGCTGCAGGCGTCCTGCAGAAAGCCCGGGTTCTTCACGGCGGCGGTGCCGATGATCACGTAGCTGATGCCGGCGTCTATGTATTTCTCGATGGTGTCCAGGTCACGGATGCCGCCGCCGAGCTGCACCGGAATCCTGCCATTCACCTCTTTGAGGATGGCCTTGATGGCCGCCAGGTTCTTGGGCTGGCCCGCAAACGCGCCATTGAGGTCCACCAGGTGCAGGCGGCGTGCGCCGGCGTCGAGCCAGCGGCGGGCGATGATGGCCGGGTCTTCGCCGAACGTGGTCGACTGGTCCATATCACCCTGGATGAGGCGTACGCAGTGGCCGTCCTTGAGGTCGATGGCAGGAATGAGCAGCATGATGGTTTGCGAGCAATGAAGGCCTGGGATGCAGCGGCCGGTGCGGGGAGGGAAAGAGGGTTCAGGGCTTCCAGCCCAGAAAGTTGCGGAACAGGGCCAGGCCCTGGTCTGCGCTCTTTTCGGGGTGAAACTGGGTGGCGAAAATATTATCGCGTGCGATGGCGCAGGCAAAGCGCCCGCCGTAGTCGGCCTGAGCAGCGCAATGCTGGGGCTGCTGCACCACGGCGTAGAAACTGTGCACGAAGTAGTAGAAGCTGTCTTCGGGAATTCCACGCCACAGCGGGTGGGGCTGCCCGGCATTGTGCGTCTGGTGCACGCGGTTCCAGCCCATTTGCGGCACCTTGAAGCGGCTGCCGTCGGCCTGGACGCGGCCCGCCAGATCGAACTTGCGTACATTGCCGGGGATCAGGCCCAGGCCAGGCACATCGCCCTCGTCGCTGTGGTCCAGCAGCATCTGCATGCCCACGCAGACGCCGAACAGGGGCTTGTTGGCAGCGGCGTGCAGCACGGCGTCCTGCAGGCCGGATTCGCGCAGCTCGCGCATGCAGTCGGGCATGGCGCCCTGGCCCGGCAGCACGACCCGGTTGGCGGCCAGGACCACCTCGGGATCTGCGGTGACCACGACCTGCCAGCCGGAGTCGGCGGCGGCCGTGCGCACGGCCTGGGAAACCGAGCGCAGATTGCCCATGCCGTAATCGACGACGGCGACGGTGTTGTCAGTCAAACTCATAGCGTGTGGCGCGTGTTCGGTCGGATTTTCGGCTGGATTGCCCGGTCAGATCAAGCTCTGGCCGGAGTCAATCGATTCTCTTTACAGAGCGCCCTTGGTCGAGGGAATGACGCCGGCCATGCGCTCGTCATGCTCCAGCGCAAAGCGCAGGGCGCGTGCGAAGGCCTTGAAGATGGTCTCGCACTGGTGGTGGGCGTTGAAGCCCTTGAGATTGTCGATGTGCAGGGTCACGCCCGCATGGTTGACGAAGCCCTGGAAGAATTCGTAGACCAGCTGGGTGTCGAGCTGGCCGATGCTGCCGGCCGTGAATTTCACGTCCATGTGCAGGCCCGGGCGGCCCGAGAAATCGATGACCACGCGGCTCAGGGCCTCGTCCAGCGGCACATAGGCATGGCCGTAGCGGCGGATGCCCTTCTTGTCGCCCACGGCCTTGGCAAAGGCCTGGCCCAGGGTGATGCCGATGTCCTCCACCGTGTGGTGGCCGTCGATGTGCAGGTCGCCCTCGCAGTCGATATCGAGGTCGATCAGGCCATGGCGCGCGATCTGGTCGAGCATGTGGTCCAGAAAACCGATGCCCGAGCGCAGGCTGGCCTTGCCCGTGCCGTCCAGGTTGATGGCGACCTTGATCCGGGTCTCGGCGGTATTGCGCTGCACCTCGGCGGTGCGTGCGGGAGCTGCATTGCTCATAGGGATTCCTTCAGGGCCGCCAGCATCTGGGCGTTTTCTTCGTGGGTGCCCACGGTCAGTCGCAGGCAGTTGGCCAGCAGCGGGTGCATGGCAGAGACATTCTTCACCAGCACGCCCCTGGCCTTCATCTCGGCCTGGGCGCGCGCGGCATCGCGCACGCGCAGCAAGACCATGTTGGCCTCGGACGGCCAGATCTTTTCCACGCCCGGCAACGCGGCAAGGGCATCGATCAGCGGCTGGCGCTCGGCGCGGATGGCCACGGCCTGCTGCGCATACAGTGCCTCGTGCTCCAGCGCGAAGATGGCCGTCTCGCAGTTGAGCACGCTGATGTTGTAGGGCGGGCGCACCTTGTCGATCTCGCCGACGATGGCGGCCGGGCCGATCAGATAGCCCAGGCGCGCACCGGCCAGGCCGAACTTGCTGAGCGTGCGCATCAGCAGCACGTGGGCGTTGCGGGCCGGGTCGGCGCGCATGTTCTCTGCCCAGCTGCGGCGGGCGAAGGGCTGGTAGGCCTCGTCCATGACGACCAGGCCGCCGATGGCGCCGACCGCGTCGATCACGGCCTGCACATCGGCCTCGGCCCAGAGCGTGGCCGTGGGATTGTTGGGATAGGCGATATAGGTGATGGCGGGGCGGTGCTCGGCAATGGCGGCGCGCATGGCGGGCACGTCCAGCTCGAAGTCGGCCGTCAGCTCGACCCCCACAAAGTCCAGGCCCTGCAGCCTGGCGCTCATGGGGTACATGACGAAGCCCGGCATGGGCGCCAGCATGGTGGCACGCCCCTCGGCATGGGGCTGGGCACACGCCAGGGCCAGCAGCGTGATGATCTCGTCCGAGCCATTGCCCAGCAGCACGGCACTGCCGGCCGGCGCCTGCGCGTAGCGGGCCAGCATGTCCTTGAGCACTTCCTGGCGCTCGCCAGGGTAGCGGTTGATCTCCAGCCGGCCCAGGCGCTCGCCCAGCGCAGCCTGCAATTCAGGGGGCAGGCGGAAGGGGTTCTCCATCGTGTCCATCTTGAGCAGGCCTTGCGAGGGCTGCACATGGTAGGCATGCATGGAGCGGACATCGGCGCGGATGCGCTCCAGGGCCAGGGCCTGAACCTGCGGAATGGAAGCTGTCATGGCATGCACACTTTCACGAGTCGGTGGGGGAGGAAATCCATCAGCGAAGCCGCTCAGGCCTGCTGCTGCAGCGGCGCCTGGTGCAGCGGATGCACCATGGCGACGCCGCCAAACTGGGCGCCGTGCGGCAGGTGCAGGGTCAGCATCTGCTCGCAGCCGCTGTGCTGGGCGCAGGCCACGGCCAGGCAGTCGCCAAAGGCCAGCTGGTGGCGGGACTGCACGGCCCAGGCGGTCTCCAGCGTGGCGGCATCGGTCTTCCAGGGCGTCCAGGTCTGGTAGCGGCGGATGGCGGCGCGCGCATCGCCCTGCGGCAGAGGCTGGGCGGCCGTGGTGACCTGTTCATAGAACTCGCACAGAGACTGGCTGCCGGTGCGCCCGCTGCGCGTGCGCCACAGCAGGTCCAGCCACTGCAGCACGGCTGCATGCAAGGCGCCCTGCCCCGTGTCTTCGGCAGCAACCAGCACGGAGGTATCGACGAAGACGGTGTTCATGCCTGGCCCTCGCGACGCAGTGCGGCACTGCGCTGGGCGGGCTGCTCGGATGACGGCTGGCCGCCGTCCCAGCCGCGCTCGTCGGTGCGCCAGGCCAGGTAGGCGCGCTCGTAGGCGTCCTCGCGGCGCTGCATCTCGGCCATGAAGTCGCCCACCATGCGCGAGACGCTGGTGCCGCGCCTGGCAGCCTCGATGCGGGCCCATTCAAGCACGCTGTCTTCAACGGTGATGGTGAGGTTCTTCACAGGATGCAAGTCTACACGAAATTCGTGTCCCACTGATTTCGTGTCAATTCTTGACGCGCTTGCTCTAGCGTTCAGGCAGCAAAAAGCGCCGCCCCTTTCGGTGACGGCGCCTTCATCCCACAGGAAGCGAGCGTCTACTTCAGACGCATTTCGGCAGCGCGCGCATGGCCTTGCAGGCCTTCGCCATGCGCCAGCACCGAGGCGATGCGGCCCAGGCTCTGCGCGCCCTGCTCGCTGACCTCGATGAGGCTGGATCGCTTCTGGAAGTCATAGACCCCCAGCGGCGAGGAAAAGCGCGCCGTGCCGCTGGTGGGCAGCACGTGGTTGGGGCCGGCGCAGTAGTCGCCCAGGCTTTCGCTGGTGTAGGCCCCCAGGAAGATGGCGCCTGCATGGCGCAGCAGCGGCTCCCACTGGTGGGGGTTGCTGCTGGAGACTTCCAGGTGCTCGGGCGCGATGCGGTTGCTGATGGCGCAGGCCTCCTGCATGTCGCGCGTGAGGATGAGGGCACCCCGGTCGCTCAGGCTCTTGGCGATGATGGCGCGCCGCGGCATCTCGGGCAGCAGGCGGTCGATCTCGCGCTGGACGGCGGCGATGTAGTCGGCATCGGGGCACAGCAGGATGCTTTGCGCCAGCTCGTCATGCTCGGCCTGGCTGAACAGGTCCATGGCCACCCAGTCGGGCGGCGTGCTGCCGTCGGCCAGCACCAGGATTTCGCTGGGGCCGGCAATCATGTCGATGCCCACGGTGCCGAACACCCGCTTCTTGGCGCTGGCCACATAGGCATTGCCGGGGCCGGTGATCTTGTCCACCTTGGGGATGGTTGCCGTGCCGTAGGCCAGGGCCGCCACGGCCTGGGCGCCGCCGATGGTGAAACCGCGCGTGACGCCGGCCACATAGGCGGCGGCCAGCACCAGGGCGTTCTTCTCGCCGCGCGGCGTGGGCACGACCATGATGATTTCCTGCACGCCAGCCACGTGGGCGGGAATGGCATTCATCAGCACGCTGGACGGATAGGCCGCCTTGCCGCCGGGCACATAGATGCCAACGCGGTCCAGCGGCGTGACCTTCTGGCCCAGCAGGGTGCCATCGGCGTCGCGGTAGCTCCAGCTCTCGCCGCTGGCGCGCTTTTGTGCCTCGTGGTAGGTGCGCACGCGCTGGGCGGCGGCCGTCAGCGCATCGCGCTGCTCGTCGCCCAGGCTGTCGAAGGCGGCCTTGAGCTCGGCCTGCGTCAGCTCCAGCGCTGTCATGCCGTCCACCTGCAATCCGTCGAAGCGCGCCGTGTACTCCAGCACGGCCGCATCGCCGCGCTTTTGCACATCGGCCAGGATGTCGGCCACGCGCTGCTCGATGGCCGCGTCCGTGTCTGCCGACCAATGCAGGCGCTGCGCAAAATCGTGTTCGAAGTTGGCGTCAAGCGTGGACAGGCGGGCGGGAGCGGCTTGGTATTCCATGGTGGAGAGGACTTCAGTCTTGGGGAATGGCCGATGCGAAGGCATCGATGATCTTGCGCAGAGGGGCCTGCTTGAGCTTGAGCGAGGCCTGGTTGACCACCAGGCGCGAGCTGATCTCCATGATGGGCTCGACCTCGACCAGGTCATTGGCCCTGAGCGTGTTGCCGGTGGACACCAGGTCGACGATGGCGTCGGCCATGCCGGTCAGCGGGGCCAGCTCCATGGAGCCGTAGAGCTTGACCATGTCCACGTGCACGCCCTTGGTGGCGAAGAAGTTGCGCGCGATCTCGGGGTACTTGGTGGCGATGCGCAGGCGGGCGCCCTGCTTGACGGCCAGCGCATAGTCGAAGCCGTTGCGCACGGCCACGCTGACGCGGCAGCGCGCGATCTTCAGGTCCAGGGGCTGGTACAGGCCCTGGGCGCCATGCTCGATCAGCGAGTCCAGGCCGGCCACGCCGAGATCGGCACCGCCGTACTGCACGTAGACCGGAACGTCGGAGGCGCGCACCAGCACCACGCGCACGTGGCTCTGGTTGGTCTCGAAGATCAGCTTGCGCGACTTTTCAATGTCTTCGGTGACCGAGATGCCGGCAGCGGCCAGCAGCGGCACGGTTTCGTCGTAGATGCGGCCCTTGGACAGGGCAATCGTGATGGTCATTGGGAAACTCTTTCGATGTCGGCACCCAGGCCGCGCAGCTTGTCTTCCATGCGATCGTAGCCGCGGTCCAGATGATAGATGCGATCGACCAGGGTCTCGCCCTTGGCCACGAGGCCGGCGATGACCAGGCTGGCCGAGGCGCGCAGGTCGGTGGCCATGACGGCCGCGCCCGACAGCGACTGGCTGCCGGTGATGGTGGCAACGCGCCCGTCGGTGGTGATCTGCGCGCCCAGGCGCAGCATTTCGTCCACGTGCATGAAGCGATTCTCGAAGATGGTCTCGGTGACCATGCTGCAGCCTTCGGCCACCAGGTTCAGCGCCATGAACTGCGCCTGCATGTCGGTGGGAAAGCCCGGGTATTCGGTGGTGCGGAAACTCTGGGCCTTGAGCTTGCCGGCCGCGCGCACGCGGATGCCGCCGTCCTCGGCGGACACCTCGGCGCCCGCATCCTTGAGCTTGTCGATGACGGCGCCCAGATGGTCGGCGCGGCCATTGCGCAGCAGCGCATTGCCGCCCGTGGCGGCCACGGCGCACAGAAAGGTGCCGGCCTCGATGCGGTCGGCCACCACCTGGTGCTCGCAGCCGCTCAGGCGTTCCACGCCCTGGATGACGATGCGCCCGGTGCCATGGCCTTCGATTCTTGCGCCCATCTTGATGAGCATTTCGGCCAGGTCGCCGATCTCGGGCTCCATGGCGGCGTTTTCCAGCAGGGTCTCGCCTTCGGCCAGCACGGCGGCCATCAGGAAGTTCTCGGTGCCCGTGACGGTCACCATGTCGGTGGTGATGCGGGCACCCTGCAGGCGCTTGAGGCTCCCGGGCAGGCGCGCGTTCATGTAGCCGTTCTCGACAACGATCTCGGCGCCCATGGCCTGCAGGCCCTTGATGTGCTGGTCCACGGGGCGCGAGCCGATGGCGCAGCCGCCGGGCAGCGATACGCGGGCCTGGCCGAATCGCGCCAGCAGCGGACCCAGGGCCAGGACCGAGGCGCGCATGGTCTTGACCAGTTCGTAGGGTGCCTCGGGGTTGGACAAAGAGCCGGCGTTGATGCGCACGGTGCCGCTGTCATCGTGCTCGGCGCCGACGCCCATGTTGCGGATGAGCTTGAGCATGGTGGCCACGTCCTGCAGGCGCGGCACGTTGCGCAGGGTGACGGGCTCGGATGACAGCAGCGCGGCGCACAGCTCGGGCAAGGCGGCATTCTTGGCGCCGGAGACCGTCACCTCGCCATGCAGCGCTCGGCCACCGCGAATCAGGAGTTTGTCCATGGCTGACAGACTTGAATCTGGAAATCGGGAAAAAGGAGATGCCGCACGGGCCGTATCGACCAGTTGCAGCAGAAAGTCTGAAGCGTCGTGACCGGGCTGTGCACTCAGGCCTGGCCGGCCTGGACAGCCCACTCGGCGGGCGTATAGGTCTTCATGGACAGGGCATGGACCTCGTCGGTATGCATGCGCTGGCCCAGCGTGGCGTAGACCAGTCGCTGGCGCTGCAGCAGGCGCTGGCCTTCGAACTGTGCCGAGACGATGGTGGCAAACCAGTGCCGTCCGTCGCCTTCCAGCGCAATGTGTTCGCAAGGCAGGCCGGTGGCGATCAGTTCCTTGAGTTGGTCTGCAGTCATGGGGGAAGCTTTCCTGCCATGCATCGTGGCATGGCCTTGGTTGGCGGCGGCGCCGGGCGCCGGCCGCCTGTTCATGGGTGGATTCAACAATGCGGGCACAACGCCCGCCGCAGCCTGTGGAAAAACCTCAGCCGCGGATCTTGTAGCCGATGCGCAGCAGGTGCACGGCCAGGGCGCTCACCGCCAGCCAGGCCGAGCCGACGATGGCCAGGCTGACCCAGGGCGACACGTCGCTCTGGCCGAAGAAGCCGTAGCGGAAGCCATCAATCATGTAGAAAAACGGGTTCAGATGGCTGACTTTTTGCCAAAAAGGCGGCAGCGACTGGATGGAATAGAACACGCCCGACAGGAAGGTCATGGGCATGATCAGGAAGTTCTGGAAGGCCGCCATCTGGTCGAACTTGTCCGCCCACAGGCCGGCGATCACGCCCAGCGTGCCCAGCAGCGCAGCACCCAGCAGGCCGAAGACCAGAATCCACAGCGGTGCCGTGAATTCGGGAATGGCGAAGTACAGCGTGACGATGAACACGCCCACGCCCACCAGCAGCCCGCGCAGCACCGACGCTCCCACGTAGGCGCCGAACCACGCCCAGTGCGACAGCGGCGTGAGCAGCACGAAGACCATGGAGCCCATGATCTTGCTCTGCACCAGGCTGGAGGAGCTGTTGGCAAAGGCGTTCTGCAGCACGCTCATCATCACCAGGCCCGGGATCAGGAAGGCGGTGTAGCTGATGCGGTCGTAGACCAGCACCCGGCCTTCGAGCACATGGCCGAAGATCAGCAGATAGAGCACGGCCGTAAGCACGGGTGCGGCCACGGTCTGGAAGCTGACCTTCCAGAAACGCAGCACTTCCTTCTTGAGCAGGGTCTGCCAGCCGTTCATGCCGAAGCTCCCTGCGAAGTCTGGCCCTGCTCGTTCATCACGTGGATGAAGACATCCTCCAGATCGGCACGGCGGATTTCCACGTCCTCGGGGACGACGGAGCCCTCGCGCAGTGCGGCGAGCAGGCGTTCCACATCGCTGGCGTCGTTGGCGGGTATCTGCACGATGCGGCCGGTCACCCGTGCCCGCGCGGCCAGGGCCGGCGGCAAGGCGGCATCGGTCTTGAACTGCAGCACATTGGACGAGGCAGAACGGAGCAACTCCGACATGGTCGAGAGCTTGACGATGTTGCCCTGCTTGAGCATGGCCACGCGGCTGCACAGCGCCTCGGCCTCTTCCAGGTAATGGGTGGTGAGCAGCACGGTATGGCCTTCGCGGTTCAGGCGCGCGATGAAATGCCACAGCGTCTGGCGCAGCTCCACGTCCACGCCGGCCGTGGGCTCGTCCAGCACGATGATGGGCGGCTTGTGCACCAGGGCCTGGGCCACCAGCACGCGGCGCTTCATGCCGCCGGACAGCTGGCGCATGTTGGAGTTGGCCTTGTCGGTCAGCCCCAGGCTGTGCAGCAGCTCGTCGATCCAGTCGTCATTGTTCCTGACACCGAAATAGCCGGACTGAAAGCGCAGCGCCTCGCGCACGTTGAAGAAGGGATCGAAGACCAGCTCCTGGGGCACGATGCCCAGCTTGCGCCGGGCGGCCGAATAGTCGGCATGCACGTCGCTGCCCTGGACCAGCACGCGGCCGCTGGTGGCGCGCGACAGGCCGGCCAGGATGCTGATCATCGTGGTCTTGCCAGCGCCATTGGGACCGAGCAGGCCGAAGAACTCGCCCTCCTCGATGTCCAGACTCACGTGGTTGAGCGCCTGGAAGGCCCCCTTGGGGGTCTGGTAGGTCTTTGAGATGGATTGGAATGAGACGGCAGACATGCGAGGCGCGATTCTAGGCCCTTGCAGCCAAACCTGCCTTGCAGGGCTCTTTGCAGCGGCGCGCTGCGCAGGCTGCTCAGGAGGGGGAGGATGCGGCAGTGTCGCTGAGCAGCCCGTCGACGCCGTACAGCGCCGCCATGGACTGCAGGCCCTGCGGCAGGCCCACGACCACCAATTGCTTGTCGGCCGCCTTCGCGGTGCGGCGGCAGGCCAGCAGCACGGCCAGGGCAGCCGAGTCGAAGACCTCGACACCGCTGGCATCGACGCGCACCTGGGCGCCATCGAAGGCCTGCACCTGGGGCTGCAGCTGCACAAGGCAGCTGCGCGCCTGGCGGTAGGTCAGTTCACGGGGGAGCTGCAGCATGGCGTGTGCGTCAATGGGCCATCAGCCCTTGGAGGGCGGCGTGGCAGGCATCTTGCTTCGCGTGGCAAGGGTCTCGATCAGGCCGTCGATGCCACGGGCATTGATTTCCTGGCTGAACTGGTTGCGGTAGGTTTCCACCAGCCACACGCCCAGCACGTTCAGGTTGTAGATCTTCCAGCCGTCGCCGGACTTTTCAAGACGGTAGTCCAGCTGCACGGGCTCGCCGCGGCCCAGCACCTCGGTGCGCACCAGTACATCGATGTCGCCGGGCGCAGCGCGCACCGGCTTGACATTGATGGTCTGGTTGCTGACCTGGGTCAGCGCGCCCGAGTAGGTGCGGATCAGCAGGGCCTTGAACTCGGTCTCCAGCTTCTCGCGCTGTGCAGGCGTGGCCTGGCGCCAGGCCGGGCCCACCGAAGCCGAGGTCATGCGGCGGAAATTCACATAGGGCATGACCTTGTCATTGACCAGCGCATTGACCTTGGAGACATCGCCCTCGCGCAGCGAGGGGTCCTTCTTGATGGTTTCCAGCACGTCGGTGGAGACACGCTTGATCAGCGCATCAGGGGTTTCGTCGGCCGCGTGGACGGGCAGCGCAGCGCCCCAGGTTCCCATGGCCAGCACGGCTGCCGCGGCAGCGCTCCAGGCACGTCGATTGATCATCACTCTTCCTTTCCCAGCAGGGCCTCGATGCCCCGGACCGGGTTGATATTGCACATTTTTCCGGCCGCGCCGTGTCAGGCGCGGACCGTTTTTCATCTCGGGATGTTACGAACTGCCTACTTTGCGCCGTCTTCGGGCGGCAGTTTGCCGGCATCGTCGTCGTAGTCCTCGATGCGGCCGTCATCGCCGGACTTGCCACGCCGCAGGTTCAGGTAGACGTCACGCGTCAGGCTGTAGCGGTCGAGGGCGACGGAGTCCAGCGTGTCCGAGGCATTGAGCAGGCGCGCACGCGTATCCACCAGTCGCAGCACATACAGGCTGTTGCGCACCGGGATGTCGTTGATCGCCGTCAGGGGGTTGCCCCAGGCATCCACAGGCAGCGCCGCCGTGTCACGCACCGTGGACGGGCCGAGCAGCGGCAGCACCAGGTACGGACCCGTGGGTACGCCCCAGCGGCCCAGCGTCTGGCCGAAGTCCTGCTTGTGACGTTCGATGCCTGCTTCGCTGGCGATGTCGAGCAGCCCGCCCAGACCGAAGACCGTGTTCACCGAAAAGCGCACCATGGAGTTGTAGGCTCCCTCGGCCTGGCCCTGCAGCGCGTTGTTCACGAACGACCAGGCATCGCTCAGGTTGGAGAAGAAGTTGCTCACCCCATCGCGCGCCAGGCGCGGCGTGACATCGCGGTAGGCCGTGGCCACCGGCTTCAGGACGGCGCGGTCCAGCCCGTCATTGAACGAGTACATGCTGCGGTTGAACGGCTCGAACGGATCCTGCGGGTTGCGTGCCTCGCCCGGAGCGGTGGCACAGCCGGCGAGCAGCGAAGCGGCGGCCAGCGTGCCGAACATGGCTGCGCGCTGCCAGGAGGCTGCCTGGGCTGCAGGGCGACCCGCAGTCGCCTGTTCATGGTGGTTGGTAGTCATTCTTTGCCTCCTGCACCGGAGCTGCCACCCTGCTCGGCCTTGCCGTAGAGGAACTGTCCGATCAGATTTTCCAGCACAACGGCCGACTGGGTCGCGACGACGCGGTCGCCATCCTTGAGATTGTGGTCATCTGCACCGGCTTCGATGCCGATGTACTGGTCGCCGAGCAGGCCGCTGGTCAGAATCTTCAGGGAGCTGTCCTTGGGAAAGGCGTAGCGGTTTTCCAGGGCCATGGTCACGCTGGCCTGAAAGACCTGATCGTCGAACGTGATGGATTCCACGCGGCCGACGACGACGCCCGCACTGCGCACGGCTGCCTTGGGCTTGAGTCCGCCGATGTTGTCGAAGCGCGCGGTCAGCGTATAGGTCTTCTGGAAGTTCAGGCTCAGCAGGTTGGCCGACTGCAGCGCCAGGAACACCAGCGCCGCGGCGCCGATCAGCACGAACAGTCCGACCCAGACATCACTCTTGGATTGCTGCATGGTTTGTTTTTCCTTGATTTGCGAGAGGTGGCACCGGTGCCGGGTCAAAGGCTGAACATCGTGGCCGTGAGCAGGAAGTCCAGCCCCAGCACGGCCAGCGAGGCCATCACCACCGTGCGCGTGGTCGCGCGGGACACGCCTTCGGGCGTGGGCTTGGCTGCATAGCCCTGCAGCAGCGCGATGAAGGTCACCGCCACGCCGAACACCAGGCTCTTGAGAACGCCGTTGCCCAGGTCATACCACCAGTCCACGCCGTTTTGCATCTGGCCCCAGAAGGCGCCGCCATCGACGCCGATCATGACCACGCCCACCAGCCAGCCGCCGATCACGCCGACGGCGCTGAAAACGGCCGCCAGCAGCGGCATGGCGATAAGGCCCGCCACGAAGCGCGGCGCCAGGATGCGGCGCACCGGGTCCACGGCCATCATCTCCATGGCCGACAACTGCTCGCCGGCCTTCATCAGGCCGATCTCGGCCGTCAGCGCCGTGCCGGCACGGCCGGCAAACAGCAGCGCCGTGACGACGGGGCCGAGCTCGCGCACCAGCGACAGCGCCACCAGCAGGCCCAGCGCCTCGGCCGAGCCATAGCGCTGCAGCGTGTAGTAGCCCTGCAGGCCCAGCACGAAACCGACGAACAGGCCGGACACGCCAATGATGGCCAGCGAATAGTTGCCCAGGAAATGGACCTGATCGCCGATCAGCCGCGGGCGGCCCAGCGCAGGCCCCATGAGGGCAAGCAGGCGGCCGAACAGGCGCGTGCCCATGCCCAGCTGCGTCAGCTGTTGGCGTACCGCCGCGCCAATGCGTGCAGGATGCAGCCGGTTCATGCGCGCCTCCTGCCGTCGGCCTTGCCGGAGCTTGCGGGGTTGCCGAAATCTTCCTCGGCGCTCACGCCGGGGTAGTGGAAAGGCACGGGGCCGGTGGCCCGTGCGTGGATGAACTGCTGCACCAGCGGGTCGGGATTGGCCCGCACCTCGTCAGGCGAGCCCTGGGCGGCGACGCCGCCGTTGCCCAGGATGACCACATGGTCGGCCACGTGGAAGGTCTCCTCCACGTCATGGGACACCAGGATGGAGGTCAGCCCCATGGCATCGTTGAGCTCGCGGATCAGCTGGGCGGCCGTGCCCAGGGAGATGGGGTCCAGCCCGGCGAAGGGCTCGTCGTACATGATCAGTTCCGGGTCCAGCGCAATGGCCCGCGCCAGCGCCACGCGGCGCGCCATGCCGCCCGAGATCTCGCTGGGCATGAGATCGCGCGCGCCGCGCAGGCCCACGGCATGCAGCTTCATGAGCACGATGTCGCGGACCAGTTCGTCAGGAAGATCGGTGTGTTCGCGCAGCGGGAAGGCCACGTTGTCGAACACGCTCATGTCGGTGAACAGCGCACCGAACTGGAACAGCATGCCCATGCGCCGGCGCGCGGCGTACAGGCCTGCTGCGTCCATGGTGGTGACGTCCTTGCCATCGAACAGCACCTGCCCCTGCTGGGCATGCTGCTGGCCGCCGATCAGGCGCAGCACCGTGGTCTTGCCTCCGCCCGATGCCCCCATCAGGGCCGTGACCTTGCCGCGCGGCACCTGCAGCGACAGGTCGCGCAGGATCACGCGCTCGCCATAGCCGAAGGTGACGTTGCGCAGCTCCACGAAAGAGGCAGTTGGGATCATGCTGTGATGCGGTCGATAAATGTTCGCAGGCAAGCCCGCTATTGTGCAGACAGGCGCCGCAGCCTGCTCATCCCGTCCGAGATAAACATACATCCGTGTATGTTTCTCAAAAAGTCATGGCAAGAAATGCCATAAAAAAAAGAGCATGCTTCGCTTGCTGCACAAGCGTCGCACGCTCTCTGGACCTGGGGAAAATCCGGACTGGATAGATGTTTTTTTACAACATGTTATGCAGAAATGCCTGGGTCCGGGCGTGCTGCGGCGCTGCAAAGAACGCTTCCGCCGGGCCTTGCTCGACGATCTCGCCCTTGTCCATGAAGATCACGCGATTGGCCACTTCGCGGGCAAAGCCCATCTCGTGGGTCACGACCAGCATGGTCATGTGCTCCTGGGCCAGCTCGCGCATGGTGCGCAGCACTTCGCCGGTCAGCTCCGGGTCCAGCGCGGAGGTGGGCTCGTCGAACAGCAGGATATCGGGCTCCATGGCCAGAGCCCGGGCGATGGCCACGCGCTGCTTTTGCCCGCCCGACAGGCGGTTGGGATAGGCATCGCGCTTTTCCAGCAGACCCACCTTGTGCAGCAGCGCCTCGGCCTTGGGCACGATCTGCTCGCGCTTGAGGCCCTTGACGACGATCGGCGCCTCGATGATGTTCTCCAGCACCGTGAGGTGCGGGAACAGGTTGAAGGACTGGAACACCATGCCCATCTTGCGGCCGATCTGGCGGATCTGCGCCTCGGGCACGTAGTGCGCCTTGCCGTCGGCGCCGCTGTCCACCAGCACCTCGCCCTCGACGGCGACACGGCCGCTGTCAATGGTTTCCAGGTGGTTGAGGCAGCGCAGAAACGTGCTCTTGCCCGATCCCGAGGGGCCGATGACGGCCACCACCTCGCCGCGCGCCAGCTCCAGCGAAACGCCGCGCAGCACCGGCACACCGCCAAAGCCCTTGCAGATGTTCTGCGCCGAGATCATGGTCTCGGGCGCGTTATCACGCGTCGTATTTGGCATGGCGTTTTTCTAGGTATTGGAAGATCCAGGTCAGCACCAGCGTCATGACCAGATAGAAGCCTGCGGCCACCACGAAGGGCGTGATGGTGAAGTCGCGCTGCACGATGCCGCGCGCGGCGCGCAGCAGGTCGTTCAGGGCCAGCACGTAGATGAGCGAGGTGTCCTTGACCAGGGTGATGGTCTCGTTGCTCACGGGCGGGATGATGCGCGCCCACATCTGCGGCAGGATGATGCGGCGCATGGTCTGGCCGTAGCTCATGCCCAGCACCTTGGCACCCTCGTACTGGCCGCGGTCCACGGACTGGATGCCCGCGCGGAAGATTTCGGCGAAGTAGGCGGCGTAGTTCAGCGCGAAGGCGACGACGGCGGCGGGGAAATCGGGCAGGCGCACGCCGATCACGGGTACGAAGGGCAGCGCGAAGTAGATGAACAGCATCTGCAGCATCAGCGGCGTGCCGCGCATCAGCCAGATGTAGCCGCCGACCAGCCGGCTCAGGGCGGGAAAGCGGGAGATGCGCATCAGCGCCAGCGACAGTCCCAGGGGAATGGACAGCGCCAGGGTGATGACGAAGAGCTTGAGGGTGACCAGGGCGCCGGCGGACAGCGGCCCCATGAGCGAGATTACATATTCCATCGAATGGCCTCAGTGCGGTGCGCGGCCCCGCCGGCATCGGCAGGATCCGGGCAGCCACGGGCGCGTGCGTCCCAGAACGCAAAAGACCGGCAATGCCAGGCTGGCCTTGCCGGTCGCATGGCGTGCCGGATTTACTTGATGATGTCCTTGCCGAACCACTTGGAGGCGATTTCGGCGGCCTTGCCGTCCTTCTTCATCTCGGCCAGCGCGGCTTCGAGCTTGCCCAGAACTTCGGTGTCTTCCTTGCGCAGGCCCACGCCGTAGTCCTCGGTGCCGAAGTTGTCTTCGAGCACCAGGTACTCGCCGGACTTCTTGGCCACGTGGAAACGGCCCACGACCTCGTCGACCACGACGGCATCCAGGCGGCCGGCCGACAGGTCCATCAGCGCGGTGATGTTGTCGCCGAAGGTCTTCAGGTCCTTGAAGCTCGCGGCCACGGCGGCGTCCTTCTTGATGGCGTCCACGGCCGAGCTGCCATCCTGCGCACCCACGACCTTGCCGGCCAGGCCCGCCTTGTCCTTGATGTCGGAGTTGGCGCGCACGATGATGATCTGGTGGTTCTCCATGTAGGGCGCGGTGAAGGCGATGTTCTTCTTGCGCTCTTCGGTGATGGTCAGGCCGTTCCACAGCGCATCGACGCGCTTGCCGACCAGCTCGGCCTCCTTGGCGCTCCAGTCGATGGGCTTGAAGTCCACTTCCACGTTCATGCGCTTGGCGGCTTCACGCGCCATGTCGATGTCGAAGCCGACGATCTCGTTCTTGTCGTCACGAAAGCCCATGGGCGGAAAGTTGTCGTCCAGGCCGATCACCAACTTGGTCATGGCTGCCGGCACGGGGGCGGCAACCGGCGCGGCGGCGGTCGATGCGGACTCGTTCTTGCCGCAGGCTGCCAGCAGTGCAGACAGGGCCACCATGGCCAAGAGGGTGCGTTTTTTCATGGCTTAAAGCTTTGGAGTGGAAAAAGCGAAAGGCGGCGGCCACTGCACGCAAGGTGCGCAATCGTTGTAATGAATGGTTCCTTGGCGGAACCTTTGTCTCGGTTGGGTGCCGGCGCCGAATCCCGTATTGTCGCGCAGACCGGCTCCCCCCGCCAACACGCTGGATCAAGACCGTGCAAATCGGCAAACGGCGACAGATGCCAGCCGGTCACTGCAGCATGAAGGTCTTGTATTCGAGCCGGTTGAGCTCGCGCGAGAGCAGGTACAGCCCCACGCACAGGGTCACCAGCATGGCCAGGCAAAAGCCGTAGCCATAGAACGCGGCACCCAGCGCCAGCGAGATGCCCGTGAAGGCAATGTTGAGCACCACCAGCAGCAGGCAGAGCATGAACACGATGCGCCGCTCGTCCAGGTAGAAGAACACGTTGAGCACGGCCATCACACCCACCTGCAAGCCGGCACCCACCACCTGCACGTGCAGCAGCGGCAGGTACAGCTGGGAGATGCCCAGCAACTGCAGGATGGCCGGCCCGGCCACGAGGGTGACGAGAACGGCCAGCGTCTGCACCTTGGCGATCTCGCCCAGGCCCGCCTGGATGGCGTAGACCATCTCGTTGCGCATGGACTCGATGTATTCCAGCGATCCGCCGCCGCGCACGGCGTCGAAGAACTTGTCGTAGTACTCGACGAAGTCGGTCTCGATGCGCACCAGGAAGACCGCCATGCCCGGAATGATGGACAGGTACGACAGGAACACCGGCAGGTCGTAGATCAGCGAGGCCCGGAGGCCGCCGATGATCTGCTGCGAGGTCGGCGGGTAGTACCAGAACATGAACTTGTCGATCCAGATGCCCAGGTTGTAGAGCACGCCGATGCCGATCAGCGCCGGAAAGATCAGCGAGCGCTGCGTGAAGTCGAAGGCGATCCAGCGCTGCTGCAGCGGAAAGCTGCGCAGCACGATCAGCCACATGCCGGCCAGCAGCAGCACGTGGCCGATCACGAAGCTGGCCAGCAGCCCCTCCAGCCCCCAGTAGCGCAGCGGCAGCGCCAGCAGCACGATGAGCAGGTAGGTGGCGCCGAACAGCCCGGCAATGGCCCGGTAGTGCTTGAGGCCCGACAGCAGCACGGTCATGACCCAGACCACGCACATCAGCGTGAAGCCGGCCAGCATCAGCACGCGGTACAGCAGGCCCTGGCCCGGCAGCACCACGAACAGCGCCAGCGTGCCCAGCGCGCTGGCAGTGGCCACGACCACCAGCAGCAGGCCATGCAGGTTGGGCAGGATGCTCTCGTCCTTCTTGAGGAACAGCTGGTCCGACACAAAGCGCGTGAAGGCCAGTTGCGCCGCCCCGGTCAGGATCAGGCTGCTGGCCACCAGGTAGGTCACCGAGGTCTGGAACTGCGTGACCAGCAGCGGCGGCGCCACCACGCTGACACTGAACACTCCCACCAGCAGGATGCCGATGATGGAGAACACCCAGGGCCCCGAGCCGATGACGCCCGCATAGGCGTAGGCCTGGAGCACGCTGGTCAGCGTGTTCTTGCGCAGCAGGTGGCGCAGTTCGAATCCAATGCCGGCCATCAGTGTTTTTCCTCGGACTGTTGCAGCGCCCTGTCATAGACCTGCCTGTAGCGCTCGAACAGCAGCCGGTCGGAGTAGTAGCGCTCCACGCGCGCAATCCCGGCCGCGCTGGCGGCCTGCCACTGCGCGGGCGAGCTCAGCAGTTCCAGGCAGGCGTCGGCCAGCGCCTCGGGGTTGGCAATGCCGACCACGCGACCGCAGGAGCCCAGGGCCTGGTCTTCCGGCTCCAGCCCGTCGATGAGCTGTCGGCATGAGCCCACGTCGGTGCTGACCACGGGCACGCCTGCGGCCTGGGCTTCGAGGATCACCAGGGGCAGCGCCTCGCTGATGGACGACAGCACGACCACGCCCACCTTGGGCAACAATTCATCCACCTTCTGCATGCCCAGAAAGCGCACATGGGCCTGCAGGCCCAGGCTGTCCACGAGGTTCTGGCATTCCTCGGCATAGGCCGGGTCCTCGGCCGTGGGGCCGGCCACCCAGGCCTGGGCCCGGGGCATCCGGTTGACCACGCGGCGCATGGCGCGGATGAAGGTCTTGATGTCCTTGATGGGCACCACGCGGCCGATCAGGCACAGTACGGGCGGCACCTCGGCGGGCCGCTGGATGCGCAGCGGCGCAAAGCGTTCTATGCGGATGCCGTTGGGGATGCTGACCGTGCGCTCGGCCGCCGCGCCATCGGCCACCTGGCGCAGGCGGTTGTTCTCGTACAGCGCAATGATGGGGTCGGCCGCGCCGTAGCAAAAGCGCCCCATCCAGTCGAAAAACCGTATCCACATCTGCCGGAAGAACGACACCTCCATGGGATCGCGCTGGAAGATGTTGCGGTTGTCGCGGATCCAGGCGCTTTGCAGCAGGTCGATCTGGCGCTCTTTCGTGTAGATGCCATGCTCGGACAGCACCAGCGGCAGGCCGCGCGCATGGTGCAGCAGTCCGCCCAGAAAGCCCGCGTAGCCCGTGGAGACCGTATGCAGCACGCGCACCGGGATCAGCCCGTGGGCGATGCGCGCCATCAGCCACAGCGGCTGCAGCATGATGCGCACGGTCCAGAAGAAGTCCACGAAGGATGGATCGGTGCAATGGCGCCGGTAGCTGTCGCGGATCAGGTCCCAGGCGAATTCGCTGTGCAGGAAATCCTCCAGCGGCAGGCTGCCGCCGGGCTGCAGCTCCAGCGCAATGGAGCGCATGGCCGCCAGCACCTTGGCGCGGCTTTCGGCGCTGCCGTCATGCGCCTCCAGCGCGCCCAGAAACTCCTGGGCCTTGGCCAGGGCTTCGGGATGGCCGCGCGAAGGGGCGGGCTGGATATTGGAGTGCAGCGCGTCAAAGAGGTAGTGCTGCTCGAAGTGCACCACGTTGGGCGGCAGCGCGTAGCGGAAATCGCCATAGTCCTCGCGCCGGCTGCCCAGGAAGACGATGGCAAAGCGGTGCCCGGGATAGGCCTGCAGGATCTGGTTGACCCAGCTGGACACACCACCGCTGACATAGGGAAAAGTGCCCTCCAGCAGCAGCGCGATGTCCGCATTGGCCGCCGTGGGGAACTGGCTCTTACGGCTCATGAGGCACTCCAGTAGCGGATGCTGGGCTTCAGGCGCGGCAGGGCATGCTCCATGTCCAGCGAACGCATCAGGGCCTGCGCCTTGGCGAACTCGCGCCGATCGAACAGCAGCTCGGCCTGGTAGGGCACGACGCGTGCCGGCTCCATGCCCAGCGCCAGCGAGCGCTCATAGCAGGCCAGCGACTCCAGACCCCTGCCCTGCATGTGCAGCAGCCGGCCACGGCGCAGCAGCAGCAAGGCGTTGTCGGGCCGCTGGGCGAGCACCAGGTCGCAATAGTGCAGGGATTGCTTGATGGCGTGATCGCGCACATCGCCCTGCGCCACGCCCTGGTAGACCAGCTCCGCGTACAGGTCGGTCAGCGCCCGCGCCGCCTGCAGGCCGCGCGGGCCAGGAGGCTGCGTCCCCTCGCTCTGGCTGGCCTGCTCGAACAGCTGCAGCTCCTGGTGGATGGTCTTGCTGATCTCACGCTCCTTGGCGTCCAGCATGCTGTAGGCCAGCAGGCGCAGGTCCTCGCTGGAATCGCCCAGCGCCGTGCGCAGCATGGGCGAGGCAATGCGCCCCGGCACGCTGCCCAGCGCCACCATGGCCCGCATGCGCGAGGCCACGGGCACATTGGGATTGGCCAGGAAGGACTGCAGGCCCGCCTGGCGGCGGCTGGTGCCGGCCTGCTGGTGCGGGTCGAAATCGGGCAGCGGCATCACCGGGAAGCGCGGGCCGCCACGCGGGCCGCGCTGGGTGTGCAGCGCAATGGTGGCGACCACGGCGCCCAGAATGCCGGCCACCGGCACGGCATAGGAAAACAACCCCATCAGCACCACCAGCGACAGCCGCTGGCGCACCGACTTGGCCGAGGTGGCCAGGAACGGCGTCAGGCACAGCGCCAGCAGGCCGCTGGCCAGCCCGTGGGCCGTGAGATAGCCCAGCAGGGCCGCGTCCGACTGGCTGCGCAGCAGCCACAGGCTGCTCCAGGAGGCGATTTCCGCGGCCAGCGCGCCCAGTGCCAGCTTGAGGTTAAGCATGGCCCTGCCCCATCTGATGCAGCCGCTCCAGCACGCTGATGGCCGAGCAGCGGTCCAGCAAGATGGTGCGAGGGAAGATGCCCGCATCGGCCAGCGAGGCCACGCCGCGCTGGGCCAGCCAGCCCTCGATGCGGTTCAGATAGCCCTCGGCCGTGGCATTGGTGCCCAGCGGCATGAAGATGGCCAGCAGCTGCCGGCCATCGCTTTCCTGCAGCCAGGAGCGGTCCAGCATGCGCTCCAGTCGCATGATCTGCTGGGCCATCTGGGCCTGCACAGCCGAGGGCGACAGCTCCAGCGCCACCACCACGCTGCTCAGGCGCGCGCTGCGGTTGACATGCTCCATGCGCTGCAGCTCGAACGCGAAATGCGGCGGGCAATCGGGATAGGCCTGCAGCAGCGGCTCAGCCAGGCTGTTGGCGGCCACGCTGTCCGTGTAGTAGCCCAGCAGCAGGTTGATGGTCTGCAGCGCCTCCTCCTGCAGTGCGAAGAAGGGCATTTCCTCGACCAGCAGCAGGCCGTAGATCTCGCCCTCCAGGTCCAGCATGGGCGCCACGACGACGTACTGCGTCTGCTGGCCCTCGGCCATGCTTTGCGAGACATGGCACAGCACATGGCTGTCCAGCGCCTGGCGCACCAGCGGATCGTGGACATGGATGGGCCGCTCGCCGCCCAGCCGGGCAATGGGCATGGGATCCAGCACCCCATTGCGCACGGGCACCAGGCTGGCCACGCTGATCTGGCTGAAGCGCGACAGCAGGTTGAGCAGGCTTTGCGCATCGCCCTCGGTGCCGCTGAGGCCGCTGAGCACGTTGATGGCATCGCGCATGGACACGGGGCGGCCTATCAGCTCCTGCTCCAGCCGGTCATGCGACAGGCGCAGCAGGTAATGCTGGCGGATCAGCTGCTCGGTGCGCTGGTCCATGTAGTTCTGCGCCGTGCGGGCGCGGCGTATGCGGGCGCGCCAGAGGCTGGAGATCTCGCCCACGACCATGACCAGGATCAGGCCACCCAGAAAGTACTGCTCCGGGAACAGCGACAGATCGCGCTGGTTGACGCCCAGCCAGGCCAGCAGCAGCACGCCGGCCGCCGACAGGCCGGCCACCGGCCCGTAGCGCAGGGCCACCACCACGGGCGCCAGCCAGGCCCAGGGGAACTCGGACTCCACCCACAGGGGATTGCCCGGGTTGGCCCACATGCCGATCAAAAGGGCCAGCACCGGCAGCAGCAGCGTCTCGCCCACCACCACCCAGGGCTTGGCGCTCGTCTGCACGAGCAGGCCCAGCGGCGAGCCTCTGAATTCCGCGGCAATGCCGGCGCGGCGCGGTGCTGCGGAATGCGGTGCCGCCTTGGGCGTGCTGGCTTGGTCTGGCATGAAGAGTGGTTCCTGGATGCGCTTATCGGGCGTTGGCCAGGCCCGTGCCCAGCAGGTTGCGGATCAGCTTCTGGCCCACGGCGGCCAGGGCCTCGCGGCTCCAGCCGCTTTGCGCGCCCGCACCGCTCCACACGGTGGCGCCGGTGCCCACGTCCACGATCTCCAAGGTAACGCCCACGGCCGGCTCGCCGTCCACGCCCACCTTGTAGCGCCATTCGTCCACCGCGCCCGTCAGCGCATAGCGCACGCCTTCGCCGCGCGCCCAGGCCAGGGCGTCGTCGCGGCGCTTGGCTTCGCGGCCGTCGAACAGGGTTTCCTGCAGTGCATCGCCCGTGTAGCGCTTGACCTGGCCCACGCCACGCGCATTGATCAGCGCCGTGGCAATGGCGGCGGCGCGGTTGCCGGCCATGGGCGTTTCGGTGTGGTTCTCGAAGGGCAGTACGGCCCAGCTGGCGTTCGTCTCCAGCGCGGGCGCCGTGCCCCGGTCGATGGTGGAGCAGGCAGACAGCAGGCCGACAAGGGCAATACTCGTGAGCACGCGAAGGCGGGAGGCGAAAGTGTTGCGGTGTGTCATGGAGAGGCTCCTTGAAGTCTTCGGATCAGTAATGGAGGCGGTAGGTCAGCAACAGCTCGCGGGTATTGCCCACGGTGTTGATGCCCGACTTGGACAGGTTCAGGCCCAGCGCGAGGTGGTCCGCGCCGAACAGGCTGGTGGCCAGGCCCATGCCCAGCTCGTAGCCCGCGCCGTTGACGCTGTGGTGCGTCAGGGCCAGGCTGGCATAGGGCCGCAGCGCGCGCGTGTACTGCTGCTCGTAGCCCGTGTTGAACATCATCTGCAGGCCCGAGAAGCGGAAACTGCGCGGCAGCAGATAGTCGATGGTGGGATCGTTGAACGGCGGCAGGTAGCCCAGGATGGCCGCATCCCGGCCCTGCAGCAGCGCCGGGTCGTTGCGGCTGTAGCGGTGCCAGGAGGTGAAGGCGCCGAGCTGCAGGGTGGGCGCCTCGCTGCGGTAGGTGTGCAGGTACTGCAGCGTCGCATGGTTGCCGGAGCCCACGCGCGCGCCGCTTTGC
Source organism: Delftia sp. UME58 (assembly GCF_014170385.1). NCBI lineage: Bacteria > Pseudomonadati > Pseudomonadota > Betaproteobacteria > Burkholderiales > Comamonadaceae > Delftia > Delftia sp. UME58. The sequence goes on from NZ_LZZV01000052.1 coordinate 76,949, forward strand.
ACGCGGTAGCGCTCCGATGCCAGCTCCAGCGTGATCTGGTCCAGGCGCGAGAGCTGGTAGCTGCTGCCCAGCGACACGCGGTCCTTCATGCCGCCCATGCGCATGGCCAGCGTTTCCTGCGTGGCCAGGTGCCGGCCCAGCGATGCCTGCAGGCTCCAGCGGCTGTCCACGTTGTAGGTCTGCGTGAACTGCATGGGCGTGTAGCCCTGCAGGCTTTCGCGCCGGCCCAGCATGAACCCGCTGGAGGCCGACTGCGTCCTGCGCGTCAGGCGCAGGCCGATGCCCCGCTCCTGCGAGGGACCGTTCACCAGGGTGCTTTTATTGACCGTGCGGCGCACGTCCTCGGCATCCAGGTCCAGCGCCCAGCGGGGGTTCAGGCCCACATGCCAGCGCAGCCGGGAGACCTGCTCGTCGATGGCGTCCATGCGGCGGTTGCGCAGTTGCAGGCCGCCGTAGTCGCTGAAGGCCAGCAGCTGCTCGGTCAGCGCCAGGTGCAGGGGATCGTCGTCGGGCTGGTCGGCCATGTTCTCGAAGGCCGCCGTCTGCGCCAGCCGCACATCGCCCACCATGGCCGCCGCGTTGATGCGGTCATAGCGCGGCAGCGCCTCGTCATGGCGCTGCAGCAGTTGCCCGGCCTGGGCCACATCCTTTTCCGCCAGGGCCACCGTGATCTCGGCCCACAGCGGCGAGTTGGTGCTCTTGCTGCGGCTGCGCGCGTACTGCTGCCACAGGTAGCCACGCTCGGCCTGGTACTCGCCGCGCTCCTGCAGCCAGGCAATGGCCAGCTCGGCCGCAGCGGCGGAATGCTCGCGGCGCCCGCCTTCCAGGTCCATGCGCAGCAGCTCGCGCATCAGGGCGAATTCGGCATCGCCCTGGGTATGAAAGAGCATGAGCCGGCTGCGGGCCTGGCGCTGGACCTCGTCCAGCCCCTCGGCCGTCAGCCATTTGCGGGCGGCCAGGGCCGCGGCGCCGTCCTGGGCGCGTGCCCGCACCTTCTCGCGCGTCCACAGCTGCTGCCTCAGGCTCCAGGCCCGATCGGCCTGCTGGTTCTGCTCCAGCGCGTCGGCGTACTGCATCATCCACAGGAAGTCGTCGGCATGCTCGGCGCGGTGCGGCTTCAGATAGCGCTCCAGCGCAACGGCCGGGCGCGACAGCGTCATATAGGCCGCCGCCAGGGCGCCGTGCATGTCGGCATCGCGCGCCCAGACAGGCTCGGCCGCAGCCAGCAGCAGCTTGAGGGCCGCCGCATTCTGCGTGTCGATCAGCAGCCACATCAGGCCCTGGCGCAGCGGCGTGGAGCCGGGGTCCAGCGCCAGGCCCTGCTCGAAAGCCTCCATGGCCTTTTTCGATTGCGCCGTGCGCTGGTAGTAGGCGCCCAGTATCTGGAAGAAGGTGGGCTGGCCCTGCAGGCGTTTGACCAGGGCCGGGTCGGCCAAGATGCGTTCGACCTGGCTGCCGATCTGGGTCCAGTCCTCCAGGTCCTCCAGCAGGTAGAAGGCCTGCGTCAGATGGCGCACGTCATGGAACTGCTCCCAGGCGTGCAGGGACATCCGGGCCGCCTCGCGCCGGTCCGCGCGCTGCAGCAGGCGTATCACCTCGTCGTAGTCGCTGATGCCGGCGTGCGGCGTCTGCAGCAGGCGGCGGTAGGCCTTCAGCGTCAGCGCTTCCTGGCGCTGGTCCTGGGCCAGGTCGCCCAGCAGGCGCCAGTACTCGCCCTCGTCCTGCATGCCGGCGGGAATGCGCGTCTGCGCATCCTCCAGCCAGCGCAGGCCCAGGGCCGGCTCGCCCTGCAGCAGCGCGAGCACGGCGGCGGGCATGGCATGGGCCGGCGTGCGCTGCTCGGGATCGGCAAGCACACGCTTCCAGGCCTGCAGCGCCAGCTGCGACCGGCCTGCGCGTTCGGCCAGCTGGGCCAGCAGGATCTGCGACTGCGGCGTGCTGCCGTGCTGTTGCAGATAGTCGATGGCCTCGCCGGGCTCGGCCTGGCGCTCGTAGGCCTGGACCAGCGCCTGCTGCAGCGCGGCATCCTGGGGACGGCGGCTCAACTGGTGGCGCAGGCCGGCAATCAGGGCGCGGTCGTCGAACAGGCCCGGCGCCAGGCGCATCACCGTCTTCCAGGCATCCTCGCGCCCTGTGTTCTGCGCAATGACCAGCCAGCTGTCCAGGGCCTGCTGCTGCTGCCCCATCCATTCGGACACCTGGGCCAGGCGTTCGCGCCAGGCCATGTCCTGCGGCGCCTGGCGCACGGCGGCCGTGGCCACGCGCCAGGCATCTTCCAGGTTGCGGTTTTCGAGGAACACCTCGTAGCCCAGCAGGTAGGTCTTGTCGTCAAAGGGCAGGCCCGGCGGCGGCTTGCGCACGGGATCGGCCGTGCGCAGCATGCGCCAGCCCGGCGCGGTCCAGGCCACGGGCTGCAGCGCCCAGGCGCCGTCGTCGGCAACCGGGGCCGGACCGGCACCCGAAGCCCCGGCCACCTGCGTCTGCCACTGCTGCAGCAGGGACAGCTGCAGCAGCCGCTTGGCATAGCGCTCGGCCTCGGCCCGGTTGCCGGCCGCGCGCGCCAGGCCGATGAGCTTTCGCAGCGTCTCGGGGTCGCTGCCCAGCAGTTCTTCCTGCTGGCGCGCCAGCGCCAGCGCTTCGTTGGCACGGTTGCCGGACTGCAGCACCTGCAGGGCCTGCCAGAGGTAGGCGCGCGACTGCCGGACGTCTTCGGTCGTGGCGCTGGCCTGGCGCAGCAGCCGGGCCGATTCCTCGTACAGGGACATGCCCAGCGCCTGCCGCGCTGCGGATTCATAGACCTGCGCCTTGCGCGCGGGATCGGGCTGGCGCTCTGCCACGTCGTCGTAGATGCCCAGGGCCAGCGGTGCGTCCTTGAGCACCAGCGCCGACGAGGCCAGGTACAGCGCCTGCTCCTGGGTCAGCCCCTGCAGCGGCACGTCCTTCAACGCCTGCATCACCTGCGGCGCCAGCGCCTCGGCCTGGCCGCCCGCGCGGTGGTCCTGTTTTTGCGCCTCCAGATAGCCCTGGTAGGCGGCCTGCCAGTGGTCCCAGGCCTGGACGGCTGCGCTGGGCAGTGCCTGCCTGGCCGCCTCTTCCCGCGCCAGCTTGATGGCCTGCAGGCGCTCTTCCTTGGCCTTGAGCAGGGCGCGCAGGTTCTCGTTGCCGGGATCGCTCTTGAGCAGGTTGCTCAGGTAGTTGTAGGACAGCTCGGAGTCATCTCCGGTGACGGAGAGCCGGCGCTCCAGATCCTGCTTGGGAAACAGCATCCACAGGGCGCCACCGATCAGTACCGCCAGCAGCGCGATCAGCCAGAAGGGAACCGTGATGGGGCGCTCAGAGCCCCCGGCATTGCGCTTGGAGTTCGACACTGTTTTGGGTACTTCTGAAGGAACGGAGGTTGGCGTTGCCGGTATCGGCACCCGCCACGGCAAGGAGGGGCGTGGCGGCGTTCGCGGAACTCAGCGAACAGCCGGCCGGCAGGTACATGCGCAGCTCCAGCGGCACATGGCCCTGCAGGGCGAAGCGCACGCCGCCGTCGGCCTGGGGCTGCCATTGCGTGAGCCGGGCATTGGCATCCACCAGATAGGGGCGCGACGCGTGGGCGGCCGCGCCTGCGGCGTCCTGTTGCGTCTGTTGCACCAAGTATCCGGCGCTGCCGGCCAGGTGCAGGTAGCTGCCGTCCGCCCCCTTGGCATAGCCGGCAATGCCGCTGCTGGCAGCCATGGAAGGCAGGGCCATGCCGGGCGGCATGCGCAGCGTGCGCAGCTGGCCCGGGCCCCGCAGGCGCCAGCCCTGCGCGTCGCGGCCGATGGCGAATTCGTAGAAATCCTGCACCTTGCGGATGTACTCGGAGCTGTAGACCGGGTTCAGCCGCTGCGCCAGCGCCCACTGGTAGATCCTGTGCAGGGCCTTGATACTGGCCTGCTTGCTGGCGGAGTAGGAGTGGTAGTAGATGTCCACGGCCTTCAGGCGCCGGGGAGCCTCGGTCATCTCGAAGGTCTCGATGACGCGCTCGAAGCCGTAGAACGGCCCGTGCCAGAGGTTGGTGTAGATGTTCTCGTTGGTGACGGGCGCATAGATCTGCAGGTGGCCGCCCTTGCGCAGGCCCCAGCTGCGTACCTCGGTCAGCGAGGGATTGCTGCGCGTGATGGCCGTGTCGCCACCATTCATGTTGAGCAGGCCGGCGGCATCGGAGATGGCCAGGGCCTCGGCGCTGGGCGCCGTGTTGCCGGTCCACAGGAACACGTCCACCGGCTTGCCGGGCGGCGCCAGGCGCTTGCGGATGTAGTCCACCGAGCCGTTGATCTCCCGGTTCATGTCCATCTGGTAGCCGGGGATGTGGAGGTTGAGATTCACCTCCTTGCTGTCGTCCTCGTTGGGCGCCGCCCCGGGCTCCCAGAAGAAGGGGTGCGAGTAGGAATGGCTGGCGATCTCGACATGGGGCATGGCGAAGATGCGCTTGGCAATGCCCTCCAGCTGCTCGGCCCACTGCGGATACAGGCCCTGCGGCGAGACCTCGGCCTCGATGACCGAGATGGTGTGCGGGATCCTGTAGCGCTCCAGGATCTCGCGGCGCAGCACTTCACCGGCGAACGGCGTGCCCGGCAGCTCGGCCCTGGAGGGAAAGCCGTCGCCATCCACATGGGCCAGCAACAGGCGGCGGCCGTTCTCCGTGGAGACATCGGGCGCGGGGAAATCCTTCAGGCGCAGCGCCTCGCGCAGCAGCGCGAAGGGATCGATCACCCAGCGCGACTGGTCGGTGCCCGGCATGCTCACCACCACATAGGGCATGAGCGCAAAGCCACCCCAGGGCGTGATGGCGGCCGACACGAAGCGGCGCCCCCGCTTGTCGTCGAAGGACAGCAACTCGCGGCTGCCCTTGGCCATCTGCGGCGTGAACTCCCAGCCTTCGTAGTCGTGCGCGGGCTCGGCCGGCGGTATCTCGAAACCCATGAGCGGGGCCTGCTCGGCGCGCCGCAGCGGGAACACGGGTGCCGCTTCCGTGCTGCGCGTGCCCAGGGCGGCCGACATGGTGCGGTCCTGGGACAGGCCCAGCGTATTGAGCACCAGCAGCGGCATGCCCTGCTGCACCTGGTTGGCCAGCCACTGCCGCACGCCTTTGGCCCGCATATCGGGCACGGCGCCGCCGAACCAGCTCACCACACCGGCATAGCGGTCGCGCGACACGCCTTCGGGCAGGGGCTCGCGCACATCGGCGTAGTCGGCGACGTAGCCCATGTAGTTGATGGGCATTTCCAGAAAGCGGTGCGCCGATGCGCCGTTGATGGACGGATAGTCGGCACCGTTGTAGAGAATCAACACCCTGCGCGCCACCGCCTCCACCTGGCCTATGCCCAGGGTCTGCAGGCCGGCATCCGACACCCAGGGGATGATGCCCAGCTGCGCAATGCGGCGGGCCGTCTCGCGCGTGGCATCGCGGTCGTGCGGGGCCACGTAGTCGATGGACAGCACCGGCAGGCGGTCACGCTCACGGATGGTCTGCAGTTGCTGCAGAAGCCATTCACGGTCCTTCTCGGGCACGTTCACATAGCGCTTGAGACTGGCATCCCAGCCCCGCAGCAGCGACTCCGCCGCCACCATCTGCACCTTGTCGCGCACGCGCGGCACGATCTCGAAGCCCCGGTTCAGGATCAGCCGGATGCCGGGGTAGCGCTGGTGCAGCGTCTCGATGACGCGCACCAGGCCGTCCTGCTGGGCCTTTTCGTCGAAATTCGCCGCCAGGCGGTAGGAGTCCAGCGTGTCCAGGAAGAAGCCGCGAAAGCCCTGCTTCCACAGCGGTGCGATCACCTCGTCGGCGAAGAAGGCAGGCCACTGGGCAGGCGTCTGGTCCAGGACGATGGACTGCCAGGCGCCGTTGCGCGCCATCTTCCAGGCCTCGGGAATCTTGCTGAAGTAGGCGCGCTCGGGCAGCACCTCGGCCACGGAGGCGTATGCGTAGAGTTCGCTGCCCGGAGCCTGCTTGCGGAATTGAACGGGGTCGTAGCCGTGGCCCGGCTCCACGACGGCGATGTCGTAGAGGCTCAGTTCACTGAGCGAGGCCTTGTTACCGTAATAGACGGCAACCGCCGGCTCGACGGCCTGTGCTGCCCAGCCGCACAACAGCCCCCAGCAGAACAGGCAGGTTCGCAGGAAAGCGTTCACGGCCTTCTCCTCGGGGCATGGCCACGCATTGCCAATTCATAGTTTTTGTACATCAAATTTCTTGTCGATTTGATAAAAGCTATCGTCAGTCCGACGAAATGCGGGCGCGAGCATACCGGTTTTTGTCTGCAAACAGGTCTTCTCCCTACTTTTGTGCTCGGCGCTCTTGAAGCCTGGGGGGAAGCTGGGTTATGGCGATACTAGGCAGGCAGAAAATCACCAATGAAAGGTATTCATGATTCTGGTCACAGGCGGCGCCGGCTTCATCGGCTCGCATACCTGCGTGGAACTCGCCGCTGCGGGCGAGCCCTACCTGATCTACGACAACTTCAGCAACAGCAGCCCCGATGTGCTCGAACGCATGGAACGCATCACGGGCCGGCGCCCGCCGTGCGTCGAAGGCGACGTGCGCGACCGCGCCGCGCTGGACCGGCTGTTTGCCGAGCACTCCATCCGCGAGGTGATCCACTTCGCCGCGCTCAAGGCCGTGGGCGAGTCCGTGGCCCAGCCGCTGCGCTACTACGAACACAACGTGGGCGGCACGGTGGCCCTGCTGCAGGCCATGCGGACGGCGGGCGTGCGCAGCCTGGTGTTCTCCTCCTCGGCCACGGTCTACGGCGATCCGGCCAGCCTGCCGATCCGCGAAGACTTTCCGCTGTCCGCCACCAACCCCTACGGCCGCAGCAAGCTGTGGATCGAGGAAATGCTGGCCGACCTGGACCGCGCCGAGCCCGGCCAGTGGAGCCTGGCAAGGCTGCGCTACTTCAACCCCGTGGGCGCCCATGAAAGCGGCCTGATCGGCGAGGACCCGCGCGACATCCCCAACAACCTCATGCCCTACGTCTCGCAGGTCGCCATCGGCCAGCGCCAACAGCTCAGTGTCTATGGCGATGACTATGCGACGCCGGACGGCACGGGTGTGCGCGACTACATCCACGTCACCGACCTGGCGCGCGGCCACCTGGCGGCGCTGCGCCATCTGCGCGAGCAGCAGGGCCTGCTGACCGTGAACCTGGGCACGGGGCGCCCGGTCTCGGTGCTGGAGATGGTCAAGGCCTTCGAGCGCGCCAGCGGCCGCCCCGTGCCCTACCAGATCGTGGCGCGCCGTCCCGGCGACGTGGCCCAGTGCTGGGCCGACCCCGCCGAGGCCGAGCGCCTGCTGGGCTGGAAGGCCATGCTGGACCTGGACCGCATGTGCGAGGACGCATGGCGCTGGCAAAGCCAGGCCGCAGGCCTCAAGCGCTGAACCCCGCAGCGCCTGCGGGCGCCGAGGGCGTGGTATCTTTTCGCCCTTGTTTCACGCCCTAGCCACGAGTCTGCCCATGCTTGCCAAACGCATCATCCCCTGTCTTGACGTCACGGGAGGGCGCGTCGTCAAAGGCGTGAACTTCGTGGAACTGCGCGATGCGGGCGACCCGGTGGAGATCGCCGCGCGCTACAACGCCCAGGGCGCGGACGAGCTGACCTTCCTGGACATCACGGCCACCAGCGACGGGCGCGACCTGATCCTGCCCATCATCGAATCGGTGGCCAGCCAGGTCTTCATTCCGCTGACCGTGGGCGGTGGCGTGCGCACCGTCGAGGACGTGCGCCGCCTGCTCAACGCGGGCGCCGACAAGACCAGCTTCAACTCGGCCGCTATCGCCAATCCCGATGTGATCAATGCAGCCTCGGACAAGTACGGCGCGCAATGCATCGTCGTGGCCATCGACGCCAAGCGGCGCACGGCCGAGGACGAGCAGCGCATCGGCGCCGATGGCCGCGCCGCCGGCCCCGGCTGGGACGTGTACAGCCACGGCGGACGCAAGAACACCGGCCTGGATGCCGTGCAGTGGGCCACCGAAATGGCGCGCCGCGGCGCGGGCGAGATCCTGCTGACCAGCATGGACCGCGACGGCACCAAGTCCGGCTTCGACCTGAAGCTCACGCGCGCCGTCAGCGACGCCGTGCCCGTGCCCGTGATCGCCTCGGGCGGCGTAGGCTCGCTGGACGACCTGGCCGATGGCGTGACCCTGGGCGGCGCCGACGCCGTGCTGGCCGCCAGCATCTTCCACTACGGTGAATTCACCGTGGGCCAGGCCAAGCAGCGCATGGCCGAGCGCGGCGTGCCCGTGCGCCTCTGATACGGCGCGTCGGCAGACTCCTTCATTTCAGTTTTCCATGGCGCTCGCGCCGCCCACAACCCATGAAACCGGCGCGGCCCAAGGGACCAGGGACAGCGAGCAAGGGCCGCCCCGCAGCAAGGCTGTCGTCTCCCTCCCGCGCAGCGAGAGAGGGGGAAGGCGCGAAGCGACTCAGGGGGTGTATTTTCAATCCAGGCAATTCCTGACAATCCTGTCACAGGGATGCCCACCCAGGATATTCACAATGCAGGCAATGAACTGGCTAGATCAAGTCAAATGGGATGCGCAGGGCCTGGTGCCCGTGATCGCGCAGGAAAAGGACACGGGCGACGTGCTGATGTTCGCCTGGATGAACCGCGAGGCCCTGGCCAAGACGGCCGAGCTGGGCCGCGCCGTCTACTTCAGCCGCTCGCGCAACAAGCTGTGGTTCAAGGGCGAGGAATCGGGCCACGTGCAGACCGTGCACGAGGTGCGCATCGACTGCGACAACGACGTGGTCCTGCTCAAGATCACCCAGACCGGCCACGAGCCCGGCATTGCCTGCCACACGGGGCGCCACAGCTGCTTTTACAGCGTGCTGCAGAACGGCCAGTGGCAGGCCGTCGATCCGGTCTTGAAAGACCCCGAATCGATCTACAAATGAATTCCAAATGAATTCCACGACCATGAACGACACCGCAAACACTTCCTCGCAGGACGCGCTGGCGCGCCTGGCCGCCGTCATCGAAAGCCGCAAGCCCGCCAACGGCGGCGACCCCGACAAGAGCTACGTCGCCCGCCTGCTTCACAAGGGCCCCGATGCCTTTTTGAAGAAGATCGGCGAAGAGGCCACCGAGGTGGTCATGGCCGCCAAGGACGCAGACCATGGCGGAGACGCCGGCAAAATCCTCTACGAAGTGGCCGATCTGTGGTTCCATAGCATGATCGCCCTGGCCCACTATGGCCTGACGCCCGCCCAGGTCGTTGCCGAGCTGGAACGCCGCGAAGGCACCAGCGGCATCGAGGAAAAGGCGCTGCGCAAGGCCCAGGAACGTGATGTGAACGAGAAAGGACCGCTGCCATGAATGACGATTACATCGAAGTCCGTGCCCTGGACCAGTCCCGCATCGAAGGCCTCAAGGCCTGGGGCTGGGTCAGCTACCTGCTGCACCTGGTGGTGGCCGTGGCCGCCGTCGTGCCGGGCGCACAGCCCAGCATTGCGCTGCTGGTGATCGCCCTGATCATCGACCTGATCAAGCGCGGCGACGCCGAAGGCAGCTGGATGGCGAACCACTTCTCGTGGCGCATCCGCAGCGTGATCTGGGCCGGCATCCTGTACCTGGTCACGGCGCCGCTGTGGCTGCTGTTCTTCGTGCCCGGCTGGATCGCCTGGACCGTCATCTCCATCTGGTTCCTCTACCGCATCGTGCGCGGCATGGTCGCCATGAACCGCAACCAGGCCGTGGACCGCTGAAGGCCCCCGGGCAAACCGCCATGACTCCGACCCCGACCTGCAAGATCAACCTCGCCCTGCAGGGCGGGGGCTCGCACGGTGCCCTGACCTGGGGCGTGCTCGATGCGCTGCTGGAAGACGGCAGCCTTGTCTTCGACGGCATCAGCGGCACCAGCGCCGGCGCCATGAATGCCGTGGCCCTGGCCCAGGGCTTTGCCAAGGCTGCACGCCAGGAAAGCGATCCGGTGGACGCCCAGGCGCTGGGGGCCGAGCTGGCCCGCGCCACGCTGACCGAACTCTGGGAAGGCGTGGGCACCATGGGCAGCCTGATGTGGGGCGCGCCCCTGCCGGGCAGCCCCTTCATGGGCGTGCTCAACCAGTTCTTCTCGCCCTACCAGACCAACCCGCTGGACATCAACCCGCTGCGCAAGCTACTTGAACGGGTCGTGGATTTCGAGGCGCTGACGCATCCGCCCGTGGAAGGCGTCGTGCCCAAGGTCTTTGTCTGCGCCACCAATGTGCGCACGGGCCGGGGCTGCATCTTTTCGGGCAGAAAACTCAGTGCCGACGCGGTCATGGCCTCGGCCTGCCTGCCGCAGCTGTTCAAGGCCGTGGAAATCGACGGCGAGCCCTACTGGGATGGCGGCTTTTCGGGCAACCCGGCGCTATACCCGCTGATCTACGGCACGGCGTCCAGCGACATCCTGCTGGTACAGATCAACCCCATCGAGCACACCGATCTGCCCAACACGGCGGCCGACATCATGGACCGCATGAACGAGGTCACCTTCAACGCCGGCCTGCTGGCCGAGCTGCGCGCCATCGAGTTCGTCAAGCGCCTGCTCGAGCAGGGCAAGCTGGACCCGACACGCTACAAAAAGGTGCTGCTGCACCGCGTGGACGGCGGCTCCGTGCTCAAGGGCTATGGCGCCTCGACCAAGACGCGCTCCGACATGCGCTTCGTGCGCGAGCTGTTCGAGCTCGGACGCGAGCAGGGCCAGCAGTGGCTCCAGCAGCACCGCAGCGACATCGGCGTGCGCCAGACGCTGCGCATCAACGACAATCCGGCCTGATTTCCAACCTACCGCCAGCCTCCCAGGATTCCTGTAGCGCCATGCACGACCACGACCCGAACTGCCTGTTTTGCCGCATCACCAAAGGCGAGATCCCTTCCCGCAAGGTCTATGAGGACGAAGACGTCTTCGCCTTCCACGACATCCATCCCGGCGCGCCCATCCACTTCCTGATGGTGCCCAAGAAGCACATCCCCTCCATGGCCCAGGTCCGGGCCGAGGACGCCCCGCTGCTGGGCCGCCTGATGGCGCTGGCGCCCCGCCTGGCCGCCGAGCAAGGCTGCAACCCGTACCCCGACGGCGGCTTTCGCCTGGTGGTCAACACGGGCACCGAAGGCGGCCAGGAAGTCCACCACCTGCATATCCACGTCATGGGCGGCCCCCGCCCCTGGCTCAAGGGCTGAAACACGCCGCCTGCGGCAGGCGGCTGCCGCCCGGCACAAGATGGCCCGTCTCTTGCTTGAGACACTCCCTGTTTCTTGCGTCGGCCAAACGGCTTTTGTGGGGCCTTGCGAACTGCCGCCACGGCCCGGCGTCTAAAATGACCTGCAATTCTTAGGAGAGATTCTCATGGGCTCGTTTTCCATCTGGCATTGGCTGATCGTCCTGGCCATCGTGGTTCTGGTGTTCGGAACCAAGAAGCTGAAGAACATCGGTTCCGACCTTGGCGGTGCAGTCAAGGGCTTCAAGGACGGCGTGAAGGACGGCTCGACCTCCACCGACACTCCCGCAGCCGCTCCCGGCCAGGTCGCCGGCCAGACAGCCACCGACAAGACCACCATCGACGTCGAAGCCAAGCAAAAGAGCTGATGGTCCGCAAGCCAAGCCTCCATGTTTGATATCGGTCTGTCCAAGATGGCGCTCATCGGCGCCGTGGCTCTCGTGGTCATCGGCCCCGAGAAGCTGCCGCGCGTGGCGCGCACCGTCGGCACCCTGCTGGGCAAGGCCCAGCGCTATGTCTCCGATGTGAAGGCCGAGGTCAACCGTTCGATGGAACTCGACGAGTTGCGCAAGATGAAGGACACCGTGGAGGGCGCGGCGCGAGACGTCGAGCAGTCCATCCACACTTCGGCCGCCAACTTCGAGAAGGACTGGAACGAGTCCACGGCATCGCTCAACGGCACGTCTTCCTCGTACGACTCCTCTTCCTACGGCTCCGACAGCGATACGTACAGCGCCGTGGCGCCGGCCTACCGTCACCCGGGCAAGAACTGGCGCCTCAAGCGTGCCGCCGTGCCCCAGTGGTACAAGGCCCGCGCCGGTGTGCGCACCAAGGCGCAGTCGGGCGCGGCGCGCGTGGCGCGCTTTCGCCCCCAGAAGTCCCGCTGAAGATGCCGGCGCGCCGCGGGCCACGAGGCAACCAGCCCAGCCTCTGCCACCCGGGCACCCGCCATTGCCGAATCCTGCCCGATCCGTCGGGCTTTCTGCTTTTCACCCCAGGTCCGTGGATGCCCTTGCGGCCCGCCGCGGTTTCGCACCATGTCCGACATTCCACCTAAAGACGACGAGCTGGCAGGCACCGAGCAGCCTTTCGTCCAGCACCTGATGGAGCTGCGCGACCGCCTGCTCTATTGCATCTACGGCATCGGTCTGGCGATCGCCGTGCTGGCCGTGTGGCCCGGCCCCAACGGGCTGATCGACTTCATCGCCCACCCGATCAAGGCGCACATGCCGCCCGATGCCAAGCTCATCGCGGTGGGCGTGTTCACGCCCTTCTTCGTACCGCTCAAGGTGCTGATGATGGTGGGCGTGCTGGCCGTGCTGCCCTGGATCATGTACCAGATGTGGGCCTTCGTGGCGCCCGGCCTGTACAGCCATGAAAAGCGCTTTGCGCTGCCGCTGATCATCTTCGGCAGCCTGCTGGCCTATATCGGCATCGCCTTCGTGCAGTTCTTCGTGCTCGACAAGATGTTCGCCTTCATCCAGGGCTTCACCCCGGACAGCGTGGCGGCCACGCCGGACATCGCCTCCTATGTGGAGGCCATCCTGTCGCTGTACCTGGCCTTTGGCCTGGCCTTCCAGGTGCCCATCGTGGTCATGCTGCTGGTGCGCTTCGGCCTGGTGGACATTGCCAAGCTCAAGTCCTTCCGTGGCTACTTCATCGTGGTGGCCTTCATCATCGCCGCCGTGGTCACGCCGCCCGACGTGATCTCCCAACTGGCCCTGGCCGTGCCCATGTGCATTCTTTACGAGATCGGCATCCTGGGCGCCGGCTGGTTCAGCCGCGTCTCCAAGGCGCCGGAAGAAGAAGCCGAGCCCGGCACCGCAGTGGACAAGCCCGCAGACGACAAGCCCGCGCAATAGTCCCCGCAGCACGAAAAGCAAAAAGCCCTTGGTTCATCACCAAGGGCTTTTTCTTTAGCCACCGTACTCTCTCATATCAGTCCGGAGCATTCGAAACTGGCGCACTTCAAACCCAGGGACAGCGAGCAAGGGCCGCCCCGCAGCAAGGCTGTCGTCCCCCTCCCTCGCGCAGCGAGTAGAGAGGGGGAAGGCGCGAAGCGACTCAGGGGGAGCCTACCTCAACGCGGCAGGTCGGACGCGCCCATCAAGAATTCATCGATGGAGCGAGCGGCCTGGCGGCCTTCGCGGATGGCCCAGACCACCAGGGACTGGCCGCGGCGCACGTCGCCGGCGGCGAACAGCTTGGGCACGCTGGTGGCGTAGCCGCCCGTGAAGTCAGTGGTGGCCTTGGCGTTGCCGCGTGCATCCTTGTCCACGCCAAAGGCATCGAGCACGGCCTGCACGGGGCTGACAAAGCCCATGGCCAGCAGCACCAGGTCGGCCTTGAGCACCTGCTCGCTGCCGGGCACCTCGACCATCTTGCCGTCCTTCATTTCGATGCGCACGGTCTTGACGGCCGTGACCTGGCCCTTCTCGCCGATGAACTCCTTGGTGGCGATGGCGAACTCGCGCTCGCAGCCTTCCTCGTGGCTGGAGCTGGTGCGCAGCTTGATCGGCCAGTAGGGCCAGACCAGGGGCTTGTTCTCCTGCTCGGGCGGCATGGGCATCAGCTCGAACTGGGTCACGCTGACGGCGCCGTGGCGGTTGCTGGTGCCCACGCAGTCGGAGCCCGTGTCGCCGCCACCGATGACGATGACGTGCTTGCCATCGGCCCGCAGCTGGCCCTTGAGCTTGTCGCCGGCGTTGACCTTGTTTTGCTGCGGCAGGAACTCCATGGCGAAATGGATGCCCTTGAGTTCCCGGCCGGGTACGGGCAGGTCGCGCGACTGCTCGGCACCGCCGGTCAGCAGCACGGCGTCGAACTCGGCCATGAGCTGCTCGGGGCTGACGGTTTCCTTGGCCCAGTTGGTGACCTTGGAGTCTTCGCCCAGGCCGTCCTTGCCCGCCACCAGCACGCCGGTGCGGATCTTGACGCCTTCGGCCACGAGCTGCTCCACGCGGCGGTCGATGTGCGACTTCTCCATCTTGAAGTCGGGAATGCCGTAGCGCAGCAGGCCGCCGACGCGGTCGTTCTTCTCGAACAGCGTGACATCGTGGCCGGCGCGCGCCAGTTGCTGCGATGCGGCCAGGCCTGCGGGGCCTGCGCCGACCACGGCGACCTTCTTGCCGGTCTTGCGGCTGCTGGGCAGGGGCTTGACCCAGCCTTCGGCCCAGGCACGGTCGATGATGGCGTGCTCGATGGACTTGATGCCCACGGCGTCGTCGTTGATGTTCAGGGTGCAGGCGGCCTCGCAGGGCGCGGGGCAGATGCGGCCCGTGAACTCGGGGAAGTTGTTGGTGCTGTGCAGCACGGCGCTGGCGCTCTTCCAGCCGCCGTGGAAGACCAGATCGTTGAAGTCCGGAATGATGTTGTTGACCGGGCAGCCGTTGTTGCAGAACGGCGTGCCGCAGTCCATGCAGCGCGCGCCCTGGATCTTGGCCTGGCTGTCATCGAGGCCGATGACGAATTCCTTGTAGTGCTTCACGCGCTCGACGACGGGCGCGTAGCCCTCCTCGAGGCGTTCATATTCCATGAAGCCGGTGGTCTTTCCCATGATTCGTTGTCCTGATGTGTGGGGTGCAGGGATGGATGCGGGCCGCTGCCTGCATCCTTCGCTTCCTTTGACGACCTGCGCAAGAAGGAATCTGGCGGGCGGCCTGCCAAAAGGCACGGTGCCGGGTCTCATCCTGTTTGCGCAAGTCCTGCTTTATTTGGCGGCCACCGCCTCCTTGGCGTGTTCCTCGACCTCGGGCGTGGCGGGCTCTTCCATCACCTGGCGCTCGTACATCTCGGACAGGGCGCGCTTGTACTCGCTGGGGAAGACCTTGACGAACTTGGAGCGGGCCGCAGCCCAGTTGTCCAGCAGGTCGCGGGCGCGCTTGGAGCCCGTCCAGCGGCTGTGCGCCTCGATCAGTGCACGCAGCTGGCGTTCGTCGGTTTCGCGGCGGTGCCAGACGGCGGGCGAGACCTGGGCCAGGTGCTCGTCGTGGGGCAGCACCTGGTCCAGCGAGACGGACGCCTTGTTGCAGCGCTCGGCGAAGCGGCCATCCTCGTCATAGACATAGGCCACGCCGCCGCTCATGCCGGCCGCGAAGTTGCGGCCCGTCTTGCCCAGCACCACCACCGTGCCGCCGGTCATGTATTCGCAGCCGTGGTCGCCCACGCCTTCGACCACGGCCGTGGCGCCCGACAGGCGCACCGCGAAACGCTCGCCGGCCACGCCGCCGAAGAAGGCCTCGCCGCTGGTGGCGCCGAACATCACGGTGTTGCCGACGATGGTGTTGGTCGTCGTGTCGCCGCGGAATTCATGGCTGGCATGCACCACCACGCGGCCGCCGGACAGGCCCTTGCCCGTGTAGTCGTTGGCATCGCCGCGCAGGTTCAGCGTGATGCCGTTGCACAGGAAGGCGCCGAAGGACTGGCCGCCGGTTCCCTCGAAGTGGATGCGGATGGTGTCATCCGGCAGGCCTTCGGGATGCACGCGCGTCACGGCACCGGAGAGCATGGCGCCCACGGAGCGGTTCACGTTGCGCGCCACTTCCATGATGCGCACGCGCTCGCCGTTCTCGATGGCCGGCTTGCAGCGCTCGATCAGCTTCACGTCCAGCGCCTTGTCCAGCAGGTGGTCCTGGCGTTCGACATGGAAGCGCGCCACGTCGGCGGGCACTTCGGGCTGGGCGAACAGGCGCGAGAAGTCCAGGCCCTGGGCCTTCCAGTGCTGCAGGCCCTTGCGGGTGTCCAGCAGGTCGGCACGGCCGATCAGGTCGTCGAACTTGGCAACGCCCAGCTGGGCCATGATCTGGCGCACTTCCTCGGCGATGAAGAAGAAGTAGTTCACCACATGCTCGGGCTTGCCCGAGAACTTGGCGCGCAGCACCGGGTCCTGCGTGGCCACGCCCACGGGGCAGGTGTTCAGGTGGCACTTGCGCATCATGATGCAGCCCTCGACGACCAGGGGCGCGGTGGCGAAGCCGAACTCGTCGGCGCCCAGCAGCGCGCCGATGACGACGTCGCGGCCGGTCTTCATCTGGCCGTCGGCCTGCACGCGGATACGGCCGCGCAGGCGGTTGAGCACCAGGGTCTGCTGGGTCTCGGCCAGGCCGATTTCCCAGGGCGAGCCCGCATGCTTGATGGACGACCAGGGCGATGCGCCCGTGCCGCCGTCATGGCCTGCGATGACCACGTGGTCGCTCTTGCACTTGGCCACGCCGGCCGCGATGGTGCCCACGCCCACTTCGGACACGAGCTTGACCGAGATGTCGGCGTGCGGTGCCACGTTCTTCAGGTCGTGGATCAGCTGGGCCAGATCCTCGATGGAGTAGATGTCGTGGTGGGGCGGGGGCGAGATCAGGCCGACGCCGGGCACGGAGTGGCGCAGCTTGCCGATGTAGTCGGACACCTTGCCGCCGGGCAGCTGGCCGCCTTCGCCGGGCTTGGCGCCCTGAGCCATCTTGATCTGCACCTGGTCCGAGGAGGACAGGTACTCGGCCGTGACGCCGAAGCGGCCCGATGCCACCTGCTTGATCCTGGAGCGCAGCGAGTCGCCGTCCTGCAGCTCGATGTCGGCCTCGACCTTGTCGGCGCCGATGATGGAGCCCAGGGTCTCGCCCTTCCTGATCGGGATGCCCTTGAGCTCGTTGCGGTAGCGCTGGGGATCTTCCCCGCCTTCGCCGGTGTTGCTCTTGCCGCCGATGCGGTTCATGGCCACGGCCAGCGTGGCATGGGCCTCGGTGCTGATCGAGCCCAGGGACATGGCGCCCGTGGCAAAGCGCTTGACGATGTCCTTGGCCGACTCGACCTGGTCCAGCGCAATGGCCTTGGCCGGGTCGAACTTGAACTCGAACAGGCCGCGCAGCGTCATGTGGCGCTTGCTCTGGTCGTTGATCAGCTGGGCGTATTCCTTGTACGTGCTCCAGTTGTTGGAGCGCGTGGAATGCTGCAGCTTGGCGATGGCGTCGGGCGACCACATGTGCTCTTCGCCACGGGCGCGCCAGGCGTATTCGCCGCCGGCGTCCAGCATGGTCTCCAGCACGGGATCGTCACCGAAGGCCGCGCGGTGGTTGCGGATGGTTTCCTCGGCGATCTCGAAGACGCCGATGCCCTCGACGCGGCTGGCCGTGCCGGTGAAGTACTTGTCCACGGTGTCGCTGTTCAGGCCGATCACCTCGAACAGCTGGGCGCCGCAATAGGACATGTAGGTGGACACGCCCATCTTGGACATGATCTTGGACAGGCCCTTGCCGATGGCCTTGACGTAGTTGTAGATGGCCTTGTCGGCCGACAGGTCGCCGCCCAGCTCCTTGTGCATGTCGGCCAGGGTTTCCATGGCCAGGTAGGGATGCACGGCCTCGGCGCCGTAGCCTGCCAGCACGGCGAAGTGGTGCACTTCGCGCACCGTGCCCGTTTCCACGACCAGGCCGGCCGTGGTGCGCAGGCCCTCGCGCACCAGGTGCTGGTGGATGGCCGACAGCGCCAGCAGCGCGGGGATGGCCACCTGGGTGGCGCTCACATGGCGGTCGCTGATGATCAGGATGTTGGCGCCGCCCTTGATGGCGTCCACGGCCTGCGCGCACAGCGATGCCAGCTTGGCTTCCACGCCCTGCTTGCCCCAGGACAGCGGGTAGGTGATGTCGATCGTTGCGCTCTTGAACTTGCCCTGCGTGTGGCGTTCGATGTCGCGCAGCTTGGCCATGTCGGCGAAGTCCAGCACCGGCTGGTGCACTTCCAGGCGCATGGGCGGGTTGACCTGGTTGATGTCCAGCAGGTTGGGCTTGGGTCCGATGAAGGACACCAGCGACATCACGATGGCTTCGCGGATGGGGTCGATCGGCGGGTTGGTCACCTGCGCGAACATCTGGCGGAAGTAGTTGTACAGCGGCTTGTTCTTGTCCGACAGCACGGCCAGCGGGCTGTCGTTGCCCATGGAGCCTATGCCTTCCTCGCCGTTCTTCGCCATGGGGGCCAGCAGGAACTTGATGTCTTCCTGCGTGAAGCCGAAGGCCTGCTGGCGCTCGAGCAGCGGCAGGCTGGCGGCCTCGGGGCCGGCATGGGTGTCACTGCCCACGCTGCCCAGCTTGATGCGCAGGTTCTCGATCCACTGCTTGTAGGGCTTGGTGTTGACGATGTTGGCCTTGAGCTCGTCGTCCTCGATCAGGCGGCCCTGCTCCAGGTCGATCAGCAGCATCTTGCCGGGCTGCAGGCGCCACTTGCGCACGATGGAGCTGTCGGGCACGGGCAGCACGCCGGCTTCCGAAGCCAGGATGACCAGGTCGTCATCGGTGATCACGTAGCGCGAGGGGCGCAGGCCGTTGCGGTCCAGCGTGGCGCCGATCTGGCGGCCATCGGTGAACACGATGGAGGCCGGGCCGTCCCAGGGCTCCATCATGGCGGCGTGGTATTCATAGAAGGCGCGGCGGCGCTCGTCCATGGACTCGTGCTGCTCCCAGGGCTCGGGGATCATCATCATCACGGCCTGGCTGATGGGGTAGCCGGCCATGGTCAGCAGTTCCAGGCAGTTGTCGAACGTTGCCGTGTCGGACTGGCCAGCGAAGCTGATGGGATAGAGCTTCTTGAGGTCCTCGGCCAGCACGGGCGAGGCCATCACGCCCTCGCGCGCCAGCATCCAGTTGTAGTTGCCGCGCACGGTGTTGATTTCACCGTTGTGGGCCACGTAGCGGTAGGGGTGGGCCAGCGGCCACTCGGGGAAGGTGTTGGTCGAGAAGCGCTGGTGCACCAGGCCGATGGCCGAGACGCAGCGCTCGTCGGACAGGTCGTTGTAGTACACGCCCACCTGGTCGGCCAGCAGCAGGCCCTTGTAGACCACGGTGCGGCTGCTCATGCTGGGAACGTAGTATTCCTTGCTGTGCTTGAGCTTGAGGTTCTGGATGGCGGCGCTGGCCGTCTTGCGGATCACGTACAGCTTGCGCTCCAGCGCATCCTGCACGATCACGTCGGCGCCGCGGCCGATGAAGACCTGGCGCAGGATGGGTTCCTTTTCCTGGACCGTGGGCGACATGGGCATGTCGCGGTTCACGGGCACATCGCGCCAGCCCAGCAGGACCTGGCCTTCGGCCTTGATGGCGCGTTCCATCTCCTGCTCGCAGGCCAGGCGCGAGGCATGTTCCTTGGGCAGGAAGATCATGCCCACGCCGTACTCGCCCGCGGGCGGCAGGGCCACGCCCTGCTTGGCCATCTCTTCGCGGTAGAGCTGGTCGGGAATCTGGATCAGAATGCCCGCGCCATCGCCCATGAGCTTGTCGGCACCCACGGCGCCGCGATGGTCGATGTTTTCGAGGATCTTGAGCGCGCCGGTGACGATGTCATGGCGCTTGACGCCCTTGATATGTGCAACAAAGCCGAGGCCGCAGGCGTCGTGCTCGTTGCTCTTGGAGTACAGACCGTGGTCTTGGAGATGCTTGATCTCGGCAGCCGTCGTCATGGCGGAATCCTCAAATTTTTCGCAGGGAACGCAAGATTAAGGCAAGGCATCACCTCATGCAATAAATTTATATAAGGGTCAGATCCCAATTAATTCCAGAACAAAAAAATCGGAAATTAATGAGGGACATATTTATTTCACAAAGACCTGCAGTGAGGAATCAAGCACTTGCAAGCCATCAGTGGGTACTAACGCACTGTTGTGGTGCGCTCATTGGTCCGTCCGGGCGGACGACCGGCACGTTGGCGCGTCACGCGGCGCTCGGTGCGCTGTTGTAAATCGGCAATGAATTGCTCATCGCCCAGCGCCCAGCCCCGCAGCGCCGACTGGCTGATTCGCTCGGCATCGTCGGCGCCGACCCCCTCCTCCACGGCCTCCACATAGGCCGCGTCACGCGCAAACGGGGTGTTGCCCAGCCCCCAGAACACGGCATGCGGCTGGATCAGCGCGTCGCTGCGCAGGCCGGCGTTGTGCGCGTAGCTGGACCAGGGCCAGTCGGCCGGCCGCTGGACCAGGCCGGCGCGCACGGGGCTGTCGTCCATGAAGACCATGGTGGGCAGCAGCCAGCTGGGCTGCAGCACCGTGCCGCGATAGCGGCCTTCCCACAGCGTGCCGCTGCGGCCGTGGCGGTCGTTGAAGTAGCGCACATAGCGCCGGCCCACGGCCTGCATGAACCTGGGCAGGCCATCGTCGGTGCGCGGCGTGGCCAGCAGGTGGAACTGGCTGGGCAGCAGCACGTAGGCATGCACGGCCAGCTCGCAGCTGCGCGCCATCTCGCGCAGCAGCCCCAGCATGGTCTCCCGGTCCTGGGCATCGATGAAGATGTCCGCGCCGTTGTTGCCGAGCTGGATGATGTGGTGCGGCAGATCCGCAATGGTGAGTCTGGGCAGGCGGGCCATGGTGCTGAGTGCAGGCAAGCGGGTGCAGGGCGTGGAGCGGCAATTATGGAGCGCCCTGCCCCGCGCCGTCCCGCACTGCCGCACTCCGCTCTACAGGGAAAGACGCGCCGAGGCCCGCAGCAGCTGGCTCACCAGCTGCGTGGCGGCCAGCAGCCGGGGCAGGAGTTGCCCGCGCATCATCTCGGCGCTGTTGCGGTTGGCCTGGCCGCTGATGTTGAGCGCGGCCACGGTACGCCCGGCCGCGTTCTTCACGGGAGCGGCGATGGAGATCAGGCCTTCGGCCAGTTCCTGGTCCACCAGGGCCCAGCCCTGGGCGCGCACCTCCAGAATGCGCTGGCGCAGGCGGTCATCATCCTGCTCGGTCAGCGCCGTGAACTGCCGGCGCTCGCGCGCGTCCAGCAGGACCTGCAGGGATTCATCGCTCTCGCCGGCCAGCAGCACGCGCCCCATCGAAGTCCAGCAGGCCGGCAGGCGTGAGCCCACGCCGAGGTTGGTGCTCATGATCTTGTGGGTGTGCACACGCAGCACATAGACGATGTCGCCGCCATCGAGCACGGCGGCCGAGCAGGACTCCTTGACCTCGTCGACCAGGTTTTCCATCACGGGCTCGGCCAGGTTCCAGACCGGGGTGGAGCTGAGGTAGGCAAAACCCAGCTCCATGATGCGCGGCGTGAGCTGGAACAGCTTGCCGTCGCTTTTCACATAGCCCAGCGTCTGCAGCGTCAGCAGGATGCGTCGGGCCCCGGCACGCGTGAGCCCCGTGCGCGCGGCCACCTCGCTGAGCGTCTGCGCAGGCGCTTCGGCGCTGAACGAGCGGATCACGCCCAGGCCGCGCGCAAAGGACTGCACATAGCTGTCGCCCGGGCGCGGCGTGCCGCCCTCTTCTTCGGCCCCACCTGTGGAAATTACGGAAGCGGCTTTTTTTTCCATGGCTCTATAATTCTTTCTGCGAACTTTTGTTCTACATACGAACATTTTAGCGCAGCGCCAGCGGCCTGCATACCGGAGACAAGCAAGTGATCAACAAAATCACCGACACCATCGCCGAGGCGTTGTCGGGCGTCCAGGACGGCTCCACCGTGCTGATCGGGGGCTTCGGCACCTCGGGCAATCCCACCGAACTCATCGACGGCCTGATCGCCCAGGGCGCACGCGAGCTGACCGTGGTCAACAACAACGCGGGCAATGGCGACCAGGGGCTGGCCGCCCTGCTCAAGAGCGGCCAGGTGCGCAAGATCATCTGCAGCTTCCCCCGCCAGGTGGACAGCTGGGTGTTCGACGACCTGTACCGCAGCGGCAAGATCGAGCTGGAACTCGTGCCCCAGGGCAACCTGGCCGAGCGCCTGCGCGCCGCCGGCGCCGGCATCGGCGGCTTCTTCTGCCCCACGGCCTATGGCACGGAGCTGGCCAACGGCAAGGAAACGCGCGAGATCAATGGCAAGCACTATGTGCTGGAGCACCCCATCCACGGCGACGTGGCACTGGTCAAGGCCGAGAAGGGCGACCGCTGGGGCAATCTCACCTACCGCATGTCGGCGCGCAACTTCGGCCCCGTGATGGCCACGGCAGCCAAGCACACGATCGCCACCGTGCACGAGATCGTGGAGCTGGGCGCGCTGGACCCCGAGGCCGTGGTGACCCCCGGCATCTATGTGAGCCAGATCGTCAAAATCGACCGCGTCGCCACCCAGGCCGGCGGTTTCAAGAAAACCGCATGAGCGCCCCAACCGCCGAAAGCAAGAGCATGAGCAGCTACCAGAAACGCAGCAAGCAAGAGCTGGCCCGGCGCGTGGCCGAAGACATCTTCGACGGCGCCTATGTCAACCTGGGCATCGGCATGCCCACCCAGGTGGCCAACCACATCCCGGCCGGCCGCGAGGTCATCCTGCAAAGCGAGAACGGCATCCTGGGCATGGGCCCGGCGCCCGCCGAAGGCCAGGAAGACTATGACCTGACCAATGCCGGCAAGCAGCCCGTCACCCTGCTGCCGGGCGGCAGCTATTTCCACCATGCCGACAGCTTTGCCATGATGCGCGGCGGCCACCTGGACATCTGCGTGCTGGGCGCCTTCCAGGTCTCGGCCACGGGCGACCTGGCCAACTGGAGCACAGGCGAGGCCGGTGCGATTCCGGCCGTGGGCGGCGCCATGGACCTGGCCGTGGGTGCACGCCAGACCTGGGTGATGATGGACCTGCTGACCAAGACCGGCGAATGCAAGGTCGTCGAGGCCTGCAGCTACCCGCTCACGGGCCTGTCCTGCGTCAAGCGCATCTACACCGACCTGTGCACGCTGGAATGCACGCCCCAGGGCCTGCGCCTGATCGACACCGTGCCCGGCCTCTCGCACGCCGAGCTGCAGTCCATCGTGGGCCTGTCCATCGAGGACGCGGCGGCCACGGCCTGATCCCTCAGCTCCCCCCCAGTGGGTGCGCTGCCGCGCACCCCGGCACCTCTTCATTCTTTTCCCAGGAGACACCATGAGCCAGTCCAACCAGGCCTTCATCTGCGACGCCATCCGCACCCCCTTCGGCCGCTACGGCGGCGCCCTGTCCCCGGTGCGTGCCGATGACCTCGGCGCCGTGCCGATCAAGGCGCTGATGGAGCGCAACCCCGGCGTGGACTGGACGGCCGTGGCCGACGTGCTCTACGGCTGCGCCAACCAGGCGGGCGAAGACAACCGCAACGTGGCGCGCATGTCCGCCCTGCTGGCCGGCCTGCCCATCGATGTGCCGGGCGCCACCATCAACCGCCTGTGCGGTTCGGGCCTGGACGCCGTGGGCACGGCCGCTCGCGCCATCAAGGCGGGCGAGGCCCGCCTGATGATCGCGGGCGGCGTGGAAAGCATGAGCCGCGCACCCTTCGTCATGCCCAAGGCAGAAAGCGCCTTCAGCCGCAGCAACGCCGTCTACGACACCACCATCGGCTGGCGCTTCGTCAACAAGCTGATGAAGCAGCAGTACGGCGTGGACTCCATGCCCGAGACGGCCGAGAACGTGGCCGACGACTTCAGGATCGAGCGCGAAGCCCAGGACCGCATGGCCCTGGCCAGCCAGCAAAAGGCGGCCGCCGCCATCGCGGCCGGCTACCTGGCCAAGGAAATCGTGTCCGTGTCCATTGCCCAGAAGAAGGGCGACGCCATCGTGGTGAGCCAGGACGAGCATCCGCGCGCCACCACCATCGAGGCGCTGGCCAAGCTCAAGGGCGTGGTGCGCCCGGATGGCACGGTGACGGCCGGCAATGCCAGCGGCGTGAACGACGGCGCCTGCGCCCTGCTGCTGGCCAACGAGGAGGCCGCCAGGCAATACAACCTGGTGCCGCGCGCCCGCGTGGTCGGCATGGCCGTGGCCGGCGTGGCCCCGCGCATCATGGGTTTCGGCCCCGCGCCCGCCGTGCGCAAGGTACTGGCCCTGACCGGCCTGACGCTGGAGCAGATGGACGTGATCGAGCTCAACGAAGCCTTCGCCGCCCAGGGCCTGGCCGTGCTGCGCGATCTGGGCATTGCCGACGATGACCGCCGCGTCAACCAATGGGGCGGCGCCATTGCGCTGGGCCATCCGCTGGGTGCCTCCGGTGCCCGCCTGGCCACCACGGCCGTGAACCAGCTGCACACGCTGGGCGGCCGCTACGCGCTGTGCACCATGTGCATCGGCGTGGGCCAGGGCATTGCCGTGATCCTGGAAAAGGTCTGAGACTGCGATGAGCACCGTGGACAACAAGACACCCGTCACCGTGGTCAGCGGCGCCAGCAACGGCATCGGCCGCGCCATCGCCGAGGCCCTGCTGGCCCAGGGCCGCGCCGTGGTCAACCTCGACTACGTGCTGCCCGACTGGAGCCATCCGCTGCTGGTGAGCTACCAGGCCGACCTGACCAGCGAGCAGGCCACCGCCGAGGCGGCGGCCCGCATTGCCGCCGCGCACAACGTGGTGGCCCTGGTCAACAACGCGGGCGCCACGCGCCCCGGCACCATCGACAACGCCAGCACCCAGCATCTCGACGACGTGGTGGGACTGCACCTGCGCGCACCCATGCTGCTGGTGCAGGCCTTCCTGCCCACGCTGCGCGCCTGCGGAGAGGGGCGCATCGTGAACATGTCCTCGCGCGCCGCGCTGGGCAAGCCCGACCGCATCGTCTACTCGGCGACCAAGGCCGGCCTGATCGGCCTGACGCGCACCCTGGCCATGGAGCTGGGCCGCGACCGCATCACGGTCAACGCCCTGGGCCCCGGCCCCATCGCCACCGAGCTGTTCACCAAGAGCAACCCCGAGGGCGCGCCGCAGACCCAGCGCATCCTCAACAGCATTGCCGTGGGCCGCATGGGCACACCGGAAGACGTGGCCCGTGCCGCGCTGTTCTTCCTGTCGCCCGACAACGGCTTCGTCACCGGCCAGGTGCTCTACATCTGCGGCGGCACCACGCTGGGCGTGGCGCCCGTCTGACCACCCGTCTGACCGAACGCCTTTCCAGGCACAACACCCTTCAAGAAGAACCACTGGAAGCGCCCGCCTGCACAGGCGGGCGCCACACAGGGCCTTGCCCTGGCCCAGCCCGGCGTTGCCGGGCCCGGCCATCCACCTTATTGCCGAATCAGGAGACCTCTCGATGTCCGATCAAACCACCCACTTCACCCGCCGCCGTGGCCTGCAGGCGCTGGCCGCCGCATCCCTGACCGCGCTCGGCGCCTTGTCCGGCACCGCCGCCCTGGCCCAGGACGGCTTCCCCAGCAAGCCCATCACCATCCTCGTGCCCTTCGCCGCTGGCGGCACCACCGACATCCTGGCGCGCATCGTCGCCCAGGCGCTGCAGCAGGAGCTGGGCCAGACCGTGATCGTGGACAACAAGCCCGGCGCGGGCGGCAACATCGGCGCCGTGGCCGCCGCGCGTGCGCCGGCCGACGGCTACACCCTGTTCATGGGCACCGTGGGCACGCATGCCATCAATGCCGCGCTCTACGCCAAGCCCGGCTTCGACCCCATCAAGGACTTCTCGCCCCTGACGCGCGTGGCCAACGTGCCCAACCTGCTGGTGGCCCACCCCAGCCAGCCGTTCAAGACCGTCAAGGAAATGATCGCCTACGCGCGCGCCAATCCCGGCAAGCTGAACTACGGCTCCTCGGGCAGCGGCAGCTCCATCCACCTGTCGGGCGAGCTGTTCCGCTCCATGACGGGCCTGGACATGGTGCACGTGCCCTACAAGGGCAGCGCCCCGGCCATCACCGACCTGCTGGGCAACCAGATCGCCATCATGTTCGACAACATGCCCTCGGCCATCCAGCACGTGCGTTCGGGCAAGCTGCGCCCCATCGCCGTGACCACGGCCAAGCGCTCGCCCGAACTGCCCGATGTGCCCACCGTGGCCGAAGCCGGCGTGCCCGGCTACGAGGCCACTTCGTGGTTCGGCCTCTGGACCCAGGCCAAGACGCCCGCCGCCGTGCAGCAGCGCCTGTACACGGCCATTGCCAAGGTGCTCAAGGACCCGGCCGTGGTCAAGAAGATCAACGACCAGGGTGGCGACGTCGTGATCGACACGCCGGCCGAGTTCCTCGCCTATATCAAGGCCGAATCGACGAAGTGGAGCAAGGTCGTAAAAGACTCCGGAGCACAGGTGTAACTGGCCTCCCCCTGAGCCGCTTTGCGGCTTCCCCCTGAAGGGGGACGGCGCCATCGCCGCGAGGCGGCTCTTGCTCGGCGCCCCTGGTGTCAGGCTGCGCCGGTTTCCAGCGCCATGCGTTTGAGCATTGAAATGGGGAATAAAAAATGTCCGACGTCAAGCAGTTATTGAAATAGTCCTGATGCCCGGAAGTCTATATAGGGCGCGGATTTAGCTCTACTTGTGGTTGCTTTGCGAGGCTACTGCGTTGCAGGCCAGGAGCCACATAAGAGCGTCGCGGTGGAAAGCCGAGGCGTGCTGTATCGGAGACGATTGCCAGCAGTGGTGGTCGCAGTTCTTCTGCGTAGCCCAATCGACCGACGCTCTCCAGAATGAAGAAAGCGCAGCCTTAGGCTGCGCTTTCGAGCGACGGACGCCAGCGGAAGCAGACTGCGTCAGCTTGGCTTCAGCGGCGCGGCCTTGCCCGCGCCTCCCTTCCTGAATCCCCGATCCCCGGCCATGAAGGCTTCCAGCATGTGCGGAATCAGCGTCGCCGCATCAACCGCTTCGCCGTAGGTCTGCGCGTGCAGCGCGGCGTAACGGTCGAGGTCGGCTTTCAGGCTGGCCGGGCAGGCAAAGGTCAGCTTCGTGGATTCGGTTTTCGGTAGCGGCCCGAGCCGCAGCTTGCGCGTCGTCATCGTGAAGTCCCCCTGTTGAAGAAAAGCGGCTGGTACGGCCGCAGCACCAGATCGCGGTTGACGATGATGCGTACCGGCAAGCCGGGGCGCTCCGTCAAGGTGGGTTGGATGTTGAGGTTGCGCCGGGTCATCTCCTGGCCGACCTGGTTGATGCTGTCCTGCGCGCTGTCGCGCCCGGCGATGACGATGCGGTCGCCGTCCTGCCGATTCTCTGGCGCGGCCAGCTCGGCACCGACACCCAGCAGCGTCGTCAGCGCCGCCCCGGCGAAGATGCGGCCCCAATGCCAATCCACATCATCTTCCAACCCGGCATAACCGGCCGGGTCGGTGCCGGCCAGGTTGTCGAGCGTGAGCGAAGACGTATCCGGCAAGATGATCCGGTTCCACACCACCTGCACGCGGCTCTGCCCGTAGCTGACCTGGCTGTTGTATTTGCCCAGGATGCGCGAACCCTGTGGGATCAGCAGGAACTTGCCGGTGGCCGTGTCATAGACCGGCTCCGTCACAGTGGCGATCACGTCGCCCGGCAAGTCCGACTTGATACCCGTCACCAAGGCACCTGCGACCACCGTTCCGGCCATGACCTGATACGGCGAAGCCGGCAGGGTCAGATTGCCGGAATTACGGGTTTCCGTGGTTCCGGCTTTCTGGAACGCCTCTTTCTGATCTTGCCGGTTCTGCACGGCGGTCGGGTCGGCGGGCTGGGCCGCCGTCGAGGCAGGCCCGGCTGCCAGCGGGTCGAAGGCCGCATTGGCGGCGAAGCCCGGCGCGGCGGCGGCTTGCGTCTGCGCCACCGGCGCGACCTTCTGCGAACCCGAGCGAAAGAACACTGATGAGGCCGCCGCCGATTCGGCTTCCTTGCGCAGCGCGTCGTTCGGGTCGTGGCCGGGGGCCGCGTAGGCGGCCATCACCGGCTGCTGCGACTTCACGAAGGCCGGGCCAAGATCGCCAGGCAGCGGCGGCCCCAGTTCCGGCACCTTCGGCGGCAGCTTCGAGTAGTCCGCCGGCAGCGCGTCCAGCCCTTCCGACTTCGAGACGCGATCGACGTTGTAAAGCTCGGTCTGCTCGCCTGCGCCGCGCCGCTGCGGTTGCAGCGACCACATCAGCGCGCCGAGCACGGCGACCGACAGGGTGCCTGCGAGGATGGCCAGCGTGCGCCGGTTCAGGCGCGTGACCGGGCGAGGTTGGGCGCGCAGCGCCACCGCCTCGGGGGCTACCTTGCCCGCCTGCGGCGTGGCGAGGTCGGGAGTGTCGTCCTGGCTCATGGTCAGTTCCTCCCACTCCTTGATACGACGCCATTCGTGCGTTCGATCCGCACCACGTCGCCGCCATCACCGCCCAGGCGCAGTTCGGCCGCGCCGAACAGCCGGTCCACGATGTAGTACGGCGAGCGGAACCGGTAGTTCACCAGTTGCCCGTCGCCCTGCGCGCCGATGACGAACAAGGGCGGCAACTCGCCTTGGGCGATACCCGGTGGGAACTGGATATAGACCTTCTCGCCATCATCGAAGGCGCGCAGCGGCTTCCACGGTGGATTACTGCCCGACACCGCGTAGCGGAAACGGATTTTCTCCAGCGACAGGCCGGTATCGACCGGCGCGGCGGCGCTGGCCGCCTGCGACTGACGCTGCAAGGCCAGCATCCGGTCTTTCGGGTAGTCCCAGGACACCGAAGCCATCCATGCCTTTTCCGTCGAGGTCAGTTCCAGCAGGTATGTCCTGCGGCTGGTGGTGATGACCAGATTGGTTTTCAGGCCCGAGCGGATCGGCTTCACCAGCACATTGACGCGCAGCGCGTCTCCGCTGCCGCTGGACGTGTCGCCCACGATCCAGCGCACCGTGTCGCCAGCGGCCACGGTGCCAAGTTCCTCGCCTGGCTGGAGCGAAACCACGGTCACGCGCCCCGGCGCGGTATAGACCTGATACAGCGCGCCGTCGGTGAAAGGCCACACCTGAATCGCATTGACGTAGCCCTCGCGCGTGGGCGCGATGCGCGCCTCGGCATTCGCACGCGAGACACGCACCTTCTCGTCGGCCGGCTCCGGGGCGGCCGGGGCCGAGTCCACTTCGAGCAGCGGCTTCAACTGCGCAGGCAGCGCCAGGGGTTCGGGCACGGCGACCACTTCCACCGGCGTGGGCGGTTCCGGCAGCGGCTGCGCCTGCACCGGCTCATCGAGCGAGATGGACGGCGGCGGCTTGCCCTGCGAGGCGCAGCCCGAGAACAGGACAGACGATGCCAGCAGGATCGACGGCAAAGCGTAAAAGCGAAAAGGCAGGTTCATGGCTTGGCTCCTTCGGAAGAATCCAGTTCGCGGCTCCACGACAGGCCATTGACATAGATACCCAGCGGGTTCTTGCGCAGGCGCTGTTCGGTGCGCGGGGTTTGCAGGACGGTGGAAAGCACGGCGTTCCACCGCTCGGTGCCAGCGGGCGCACCGTTGACGAATCGCTGTTCCGTCCAGCGCAAGTTGAAAGACGTGTCGCTGGCGCGGACAACGCTGGTGATCTGCACCGTCACCGACTCCTTGCCGATGCGGGCGAATGGGTCGTTCTTGCTGGCGTAATCATTGAGCACCGCCGCGCTCTTGTCGGTGGTGTAGTCGTAGGCATCCAGCCAGTTCTGCCGCACCACGATGGGGTCGATGGACAGCGAGCGCACCAGCGTCACGAAGCGCGCCAGGTGGTGCGCGATCTGCGCATCGGCGGGCCGGTACGGCGTGGCCGCCTCGCCCACGGCGCGCACCTGCCCGGACTGATCGACCTCGATGACGTAAGGCGTGACGATGGACTGCGCAGAGCGCCACACCAGGCCGCCAGCCATCAGCAGCGCGAGTGTGAGGCAGCCGAAGGCCATGAATCGCCAGTTCTTGGCCTGCACGCGGGCCGAGCCGATACGGTCGTCCCACACCTGCGCGGCGGACTGGTACGGGGTTGCAGGCTGCGGCGTATCGGCATAGCGCACGTGCGGTCGCTTGAATCGCATGGGTGTTCTCCTTGGTGGTCAGGTATCGCGTTGTTCATCGGGGCGCAGGCTCGGGCCTTGCCCCGAGCCGCCACCGTCGCCACCGCGCAGCGTGTGGGCGGCGGTGGTCGCGGCATGGGTGATCTGCTGTCGGCGGTGCATCCGCTTGGCCCAGGCGGGTTGCTCCTGCTTCGGTGCGCTGGCGGCGCCGTCTGCGCCTTCGCCTGCGGCGGCCTGGCCGGAACCGGCTGCGCCGGCATCCGTGCCGTTCCATCCGGCCCGGAAGGAATCCGCTACCTTTTGCCCAGCAGAGGCGGCGCCGGACGCGGCACGGCGACCTGCGGCCTGCGCGCCGGTCTTTGCGACGTTGCCCAGGCCAGCCGCCGCACCCTTGGCCCCGCCGCCCGCAGCGGCGGAACCGGCCTGGAACGCGGACTTGGCGCTGCTGGCCGCCGACGTGGCAGCGCGTGCGCCGCTGCCGGCCAGCTTGGCGGCGGCCGGGGCCATGCGTGCGCCCGCCATGACGGCGCCGCCCACGCCGGTCGCGGCGGCACCGATGGCAACGCCGGTGCCGACCGCAGCCCCGGCCATCGCGCCCGCGCCGAGCTGTGGCGCACCGGACACCAGACCCGTGGCGATCCCGGGGCCGAAGATGCCCAGCGCCAGCAACGCGAGCGAGGCCAGCATCACGACCAGCGCATGGTCGATGGAAGGCTCGTCGGGATGCACCTGGAACTCCGCGAACAGACCCGAGCCGATGCCGACGATGACGGCCAGCACCAAGACCTTGATGCCCGACGACACCACGTTGCCGAGCACCTTTTCCGCCAGGAAACTCGTCTTGTTCCAGAGCGCGAACGGAATCAACACGAAGCCGGCGAGCGTGGTCAGCTTGAACTCGATCAACGTAATGAAAAGCTGTACCGCCAGCACGAAGAAGCAGAGGATCACCACCAGCCAGGCCAGGAACAGCACCACGATGGGATCAAGGTTGGTGAACACCTCGGGGAAGCCGGCCATGTCCCCGATTTGTTCCAAGATCGGTGCGCCAGCGTCGATGCCCGTCTTCGCCAGCCGTCCCGGCTGGAGAAAGTTATCCATGCTCAACGTCGAGCCGGTGGCCGTCAGACCCAGGCCGGCGAACGACCGGAACACGATGCGGGCCAGCCAGTTGAAGTTATTGATGATGTAGGCGAAGGCACCGACGTAGAGCACCTTGCGCAGCAGCTTGGCAATCACGTCCTCGCCCTGGCCGGTGGCGTGGCTCATGGCCCAATACAGGCCGGCGATGGTCATGTCGATGACGATCAGCGTGGCCGTCAGGAACGCCACTTCGCTTTGCAGCAGTCCGAAACCCGAGTCGATGTAGCGCGAGAAGGTATCGAGGAATCTGTCGATGATGGTCACGTCGTTCATGGCGCGTCCTCCGCAGCGGCGAGCGGTGCATCGCCTTCCGGCGCATCGTCGGTGGGCGTGTCGAAGCTCGCCGGGATCGGCGGCAGTTCGGCCAGCGTCCGGTATTCGTCCGGCCCGGTCTGGCCGGCGAAGAAGCGCCGCCGGAAGGCTTCGGCGGCGGCCCGGCAGGTGTCTTCGCCTGCGGCTTGCCGGTCGGCTGCGCATTGGACGCGCAGCGCCTTGAGCCGCACGGGATCGGCGGTCAAGGTCGCGGCCAGGTCTTCGGCCCTTTGCTGATCGGACGACTGGCCGCAAGCGGTCAGCAGCACGGCCAGCAGGACAGGAACGCATCGCATGGCCGCCCCCTGTCAGTTGTTGTAGAAGTTGACGGACTGCGGCGTGTACGGCGTGCCGGTGCCGAGGAAGCGCCGCCGCACTTCACGGGCGCGCTCGGTCGCCGCCGCCTGCCGGGCCAGTTCCAGCGAGGCCGCCCGGTCTTGCGTGATCTGGAGCTGCTGGGCCTGGATGGACTGCTTCGCCTGCAAGGCGAGAAGCTGGTTCGTCGCCTGCATGGCCTGCAAGGCACCCGTGGCCGATTGGCTCTGGCTCACGAGGTCGGACAGCGCGCTTTCGTCTTGCGCCAGGTTCTGCGACACCTGCGCCTGCATCCGCATCGCCGTGTGCAGGCCGTCGAGGGTGTTCTTCCACCGCTCGCGGGCATCACGCAGCATCTGGTCGCCGCTGACGGTGGCCGCATACTGCTCCGGGTACAGGCGGGCAAATTCCCGATCCATGTTCTGCACGTCGTAGGCCAGTCCCTGCGCCTCGGCAATCAGGCGTTCGGTCGTGGCGAGCGTCGAGCGCAGGCGGTTGACGATGTTGAAGTCGAGATTCGCCAGGTTGCGCGCCTGGTTCATCAACATCTGCGCTTCGTTCTGAAGCTGGTTGATCTGGTTGTTGATCTGCTCCAGCGTGCGGATGGCAGTCAGCGTGTTCTGCACCAGGTTGACGGGATCAACGAAGGTGAGTGCCGCCGCCGGCTGGGCGAGCGGCGGGTTTGGAGGCGTCGTCGGTTTCCTCGCTGGTGTCGTCGTTCCCGGCTTTGCCCTCGCTGCCGAAACCTTGCCGCAGCCGTTCCAGCGTGCGCAGTGCCTTGGCCTCGGCTTCGCGCAGCAGGCCACGATGAATCACGGCCTCGCCGTTGCGGTCGATCGTGACGATGGCACCGGCGGCAGCTTTGACGGCTTCCCCGTAGTCCTGCAAGCCATCTTCCAGCGCCTGCAACTGTTCGCCCAGGTGTTCGCCTTCCTCCTGCAAGGCGTCGGCCTTTTCTTCGTCGTCGGCGTCCAGAGCGGCATCCGTGGCCTCGGCCAGCGCCTGCATCTTGGTTTGCAGCTTCTCGATGCGTTGGGCTTCGCGCTTGTTCGGGCTGCGGCGCTGTCTCGGGGCGCGCTGGAAGGCTTGCAGGTCGGCATGGGTCGAGCCGGGGGTGGCATCCACCCATGCCCAGCCTTCGGCCTTCACCTCGGCGGCAAGGCTGGCCAGCTTGTCCTGCGCCAGTCGTTCCAGCAGCGTCGCATCGGTTAGATACACGCCGCTATCGGCTTCCGCGAACAGATCGCGGCGGGTGCCACCGCCTGCGGCCTCGTAAGCATCCAGCCCAACGAAGCGCACCAGCGGATGCCGGTGGGCATCAATCTCGCGCTCGGTCAGGCGGTCGCGCAGGTTATGCGGGCTACGCTGCCATGTGGGCGCATCGTAGAACGCGGCTTCCTGCGCGGTGTGATCGTCGGTGATGGCAAGGGCCATCAACTGGTCAAGGCTCACGGCCTCGGCCCGGTAGTCGGCCAGCAGGCGCGGCGACACGTTGGCGAGTTTCAGGCGACGCTGCACCACCAGCGCCGTGACGCTGAAATCTGCGGCTATGTCCTCGATGGGGCGGCCTTCGGCCACTAGAGCGGCGAATGCCTCGAACTGGTCGGCGGGGTGCATGGCTTCGCGCTGTACGTTCTCGGTCAGGCTGGCGGTGCGGGCGGTGCCATCGGCCACCAACAGGCAAGGCACCTCCCATTCCCTGCTGATACGGCGCTTCTTCGCCAGCAGCTTGAGGGCGGCATGGCGACGGCCTCCGGCCACGACTTCGTAACGCTCACCGTCAGCGGTCGCGGTCACGATCAGGTTTTGCAACAGGCCGACACGCTGGATGCTGGCGGCGAGTTCAGGAATCGACATGCGCGGGGTCTTGCGCACGTTGCGGCCTGTGGGGCGCGACACCAGCCGCGACAGCGGCACCAGAATCAGATTCTTGCTCGGGTCGGCGGCTTCCAGCAGCACGGCAGGCGCGGCGCTGGCCGTGGCGTGGATGGCTTGGGCTTCGGTGTGGTTGATGGTGTTCATGGTGAAAACTCCTTGCGATGATGGAATGCAGCAGCGAATGACGCGGCAAGGGTTGCTGCCTGCCCCTGCCGCGCAGGGGAATCAGGCTTTCAACTGGCGCAGGCCGTCGGCCAGCATCCAGAGGGCGCGATTGAGGCGCACATCGGAATCAATGCCCTGCACCGGGCGGGTCTGCTGGCGGCGTCCGTTGGCGCTGCGCCCATGCAAACCGCCTTTGGTCAGGTTCTCTTGGGTGCGGTTGAACACGCTCCACAAGTCCGGGCGGCGGTCGTCGAACCTACGCGGCATCAGGATTTGCGATTCGGTGATGGGTGCGGGCTTGTCCGGGTCGTCGTACTTGAGCGACAGCGCGGCGCGGGCGAACACTTCGGCCTCGCCTTCGTCCAGCGTGATGGCCTGCATGGATTCGCGGGATTCCAGCGCACGGTCAAAACCGTGCAGTACCTGATAGGCACCTTCGATCACTTGCCCGGCCACGTCGCCCTTATGCGGCACGCGCACATCGGCCACGGTATCGCCGCAAACAAGGCCATTGCTGCACACGAAACGGAACATTCCGGCCAGCATCTGGTAGCTGCTGGTGCCGTCGTGCGAGTTCAGCAGGATGATTTCGTTGGCTTCGCCTCGGGCGTTGATCTGGCTGGCGTGGCGCAGCCGGATCATGTGCTTGGTGTAGTCGCGCCGGTCTTCGTGGCGGGTGCGGGTCTGCGTCACCATGAAGGGCTGAAACCCTTCCTTGCGCAGTTCGGTCAGCACCGTGGCGGTGGGGATATAGGCGTACCGCTGGGAACGGCTTTCGTGGGGCGCTTCCGCAAAGATGGATGGGGCCACGCGGTAAATCTGGTCATCGGAAAGCGGGGAATCGCTGCGCAGTACCGGGGAACGGGAAGCGAAACGGGATGCAAGCATGGTCTTTCTCCTGACGAAAAGGGTTTGCTGTTCAAACCGCACACCGGATTCCTAGATTCGGAGCCCAGCCTTTCGGCTGTTCGGTGCGGTTGGCACGAGGAACCCGGTTGGCCCTGTTGCCACCGTCTTTCCTGAGTTCATCGCCCGCGACGGTCAGGAGCCCACGGACGTGGGCCATCAAGGAGAAAAGCGGCAGGTAGGTGCGGCCCGCAGGCGCAGCCGAGGACACGGCCTGACGCGCCTTGATGGCACGCGGCCACGGGCTACAGTCGCGAGCAAGGTGATGGAGTCAGGAGAGACGGCTGGACATGGCAACGGCCGCCGCGATGTGCAGACCGCACGCAAGCGAAGCGCGCAGGCCCGAAGCTGGAAGCCGGGCCGTAGGCGTCAAGGATGTGGAAGGCTGGCGAACGCCAGTCCCGTCAGGGATGAGCGAATAGCGAACCTGGAGCAGCGCGGTCCGCGAAGCGGAGACGCAATTCGCTTATTATCTAATTGTGACAATGGAAGCTTTGCGTAACTGAACGATTAGCTATTGGAGGGCTCAGGTGACTGATGATATGGATGAAGAATATCCAGCGACCGCCGCGTCAACGTGGAGCGGATACGTCTATCAAGGAAAAATTGCGCTCTATCACTGTCTCAGCCTAATCAATCAAGGCGATGTGGACTTCGAACTCCAGCTAGACAGCAGTGACGATTTTGCAGTCTACAAAAACAACATTTTGGTAAGCGCTCACCAAGTAAAAGCCAAGATCGGGAAATACCGCAGCGGATACATCGAGGCTCTGGAGAAATCGTCAACCATTGAATTTGATCGAGCCAAGGGAGTTGCACGTTACTTCCACGTTTCCATTAAATTAGATGATGCTAGCGCGTACAAAGGAAAAAATGGAGAGGTCGTTCAGTTCTACTGCTATGGAAATAATAAGCATTGCGGCTTGGGCGAAATCGAAGGTTTAACGAAAGACGTTATTAGGCAGATATGCGATAGTAGATCTATTGCGCTTAGCGATGACCTCTTGAACTACAATTACTGCCTTCTTTCCGAAAAGATAAGCGCCAGGGCTGTAGAAATACATCGTTTAGTGCAAAACGATCGAATAAAAGCCAACAAGGCAGCCTATGAAAGCCGGATTACTGCACAAAGCCTCCTGGATGAAATACTCCTAAAGAATCCATATGACAGTACGGAGTACTTCGCTGTTGACCTTAAGGCGAGGCTCTGTAGCCATTTGGAAGACCGACTAGACCAAGCCTTGCCAAGCATAAGTGATGCATCCTATGCCAGGGCTCGCCGCCTCTTTGAGCATATTCGCACAACAGATGCTTGCGAGTTAAAGTCACTCTGCCAGTTAATGAAACCATCCGAGCGGTTTTCATCCATTCAGAAAGTGGATATAAGAAGATATTCAGGACTGATTGAGGCTATGAGCATTGATCCAATCCTAAGGCAGTTTCCTCACTACTTGGATGTTGACAACAAGTTTTATCTGCCGACCGCCCTTGATCTGCCATCACCCGAAGATAACGAAGGTTGCACTTCAGATTTATTGAGTGAAATGGAGAGCAACGAGAATCTCCTCAAACTTCTTTTTGAGTACAACCATCTCATTGCAAGTAGATCCACTTCGACCTTTACCATTAATACAAAATATACGAATTCTGATGACCTGACCGACCTAACAGTTAAGGATCACATTGATAGCAATATCACAAAGGCATTATGCCTGAGCATAATTACCAAGGAAGATGCGGAGGCTCGAATTAATGATAAATGGCATAATCAATGAGGCATTGCTCGCTCACGGATTCAAACAGGAGAGCGAGAATGATCTGACGGGATTCTATGTGCGCGAATCAGGCGCTGCAATCAGATTTGCAATTTTGCATAAATTGAATGAACTCCCCACTCCTTCCGAGTTAAATGCGGCAGTCAATCAATCTGTGCCAGCCTCCTTTCTCGCACATCCTGCTTTTAAAAAAAATTGCGATCTCATCTGCATACATCATCTAAATAAATTGGCAGAATTCAAAAGCCACGAGGAGCAAATATTTGCAATCGAAGAAGACCCTCATTTCTTCAAAAAGTATATTCTTTATTATAGCGACACTGAAGAAGCTGCGATTCAAAAATATTCATACGCCGACCTTGTTAAAACCATCTCAGACAAGAGTCAATTTAGTAACTATAAAAATGATCCACTAGCAGCTACGCAGTACAGCGTGGCGGCAAAAATTTTCATAAAGCTTCCATTTCTCGAACTACCGTTCACTCGAAGAGAACTTGTTTCCTTGCGTCTGCAGGCGAGCGAATCAGTCGCAGAGGAAGGTCTAGACAAAACATATGCGGTTATCCAAAAATTTACCGCAAATGGCATGGATGAATTGATCAGGGAGCTAATTAATGATGAGCTGGAAAATAACGCGGGTTGAAGTTTCAAGCTTCAAAGCTTTTAAGCACATTCGGCTGGATTTAGGTTCTTCATCCCTGCTAACCCTCGACGGGCCGAATGGGTATGGAAAGACCAGTGTTTTCGACGCACTTGAGCTTTTGCTGACCGGGCAGATAAAGCGAATTCATAATCTTTTCTCCACGCTGATGACAGCGAATAAAAAAAATTATGATGACAGTCTTTTTTGGAATACTAGGGCCGGAAAAAAAGATCTATCAATTAAAGTTGAGTTCATAAGTGGTGACCGAAAGTTAGTTCTATCGAGGCACGCAACGATCAAGGAACTGGAAACCAAAGCAAACAACCGAGCAGACAAGTTTCAGCATTTCTTTCTATATGAGCTGCCCGATTTCGAATCCGAAGCTTACACGGACGTCAACAAGCGAACCAACGACTTCCTCGATCAAACTTTCGGCAATAATTTCAGAGAGAATTTTTCATTTCTTAATTATCTCGAGCAAGGCCAGAACAAGTTACTCCATACACGGGTAGATGAGCGCAAGGATGCTCTTGGCAACCTATTCAATATTAGCGACATCGCCGCAGAAATTGATAACTGTCGCTCGATGTCAACTAGACTCACGAAGTTCATAGGCGATGAAGCCCGGAAATCCAAGGAAGACACGCTAAAAGCCGAATGCAATGCCTTGCGTGAAATGGTTCAAGCAAATCTCGGCAGTGTTCAATATAAAAAAATATCTAATGTTGATCCCGAACCAGCTTGGGACAGAGAAATACCATTTCCCACTTATGATGCCGGCACTCATGCCCAATATAGTGAATCGTTGCGCAAACTGAGCGAAATGCTCCCCCATAAAGCAGCCGTTCGCATAAGGATCGACAATGAAGCTGTTGAAGCTGACATCAAATTGCATGGGGAATCTCTAGGTGGCCTAGCAAGATTAGGTACGGATATAAGCAAGCTAGAAGAGCTTGACAATGTAAAAACAGAGATCGACAAGCTTGCGCAAGCCACGGCCATCATCAAAAAGGGGGCATCGGCTATTTCTGCAGAGCAAGCTCGTACGCTACCAGGATGGCAAGTAGGTCGGCTGAAGTGGTTTGAGGAGCAAATCGCGACACGCGATCAGCTCCAAATAAAGAACACTGCCAATGAAAGCGTCGCCGCTGAACTCTCTCGTCTGAAACAGCAGCTCGTCGAAGAGCACGCCAAGATTTATCCTGAGGATGAGGCCTGTCCCCTTTGTGGTAGCGACTGGAAATCTCACGCCGCTATGCTTGAAGCTATTGGGGAAAGATCCCAGAAGATCAGCGATGCACTCAGCAAGGATGGTAGAGATTTTGTTTCGCTAATCACCTCGATGAGTAGCGAACTCTCAGCTATTCAAATCCACATCCAAGGCCGCGATGCGATCCTAAAGCCTGTGTACAACGATGCGGTTCATAAAGCATTGATAGCAGTTAGATCCCGCCTGCCCACGATCCAGCAGCTAGGTGAACGACTTCGATCTGAGGGCATCTTTATTAACTTTGGGTTCAGTGACGAAGAAACAGTCGTAGCGGCACGTCTCGAAGGTCTAAGAAATTCGATGCTGGCCAAACAAAAAGTCGAGACCGTAGATCTACCAGACGATTGGCGCCAGACTATCAGAGAAGTCTTTAAGGACTTTCAAGATTTCTATATCTTCAACTCTCAGGAGTTGAAAGATAAAGAGCTCTATATAAAAATCAAGGCTAATGAAGCTCAAAGTAACAGACTTCAGCAGTGTCTTGATGATCTTCAAGAACTTCAACGAGAGAACGAGGCAGCTAACAAAGCAAAAGATAAAGTGATCAAGCTGCGCACCACGCTAGAGAAGGCGGAACAAAGGTATGCTGATCAAACCATCTCAGAAATCGAGCTCATTTTTCACATTTACAGTGGGCGACTCATCCAAAACTATCAACGAGGCCTCGGTCTTTTTATTGAAAGTAGGGATGGTAAACAACTGCGGTTCTTAACGGCTGAAAAATCCGACCACGATGCAGTAATGTCCATGAGTACAGGCCAAGTGTCGGCCCTTAGCCTTGCTTTCTTCCTGTCCCTCAATAAGGTCTACGCTGATGTTCCATTAATCCTTATAGATGACCCGTCTCAGTCTCTAGATGATGTAAATATTGCCTCCTTAACCGATTTGCTTCGTTGTGAGCTGAATCATTGCCAGCTCATCGTATCCTCCCACGAGGAGGATATATCAGCATACATGCGATATCGTTTTGATCGTGCCGGTTTGACGACGACATCTCTGCACATGCAGAGATTAGCAAAAGAGGCGTCTTAACAGGGACGACACTTGTTGATTAAACAGTACGTAAGAATCAACAAGCTTGCACAATTCTTTTTTGTGGGGAAGCCGAGTGCATAGGCTTGGCGTGCATCTTTTTGAAGTCTTCAGCAATTTTCTGAGGCTGGTTGCCCTCCCATCCTCGCGGGCGAGTTGATAGTAAATATGACACGGATAATGCAATAGCTATGACAGAATCAATTAATGCGACATTTCATTATCGCTGCGTTTATGCAGTCGAAGGAGTCATTGATCCTGACCCGGGATTGAACCATCAACTACTGCAAAACGAAAACGTTGAGGTGC
Source organism: Delftia sp. UME58 (assembly GCF_014170385.1). Lineage (NCBI taxonomy): Bacteria > Pseudomonadati > Pseudomonadota > Betaproteobacteria > Burkholderiales > Comamonadaceae > Delftia > Delftia sp. UME58. The sequence goes on from NZ_LZZV01000052.1 coordinate 116,514, forward strand.
GAATTCTCGGGTCAAGCGCTTATGAACAACTAGTCGAGGTGATTATTTCCCAACTGGAACAAAAAGGAAAGGAAGATTCAGGCGAACGAGCGAGAAAGAAACTTGAGCTTCGTCGAAACAGCTTGATCCATCAGGCGGGCCGCCGCGCTATAGTTTGCGTTGAATCAAGTCTACCTGCCGATGTTATCAAAAATTATCATGAAGATAATTCTGAGCTTCCGGCTTATACAAAATCCCCGCTAAAACAAAATGCTGAACGCGCCTTTAAGGTGACCTCAGCAGCAATCACATTAGCAAGAGGGAGTCATCTCTCCAGGAATTATGATTTTATTAATGAGCAGTATTACATCAGAGATCATCAGTCCAGGGTAATCTGCTGGCTGCATCCCACTTCAGTCTCCGATATAGGCCCGATGTCGGAACTGAATATTGCTGAGATCCATGTTGCTGAAAAATTGGCGTCCACACTCTATGGCGATTCAGAAATAACAAAAATACTCGACCTCTACTCAGATTCTCTAACGCCATACAAGAGCGGCCATCTCTACGCGTTTATCGCTGCATGGACTGCACTGGAGATGTTCATTGCTAAGCAATTTAAAGAAATTCAATCGAGCATAACCATAAGCATCAATGGCGCTGAAGCGAATAAGGAATTCTCTGATCGCATGATTTCCGTCATGACGGATAAGTATCGCTTGGTAGACAAGTTTTCTGCTTTATCTGGCTATTACGGCGATACGAATGCGGATAAGGACTTGGAAGAATTAAAGAGTATAAAGAAGATTAGAGATGACTTCTTCCATACAATGAAAGGAGATGTAGCAGATTTGCCATTAAATCGGATCAGGCTATTGATTTCAAAGTATCTTCAGATCTATTTTGAACGAAATCACGATGAATTTGTTTTTCAGAGAGCTTCTGAAGCATAAGTGGTCAGAATGCTGAGCCAGATTGCCGCCCACGAATTGCGCGGCACGCTGGGCTCAGCTTATTCGGCCGCTAGGACTTCTCGCTAGACTGTCGCTGCTCGATCTGCAAACGCGCCCGCTCGGTCGCCTGCTGCAGCTTCTCGCCCAGCACTGCTCGCGGCGGCAAGCTGGTCAGGTACTCGGCGACGTGGATGCCTGACTTGTCCAGTTCCAGCAATTCGATCTGTTCGCGCTTCTTGCCAGTGCAAAGGATGATCCCCAGCGGCGAGGCTTCTTCCGGCTCCCGCTCGTGCTTGTCCAGCCAGCGCAAGTAAAGCTCCATCTGTCCCTTGTAGACTGCCTTGAACTCGCCGATCTTCAATTCCACCGCCACCAGCCGCCGCAGCTTGCGGTTGTAGAACAGCAGGTCAAGGTGGAAATCCTCGTCGTCGATCTGGAGGCGCTTCTGCCGGGCGACGAAGCAGAAGCCCGCACCCAGTTCCAGCAAGAAGGCTTCCATTTCGCGAATGATGGCCGCCTCCAGATCGCTTTCCTGCCAGCTATCCCGCAAACCCAGGAAGTCGAGGATATACGGGTCGCGCATGACCAGTGCCGGCGTCATACGCTGCGCATCGCGCAGTGCTGCCAGTTCCTGCGCGATGGTTTCCTCTGGTTTCTGAGACAGCGCTGTGCGTTCGTACAGCATCGAGTCGATGCGCTCGCGTAGCGTCCGCACGCTCCAGCGCTCGGTGCTCGCCATCTGAGCGTAATAGTCCCGCTGAAGGGGGTCTTTCAGCGGCAGCAAGGCCACGAAATGCGACCAGCTCAATTGTCGTGACAGTGTCACGACAATTGGCTCCTGGGGGTAAGTGGCCGCGAACTGCACCATTCGGCGCAGGTTCTTGTCCGCGAAGCTGCGCCCGTAGTCGCGGACAAGCTGCTCGGCCAGGGACGGCAGGATCTCCTCGCCGTACTCGGCACGCTGTCCAGCCAGCACCTCCGTATGGATGCGCTGGCCTATGCGCCAGAACAGCAAGGTCAGCTCCGCATTGACCGTCGAGGCGACGCGCTGGCGCGATGCTTCGATCAGTGCCCGAATGTCGCCCAGCAGCACCTCCGGCGCTGCTGGGGGAGAGTTGGCAACCTTGCGCCTCCTCATGCTGTCACCTCCGCAGGCAATTGCATGGCACCGGTGATCGCTTTGCGCCGGTTCGCCACCAACTCGGCGGCCTCCCGCACGGGCTTGTCTTCGGTGTGGACGTAGCGCATAAACATCGCCACGGTCTTGTGCGCCGTCAGCGCCATACCGACCTTCACCGGGATGCCAGAATTGGCAATATCCGTCGCCGAACGGTGACGGATGCCGTGCGTGCCCACATGCGTCACGCCTGCAGCTTTGAGAGTACGGCTCCAACCGTTGTAATACTCGCCGTCGGTCAAATGCCGATCAGGGTGACGCGGAGACGGTAATACATGGGGCGTCGTAGCATTGCGAGCCGCCGTCGAAAGAAGCCGATAGGCTTCTTCGCTCATGGGCTTGGACATACCGCCTGTCTTGCTGTCAGGCCACACCACCCGCCGGTTTTCCAGATCAATCCAATCCCATTGGAGTGAGACGATCTCAGAAAGGCGAGCGGCAAACTCGAATTGCAGGCGGATGGCCAACGGGATCACAGCATGGTCCAGCCCTTCCGCCTCCAATTGGTCAAGGTAGCGAAACAACTTGCCCATTTCCTCGTCGCTGATGAGGTGAGTCGCCTTGCCATTCGGGTACATGGGTACATGGCGACATGGGTTGGTGCCGTCAGGACGATAGCCCCATACCTCGGCCAAGTTGAACATCTTGCGCATCACGCTGAACGTGCGGTTCGCATCGGCGGGCTTGTGCGCCATCTTCTTCATCATCGAAGCCACGTCAGGCCGCTTCAGATCCTGCACCTTCATGCGGCCAAGCATTGGGATGATGTTGCGATCAATGACGCTCTGGTAGCCTTCCTGCGTGCTCGGCTTGTTGCGCTGGCTGGAGTAATCCTCCATGAACTTGATGCACAGTTCCTTGACCGTGGGAGCCTGACGCGCCGCAGCCTTCTCTGCAGCAGGGTCGCCACCTCGGCGCACTTGCGCCAGCCACTCCTGCGCCAGCGACCGGGCCTGTTCGACGGTCAGTTCCCCGTACAGACCCAGGGCGGGTTTGCGCCGCTCTCCGGCGTTCGTGCGGTACTGGAGCATGAACACCTTGCGGCCTGCCGGGGTGATCTTGCACAGGAAGCCAGGAACCAGGGTATCGCGCAGTTCGACTGGCTGCGCCTGGGCTTGTGCCGCATCGACTGCGGACTTGGTGAGTTTGATTTTCGCCATGATGACTCCTCGGAAAGCCCGGTTTCCAGGAGCCTGTTGGGAGCCAAGCGGGTGGAAGCCGGGTCAAGTTTCAGAAAGCACCGGCATATGATGAAACCGCCTAAGTTATTGATAAACCTGCTGTATCAGACTATGGCGTAGTCCAGCGAAGTTCGGTGCTGGAGTCATGGTGAAATAAAAAAGAGCTGCCTCCGGGCAGCTCTTTGCATTGGGGTGCCAGGTGCTCAATCCAGCAAGTCGGAGTAGTCGCCCTTGTCGTAGCCTTCGATGGCCTTCCAGGGCTGGGCCAGCGGGGCGGGCAGCTTGCTGGCGGTGACCACGATGCGCTCGGTGCCGTGGGAGTCGCTGCGTTCCACGCGCCGGGCGAACTGGTTGGCCACGTCCCAGTCGATGACGGTGGTCTGCTCGCCTGCCGTGCCGCGGTAGCGCTGCACGCCGTTGTGCGGCTTGCCCACGCGCTCCATGCCTTGCAGCGCGGTGGGAGGCACGATCCAGTAGACGTTGTCGAAGGAGCCGCCGTAGCCCACGTTGCCGTGGTGGGCCAGGTCCACGCTGATGACGCGGCGCAGCTTGGCCAGGATGACTTCCACGCCGACCTTGCCGTCATCGGCGCGGCGGATGGACAGGGGTGCGGCGCGGGCCTCGTCGTGGGCATGGCCGGCGTGCGGGCCGTGGGCATGGTCGTGGCCGTGGTCCTGGCTCTGGCGCAGGGCGGCGGGCATTTCGCGCTCTATCCACAGCCGGGCCTTGCGGCGGTAGACGCGGTTGGTATAGACGCTGCTGCGCTGCACGCCGTCGCTGCCCACGCTCATGGCTTCATAGGTAATGCGCAGGTCGGCTTCGGGCGTGGCCTGCACGGCCGCCGTGGTGCGGGCCACGGAGTCGGTGGCGGCTGCAGTTGCGGGTAGGGCCGTGGGTGCGGTCGCAGGTGCATTTGCAGGCGCAGTCGCAGGCGCGGACTTGGCGGGTTCGGCAGCCCATGCCGCGGTGACGGAGCAGGCCAGCAGCGCGGCGGCGAGGAGGTGGCGCGCCGCGTGCGGCGTAGAGATGGAAGACGTCATGGAATCCAGCCAATGCGAAAAAACCGGGGCCGGGCACACGCATGTGCCACGGCTCCGGCCAGGGGTTGGCAAGCAGCCAACGAAGGAGGAAACAATTACAGGCCAGCGGCTTCGCGGACCTTGGAGAACACCTTGGTGTTGTCCATCGTGCCCTTGAAGATCCTGGCGCCCGCGCCGCCGGCGAACAGCATCACATCGCCGCCGCCATGGGTCTCGGAGCCCGGCGTGCCCAGGTTCAGGCCGACTTCCTGCAGGTAGTTGTCGTCCGTGGTGTCCAGGTTGCTGATGTCTTGGCGCTCCGTGCCGCGAATCGGAGCGATCCAGGGCTTGTTGCCATCTTCGGCATTGACCTGGCTGGAGGCCGTGGCGTTGGGACGTCCGCCGTTGCCGAAGGCCAGCGTGGTGTAGGGCTTGCCGTCCTGGGCCTTGGCCATCTGGCCGCTCTGGTAGTCCTGCACCTTGCCCAGGATGGGGTTGCCGATCCTGGAGTAGCCGTTGAACACCATGTTGTGGTCGTGATCGGCGGTGACGACGATCAGCGTGTTCTTCAGGCCCGGGTCCTTCTTTTCCATGTAGGCCATGGCGGTCTCGATGGCGCGGTCGAAGGCCAGCGTGTCTTCCAGCGCGCGCTTGGCATTGGTGCCGTGCAGTGCGTGGTCGATGCGGCCGCCTTCCACCATCAGGAAGAAGCCCTTGTCATTGCGGCTGAGCACGTCCAGCGCCTTGCCGGTCATGTCGGCCAGGCTGGGCTCATCCAGCTTTTGCTTGACGCGGTCCAGCTCGTAGGCCATTTCGCTTTGCGTGAACAGGCCCAGCAGCTTGGGGGCCTTGGTCGCGTCCAGGGCCGACAGCTCGCTGCCCTTGGCGACATAGGCGTAGCCCTTGGCCTTCATCATGTCCACGAGGTTGGCCGTGTCCGTGCGCTTGCTGCTGGGGTTGACCGACTTGGGCAGGTAGTTGCGCTGGCCGCCACCCATGAGCACGTCGATGCCGTCGCCCAGCTTGGCGTTGTAGTTGGCATGGCCGGGCACGGACTGCTCGGCAATGCTGTTGTAGCCGTTGCGGTTGCAGATGTGGGCGTAGGTGGCAGCCGGCGTCGCATGGCCCACGCGCGTGGTGGAGATGGCGCCCACGGCGCGGCCCTTGGCCTTGGACAGCTCCAGCAGGGTCTGCGCGGGCTGGCCGTTGCCGGCCGGGCAGGTGGTGTCCTCGCCGTTGATGTACTGCTGGCCGTTGGCCGCATAGGCCAGGGTCTCGGCCGACATGGAGATGACTTCGTTGTTCATCTTCACGCCGGTCATGTAGGCCGCCATCGAAGGCGCGCTATCCGTGGTCTGGCCATCGCGCGAGAAGGTCTTGATGCGGCTGGCGTAGGGCAGGGACTGCATGGTCAGCGTGGCGCGCTCGCTGCTGGCCAGTGACGTGGGATTGGCAGCCAGCTGCTTCTCACCCTTGTAGATGCGCGCGGCGGTCACGGTGACCGGGCCCATGCCGTCGCCGAGGAAGAAGATGACGTTCTTGGCCTCGCCGGCCGCATGGGCGGCAGGTGCCAGCAGCGCCAGCGCGCCGGCCGCAGCCAGGGCGAGGGAGGTCTTTTGGAGGATCGGATGCATGTGGAATTCCTTGAGTGCCTTGATTGCAGCGTGCGGCATCACAAGCCGATGCTCTTCTTGATCAGCGTGAAGACGGTGGTGTTGTCGATCACGCCCGAGAACGTATCGGCACCCATGCCTTGCGCGCCCAGGAACACGTCGCCGCCGCCGTGGGTTTCGGAGGCCAGGGGCACCACGGCCTCCTGCAGGTAGTCGGGGCTTTCCAGCGAGGCCGCGTCGATGGGACCACGCGTGGCCAGGCGCCTGGGACCGTTGCCGAAGCCCAGGATGGTGTAGGGATTGCCGTCCACATCGGTGGAGGCCTTGCCGTCCACGTAGTTCTTGACCAGGCCCAGCACGCCGGGCTTGCCGGCCTCGGTCTTGCCGGTGCGCGCGGCATAGCCGTTCAGGTGCAGCGTGTGGTCATGGTCGGCCGTGACGACGATCAGCGTGTTCTTCAGGCCCGGATCGAGCTTGGCCATCTTGTCCAGCGCGGTCTGGATGGCGTTGTCGAAGGCCACGGTGTCCTGCAGCGCGCGGCGCGCGTTGGTGGCGTGCAGCGCATGGTCGATGCGGCCGCCTTCCACCATCAGGAAGAAGCCCTTCTTCTTGGCCGACAGTGCGTCGATGGCCTTGCCCGTCATCTCGGCCAGGCTCGGTTCCTTGGTCGCATCGCGGTCCAGGTCATAGGCCATGTGGTCCTTGGTGAACAGGCCGGCGATCTTGCTGCCGTCCACGGGCAGCTTGTCGAACTCGCTCTTGTTGGCGGCGTAGCTGTACTTTTGCGTCTTGAACTCGGCGACCAGGTTGCGGCTGTCGTTGCGGCGGCCGCCGTCGGCCTTGGGCGTGAAGTAGTAGGAACCGCCACCCAGGATCACGTCCACGCCGTCGCCGAGCTTGCTGTTGTAGCCGGAGCCGCCGGGCACCAGGGCCGCGGCAATGGTGTTCTCCGCATCGCGGTGGCAGACGTGCGAATAGGTGGTTGCCGGCGTGGCATGCGTGATGCGCGCGGTGGAGACCACGCCCGTGCCGTAGCCGGCGGACTTCATCTGCTCGAGCAGCGTGGGAACGGCCTGGCCGTTGCCGCTGGGGCAGGTGCTGTCGTAGTTGGTGTGATAGGCCTTGCCCGCAGCGTCCGTGGCCTTGGTGTCCGGCGTCATGGAGATGACTTCGTTGTTCATCTTCACGCCGGTCATGTAGGCGGCCATCGAGGGCGCGCTGTCCGTCACCTGGGCGTCGTTCGAGAAGGTATGGACGAAGGCCGTCTCGGGCAGCTTGTCCATGGTCAGCTCACCGTCTTCGCCCACGCTGTAGATGCGTGCGGCCGTCATGGTGGTGATGCCCATGCCATCGCCCAGGAAGAACAGCACGTTCTTGGTCGGAGCGGCTGCGGACGAACCGTCGCTGCCGCCACAGGCGCTCAACAGCAGCGAGGCACCAGCCAGCGCGCTGCACAACATCTTCAATTTCATGCGGATATCCCTCTGTAGGCAGGGGACCCCGCAGCACGGCCGCGCCCTCCCCCTGTTGATTGACCCGTGCACTGTAGGAGCGGCCTGTGACGAGCCCGTGACAGCAAGGCAGCAGCGGCAGGCGTATCGTTGCGGGGATGCGCTGCCAGCCGGGGAGCACCCGGCCACCCGCGCGACTGAACAAGGAACCCCATGGACCAGAAAGCCCAAGCCCCGATCGCCTCGCACGCCACGGATGCGCCGCCCAAGCCGGTGCTCGACTACCCGTTCGAGGCGCCACCGCAGCGCGGGCAGACGCTGGAGGTGGCACCCGGCGTGCTCTGGATACGCATGCCCCTGCCCTATGCGCTGGACCACATCAATCTCTGGGCCATCGATGACGGCGAGGGCTGGGCCATCGTCGATACGGGTGCGCGCACCGACGAAGGCGTGGCCACCTGGCGCGCGCTGTTCTCCCAATCCACCGATGGCCGCTCGCTGACGCGCGTGCTGGTCACCCACATGCACCCCGACCATGTGGGCCTGGCCGGCTGGCTGACGCGCAAGTTCCATGTGCCGCTGTACATGACGCGCCTGGAGTACCTCAACTGCCGCGTCGTGGTTTCGGACTGCAGCCGCGAGGCGCCGCCCGACGCCATCGCCTTCTACCGCCGCGCCGGCTGGAGCGAGGGCGCACTGGAGTCCTACCGCGCCCGCTTCGGCAACTTCGGCAAGCACATCCACGCCCTGCCCGACAGCTACCGCCGCCTGCGCGATGGCGAGGAACTGCACATAGGAAAACACCTGTGGCGCGTGGTGGTCGGCAGCGGCCACTCGCCCGAGCACGCCAGCCTCTACTGCCCCGATCTCAAGCTGCTGATCTCGGGCGACCAGGTGCTGCCGCGCATCTCGTCCAACGTCTCGGTCCATGCCATGGAACCCGACGCCAACCCCATGGCCGACTGGATGGAGTCTCTGGAAAAGGTCAGGCGCGAAGTGCCCGACGATGTGCTCGTCCTGCCCGCGCATGGCGATTGCTTTCGGGGCCTGCATGCACGGATCGATTCACTGGCGGCAGGCCAGGAACGCGCCAACGCCCGCTTGCTGGCCGCACTGGCCGAACCGCGTCGCGCCGTCGATGTCTTCGGCGCACTGTTCTCACGCCCCATCAGCGAATCCAGCCCCGCCCTGCTGGGCATGGCCACGGGCGAAAGCCTGGCCTGCCTCAACCACCTGATGCATGCAGGGCAGGTGGAGCGCAGCATCGATGGTGAGGGGATTGCCTGGTACCGGGCGATGCCCGGTGCCGCAGCGATCGGCTAGGAACCGATCAGGCGGGAACGGCCTGTGCGGGGGCCGGCAGATGAGGATAGCGGTGCGCCAGCGTCTGCTCCAGCCCGAACTGCGCCAGCAGGGCATGCAGCCGCTCGGCCGAGCTGCGCTTTTTCTGCCCGGTATGGCGCGCAATGATCAGCTCGTTCTTCATGCTGTGCTCCCAGCCGACCAGCTCGGTCACGGTGACCTGGTAGCCGCAGGCTTCCAGGTACAGGCAACGCAGCACGTTGGTGAGCTGGCTGCCCATTTCACGCGTGTGTATGGGATGGCGCCACAGTTCTGCCAGGGGCGTGCGCGTCAGGCTCAGCGCCTTGGTCTGGCGCAGGCAGGCAGCGACCTCGGCCTGGCAGCAGGGCACCAGCACCATGGCCTTGGCCTTTTTCTCCAGGCCGAAGGCGATGGCGTCGTCGGTGGCGGTGTCGCAGGCGTGCAGGGCCGTGACCACGTCGAATTGCGCAGGCATGAAGTCGGCATGCGTGGATTCGGCCACCGACATGTTGAGAAAGCCCATGCGGTCGAAGCCCAGCTCGGCGGCCAGCTTCTGCGACGCCTCCACCAGCGGCGCGCGCGTCTCTATGCCGTAGATGTGGCCGCGCCCCAGCGGCTTGAAATACAGGTCGTAGAGGATGAAGCCCAGGTAGGACTTGCCGGCACCGTGGTCGGCCAGGGTGACCGCATGGTCGTCGGCCGACAGTTCTTCGAGGATGGGCGCGATGAACTGGTAGAGGTGGTAGACCTGCTTGAGCTTGCGCCGCGAGTCCTGGTTGATCTTGCCTTCGCGCGTGAGGATGTGCAGCGCCTTGAGCAGTTCGATGGACTGGCCGGGCTTGAGGCCCAGCTGCTCGGTCACATCCTGCTCGGGTTTCGCGGCAGGCTTGCCCTGGCGCGCCTTCATTCGGCTGCGCCCTTGGCTGCATGCACCACGGGGCAGCGCGCGCCCACGCCCAGGTCCAGCCAGCCTTCGATGCCGATCTTCTCCAGCGTCTCCATGTTGCGCTCGTAGATGGACTCCGCCTCGGGGAATGCTTCGACCGCCTTGTCTATGCTGTCCTCGCGCAGCAGGTGCAGCGTGGGATAGGGCGAGCGGTTGGTGCAGTTGGTGACGTCGTCCGCTTCGGTGCCCTCGAACTGGAACTGCGGATGGAACGAGGCCACCTGCAGGATGCCTCCCAGGTCCAGTTCCTCGACCATGGCGTCGGCCACTTCGAGGAAGTCGTTGAAATCCAGGAAGTCCTGCAATGCGTGCGGCAGGATCAGCAGCGTGGTGTCGCGCTTGTCGGGCGAAGCCTCGGCCAGGGCTTCCAGCTCGCGGTGCAGGTCCGCCGCCACACCCTCGGCGTCGGTGGCCTGGCTGACCGTGTAGTGGATCTGGCCCTTGATGTGCACGCCCTTGGCGAAGGGACACAGGTTCAGGCCGATCACGGCCTTTTCGAGCCAGTGCACCGTATCCTCGATCACGGTGACAGGCGGAAACTCGGCCGCGCGAATCTCGTGGTTGGTATCGGTCATGGCTGTGCCCTTCAAAAATGCGAACGGGGGCACTGCGCCCCCAGACATTGCGAAACCGTCCAGGAACCCTTCCCTGCCCTGTCACGCAGGGTCCGCATTCTAGCCGCGCCGCCCGGGCGATGCCGGTGCTCGGATTTCTCAGCCCAGCAGGCGCAGGCCTGTCAGCAGCTCATGCTCCCGGGCAGCGTAGCGATCCGTCATCCCGGCGATGAAGTCGGCCACCACCCGCGCACGCGCCGATACATCCTCGGCCAGCATGGCCCGCTGCACGAAACGCGGCTTCATGCGATCGGGCTCCACCATGTAGGCCGCAAACAGCTCGGTCACGACCTGCTGCGCGCCATCCATGGTCTTCATCACCTGTTCATGGCGATAGAGATTGCGGAACAGGAACTGCTTGAGCTGCAGCGACTGCTGCCTCATGGTATCGCTGAAGCCCACCAGGGGGCCAGCCTGTGCGCGCACCTCATCGACCGAACAGGGCCGTGCCTGTGCAATGCGTTGCTGCGTGGCGGCGATCACGTCATAGACCTGGTCGCTGAGCATGCGGCGGATGCTTTCGTACAGCAGGCGCCGCTCGGCCAGGGGCATGCCCAGCTGAGGATGCTCGGCCAGCGTTGCATCGTGATAGCGCGCGAACAAGGGAACGGCCTCGCACAGCTGGGCCATGGTGATCAGGCCGGAGCGCACACCATCGTCCACGTCATGGGCGTTGTAGGCAATGGCATCGGCCAGATTGCACAGCTGGGCCTCCAGCGAAGGCTGCCGGCCCAGCAAAAAACGCTGTGCCACGCCACCGGGCTCCCGCGCCTCCAGGTGTTCGGCATTGGTGCGCGAGCAGTGCTTGAGAATGCCCTCACGCGTCTCGAAGCTCAGGTTGAGCCCGTCAAAGGCCGGATAGCGCTCCTCCAGCCGGTCCACCACGCGCAGGCTTTGCAGGTTGTGCTCGAAGCCGCCATGCGGCTGCATGCAGGCATTGAGCGCGTCCTGGCCCGCATGGCCGAAGGGGGTGTGACCCAGGTCGTGGGCCAGGCAGATGGCTTCGACCAGATCCTCGTCGAGCTGCAGGGACCTGGCGACCGAGCGGCCCAGTTGGGCCACCTCCAGCGAATGCGTCAGCCGCGTGCGGAACAGGTCGCCTTCATGGTTGACGAAGACCTGGGTCTTGTAGACCAGGCGCCGGAAGGCCGAGGAATGCACGATGCGGTCCCGGTCGCGCTGGAAGTCGCTGCGCGTGGGTGCGGGTGCTTCCGCAAAACGCCTACCCCGGCTGAACGCCGGGTTGCAGGCATAGGGGGCCAGGGCCTGTTTCTGCATTCGATCGCCTCATCATGCTGACGAGGCCACTCTAGCAGTTCCTGCTTGGCCCCCGCACTGCGGATCAGGCGCAGCAGGCGTTGATGACCTCGCGCACCAGCGCGTCGGGTGCCGAACGCATGATGGCCTTGCCAGGGCCGTCGATGAGCACGAAGCGGATCTCGCCCGCCTCGGACTTCTTGTCCACGCGCATCAGTTCCAGATAGCGCCCGGCATTGTCGGTTTCGTCCAGGATGGCGCCACGCACGGGCAGGCCCGCACGCGTGACCAGCACACGCAACCTCTGCACAAAGGCCGCATCCACCAGGCCAAGGCGCTGCGACAGCTCGGCCGCCATGACCATGCCGGCGCCCACGCCCTCGCCGTGCAGCCAGTTGCCATAGCCCATGCCGGCTTCGATCGCATGCCCGAAGGTGTGGCCGAAATTGAGAATGGCGCGCAGCCCAGCCTCTTTCTCGTCCTGCCCCACTACCCAGGCCTTGATCTCCACGCTGCGCTTGATGGCATGTGCCAGCGCCGTGCGGTCGCGGGCGAGCAAGGCATCCATGTTCTCCTCCAGCCAGGCCAGGAAGTCCATGTCGGCGATCGGCCCGTACTTGATGACCTCGGCCAGGCCGGCGCTCAGCTCGCGCGCCGGCAACGTGTCCAGAGAGGCCAGGTCGCAAACCACCAGCTGCGGCTGGTAGAAGGCACCGATCATGTTCTTGCCCAGAGGATGGTTGATGGCGGTCTTGCCACCCACCGACGAATCCACCTGCGACAGCAGCGTGGTGGGCACCTGCACGAACGGCACGCCACGCATGTAGCTGGCAGCAGCAAAGCCGGTCATGTCGCCGATGACGCCGCCACCCAGCGCGAACAGCACGGTCTTGCGGTCGCAACCGCCGGACAGCAGGTCGTCAAAGATCAGGTTCAGCGTCTGCCAGTCCTTGTGGGCTTCGCCATCGGGCAGCACCACGGTACGCACGCTGCGGTAGCGCTGTTCCAGCACGCGGCGCAGTGCGGGCTCATAGAGCGGCGCGACCACATCATTGCTGACGATCACGGCCTGGGCCGCAGCAGGCAGGGCGGCATAGGTCGCGGCCTGGTCCAGCAGGCCGGTGCCGATGGTGATCGGATAGGAACGGTCACCCAGGTCTATGGTCACGACCTGGGCGGCAGGCAAGGAGGAAGCGGTGGGCAAGATGGTGTCGCTCCAAGGCAAAAAGAGTGAAAGGAATTGCGCGACACGGCAGCGCGCCCGGCAACCGCCGATCTTAAAGAAAAAGGCCCCGGCAAGTGCCGAGGCCTTTGGCGTTCCAACTGACTGTGCTCAGGCCAGTTCCGCCTGCATGCGTATGCGCTGGGCGGCCTGCGCCACAGACAGACCCGATGTCTGGATCACGAAGTGAGCCGTCTCCAGATAAAGCGGCTCGCGCTGCAGCAGCAGCTCCCGCAGGCGCAGCGCCGGGTCTTCCACCTGCAGCAAGGGCCGCGTCACATCGTTGCGCAGCCGAGCGGCGATGTCCTCCGGCGTGCAGTCCAGATAGAAGACCTGGGTGCGTGCATGCAGATGGCGGCGGTTTTGCTCGCGCAGCACCACGCCGCCGCCCGTGGACAGCAGCAGGCTGGATGTGGAGGCCGACAGCTCGTCAATGACCTGCGACTCCATATCTCGAAAAGCCTGCTCGCCCTCGCGCTCGAAAAACTCCCGGATGCTGCAGCCTATGCGCTGCTCGACCACATGATCCGCATCCACAAAACGCATCGACCACAGGCGCGCCAGCTGGCGCCCTATGGTCGATTTGCCGGAGCCGGGCAGGCCGATCAGGGCCACCCGGGTTACCAAGCCTGAAACATCCATCTGCTGTTACCGCATGGGCCATGGGAAATCGAAATTATCTCCCATGGCCACCTGGCAGAACTTTTATGGCGTTGTGGGCGTTGTGGGCGTTGTTGCCGGCTTGGCCACCGTGATGGTCATGTTCCTCGTGATCACAGTGTTGTCGGCATCCGTGACACGCACGATCATGTTGAAGGTGCCATCCGCCGTTGGAGTACCCGACAAGATGCCGTCGCTGGACAACGCCAGCCCTTCGGGAGTGCCACCCAGACTCACCCACGTGTAGGGAGCGCTGCCGCCGGTTGCCGACAGTGCGTATGCCAGGGCCACATCACGGACGCCAGAGATGGTAGGCGCCGTGAAGGCCAGAGGTGCCTTGGCCGCAATGGTCACGGTCACGGTCTTGTCAACCACGGTGCCCTGTGCGTCCTGCACACGTACCAGCATGTTGAAGGTTCCGACCACGGTCGGCGTACCGGACAGCACGCCGTCGCTGCTCAGGCGCATACCGTCTGGAACACCACCCAGTGTCGACCAGCGATAAGGAGGAATGCCGCCTGTTGCTGCAAAGCCGTACACCAGAGGTTGGTCCTTGACACCCGAAATGCTCAAGCCATCAGCCAGGGCCAGAGGCGTCTTGGCGATCTCATGGTAGACACCCACAACGGTATAGGCCCTGATGGGATCCTGGATGCCATTGCTGACATCGTTGTCCCGGCGGTCCACGGTGGTTTCCAGCACGATGGCGCCGCTATCGGGTCCACTGGAAAGCGACAGCTGTGCAATGCCGTTGAGCGAATTGACTTGCAACGAAGAGCCAGCCTTGGATCCAGAGATCAGGCGCGCACCTTCATAAGCCGAGCTGGGCAAAATCCGAACCTGCACATTGGGACTGGTGCCAGTGACCGGCTGATTGCGGTCGTCGACCACCTTCACTTCCAATGCGACGTTGTTGCGCAGATTGGAGAGGTTGTCTCGGGAGCCCAGATAGCCAGGCGTCTGGGTCACGGCCAGCGTGCTGGCGGGAATTCCCTGCGCTGCACCGCCGACAGTGACGCTGGCAACAGCACTCACCTGGCGCTTGTCACGAGGATCCGTCACCGTGCAGGTCACGCTTGCCACACCGGCCTTGTCGATTGCGTGCAAATGGAAAGTGGCACTGCCAGAGTTGGAACCCAGCACAATGGAGCGGCTGGGCGATAGAACTCCTTTATCGTCCTTCTTATCCGTTCCGTCCAGATAATACAGAACTGCTGAATCAAGGCCTGCAGTCACCGCACATTGGAAAATACCGTCTCCGCCAGGAATCGGCATGCTCCCTTGCCGCGCCTCGACATACATCGTTGTTGTATATGCTGCATCCGCACCAATATTAGGACCAGTATTTCCCAGATTCACCGGAAGCTGCGTTTTATCCGCACGCAACGAAATGGTGTAAGGCTGACTAGTCTCACCAGCACTCCCTCCACCACCCCCACACCCGGCCAGACCGAGTGCCAGCATGGCACCGAACATGATTTTTTGCATGATTATCAATCTCCTACTACATTCAACGAGCACTTCGGATGTCAGCCAGCATCTTCGGCGTAATAAATACCAGCATCTCCCGTTTCTGGGACTCTCTCACGCGGCTTTTGAAAAGATTACCGAGTACAGGGACATCACCCAAAAAGGGAATCTTGTTTTCCGTGTTGGTCTCCTCCATTTCGAAGATGCCACCAATCACAACAGTTCCGCCATTCTGAACAAGAACCTGGGTACGCACATGCTTGGTATCGATGGCGACACCCTGCAGCGTGCTCTCGCCACGCGAATCCTTGTTGACATCCAGATCCAGGATGATATCGCCTTCAGGAGTGATCTGAGGCGTGACCTCCAACTTCAGAACAGCCTTTTTGAAGGCAATGGTCGTCGCGCCATTAGGCGCCGTCACAGAATACGGATACTCAGTACCTTGCTCGATCAATGCCTTGGTCTGGTCGGCCGTCACCAGCCTCGGGCTGGAAATGATCTTGCCCTGACCGTCGGATTCCATCGCAGAGAGCTCAAGTGTGAGGAATCGATTGGCAGCAGCATTGAATATCGACATGGCAAACGTTCCTGAGTTCGTAACGTTTGAGAGCCTTCCAGGCAGATTAACAAAGCTTCCAGATGTATTCACAGACTGCCCGCTTGCGCCAGCGGAAGCATTGGCATTATCAAATCCCGTCCCGATCGCTACACGATTGTCCCCACCGATGCTGTATCCCCCATCGCCACCGCGCTGAGCTCGCAAATCCCCCCCGCCAAGACGCACACCCAGAGCACGGCCAAATGTGTCGCGGGCTTCAACAATGCGGGCTTCAATCAGCACCTGCCGAACAGGCACGTCCAGCGTTGCAAGAAGCACCTTCACCTCCTCCAGCTTCGTAGGTGTATCGGTCACGAACAGCTGATTGGTTCGGGGCTCAGAAATCGCAGAGCCACGCTCAGACAGGAATCTGGTGGAAGCTCCACTCGCCCCACCGCCGCGAGAATTTGCGCTGATCTGCTGAAGAATATCGACTGCTTTCGCATAATTGAGTTGAAAGCCCTGGGTTTTCAGCGGCTCCAGCTTCTGAATCTCCAGTGCAGCCTCGTAGTCACGCTTGGTACGGGCATCAATCTCATCCTTGGGTGCAATCCAGAGCACCGAGCCGGACTTGCGCATGCCCAGGCCCTTGGCATCCATGATGATCTGCAGCGCCTGATCCCAGGGAACATCCTTGAGGCGCAAAGTCAATGCCCCGGAAACCGTGTCCGAGGTCACGATATTGAAGTTCGTGAAATCGGCGATCACCTGCAACAGCGACCGCACTTCAATGTTCTGGAAATTCAGAGAGAGCTTTTCACCGCTGTAGCCAGGCCCCTGCGTCAGCTTGCTCACATCCACCCTTTTCTGGTGGACTTCGATCACAAACTGGCTGTCGCTTTGATAGGCGCTATGCTCCCAGTCTCCTACGGGGGCAATGCGCATGCGGACAGACTCACCCTGCTGCACCGATGAGATGGTCTGCACCGGCGTTCCGAAATCCCCGACATCCAGCTTGCGTCGCAGCCCTTCAGGCAAGGAGGAGCGCAGGAAATCGACCACCAGTTCCTTGCCTTCGCGGCGCAGATCCACTCCAACCTGGCTATTGCTCAGGCCCACGACGATACGGCCCGAACCATCACTGCCGCGGCGGAAATCAACATCCCGAATAGGCTGGATGTCACTACCAGCAGCCGTCTTGGCTTCAAACACTCCCTGCTGCGCGGAAGACCGCACCGATGCAGACGCTGCCACCGGATCCAGCAGGATCAGCAGCGCCTTGCCCTGGCGTTCAGTACGATAGGAAGTCGCTGCCTTCAGATTCAGCACCAGGCGGGAGCGGCCCGATGCCTCCACGATATTGATGGAGCGCAGGTTGCCCTGATTGAGCTCGACCACGGATTTGCCCGTGCCATTGGTGGCACCAGGAAAGTCCAGTGCGATGCGCGCCGGAGACTGGATCGCAAATCCCGTGGGGTCGGCTGCCAGCGCTTCGGAAAGCTCGATGCGCACCACCTCGGTGCCCCCTTGAATCGAGCCGGAGACCGACTCTATCGCGGACTGCGCCCATGCCATGGAGCCGAGCAGCCAACCGCCTACGGCGATTCCCCAGCGCGCCTTGTGCAACATGCTTCGATGTGTGCCCATCATTTCCTTCCCTCCTGCAACTCCAGTGTGCTATTTCTCTCTATCCAGTCTCCGCTGCCGTCCTGGACGATTTCCCGCAACTGGATGGAAGTCTCCGTGATCCGGGTGATCTTTCCGTAGTTCTGTCCCAGGTAATTTCCTGAGCGAACTTGGTACAGCAAGGTCCCTACCTTGATCAGCGCCGTGGGCACACCCTTCTTGTCCAGGCTGCCCACCATCGTCATGGCATCCAAGGGCTCTGCTTCCAAAGGCTCCTTGCGGCGATTGAGCTCTGCGGCAATCAGGGTGGTATTCGCATTGGTCTGTGCGGATTCCTTGCGCAGCACCTGCATCAGCTTCAAGGGATTGAAAGGATCCATGCCATCAGCTCCCAGGTACGCTTGGGGCGTAAAAGCTTTGGGCTCCTCCAAAGGCTTGACACGGGGCTTTGCATTGGCTTTCTCCTGAGCCACCCAGCTCTGCACTTCTTCTTGATCAGAAGAAGAGCAGCCCGAGACGGCCAGGCAGGCCGTCAGCATCAGCAAGCCGCTGAAACGCATGTGTCTCATTTCTTCTTGCCCTTCCCGGCAGCCGCGCGCTGCGCCTGCACTTCGTCGGCATCCAGGTAGCGGAAGGTCCGTGCCGTCGCCTCCATGCTCAGGATCTCGCTTCCGTCCTTGCCCACGGGCACGATCGACAGATTGTTCAAGGTCACGATGCGCGACAGGTAGGCCACATCGGAGGCGAATGATCCGATGTCGTGAAAGCGCCCGGTCACCTTCAAAGCAATGGGCAGCTCGGCGTAGTACTCCTTGACCACCATCGCGCCAGGCCGGAAGGTTTCAAACTGCAGGCTTCGGCCCAGTCCTGCCTGATTGATATCAGAGAGCAGGGCCGCCATTTCCGCCTTGCTGGGCAACTGCTTTTCCAGCTGCGTCACATACTGCTGGACCTGTTCTCGCTGCTTCTTCAGGCCATCCAGGCTGACGGCCTTGGACAGCTTCTGACTGAAGTCCTGGCGCAGCGTGACCTCGGTATTGCGCTCCTGCTCCAGGGTGTCTTCGTAGTCCATGATCAGCACATACCAAAGCACGGCCGCCACGGCCAGCGCAATGGCCACGCACAGCAGCGCCTGCGGCAGCACAGGCCACCGCGACGGGTCATTGGGATCGAGGCCACGGAACTGGCGCTGGATGTTCTCCTGCAGTGCGGAGAAGTCGATGTCTTTCTTTTTCTTCTTGGCCATCACTGGGGTTTTCCTGGGTTGGCCGGCGTCGAAAGGTTCTTTTCCGCCACGCTGGCGCGCGTCAGTAGAAAGCGCAGATTGAACGCAGCAGCGCGGCGCTGGTCCTTGGGCGTGACATTGACCGTCTTGGCCACGATTTCCACCAGTTCAGGCTTTGAAATCCAGGGTGTCCCCTCCGAGAGATTGCGCAGCATTTCAGACACCCGCTCATTGGACTGCGCCGTACCTTGCATGGTCACGACCAGACCATCCTGCCTGATGCTGGTGATATAGACGCCATCGGGCAACTGGGCCACCAGCTCGTTGAGCATGTGCACCGGAAGATTGCGATCGGACTGCAGATCTTCCACGGCCTTCTGCCGAGCGCGCAGGGCCGTGATTTCATCCTCCAGCCCGGCAATTTCCTTGATCTGGGACTCCAGCACGGTAATCTCGGCACGCAGCATGCTGTTCTTTGCCTGCTGGTCCTCAATCATCATCTGGTACCACCAGTACACCACGCCAATGATCAAAAGCCCCACCAGGGCAGACAGGACCATGGTGGCCTGGAATGCTTCCTTGCGGCGCTTTCGTGTTGCTTCTCTGTGAGGAAGCAGATTGATCAGGATCACGAGACAAACCTCCGCATGGCCAGTCCGCAGGCGGTCAGGTAGGCAGGGGCCTCTCGCGACATGCGCTTGAGGCGCACGCCGCTGCCGACTTCCATTCCATCAAAGGGATTGGCAAGGCTGCAGGCAAAACCCGTTTGCTGCGTGATGGCCTCGGACAGGCCGGAAAGTGGGGCCGAGCCGCCGGCCAGCAGGATGTGGTCTATGCGGTTGTGGGGCGTACTGGTGAAAAAGAACTGCAGTGCGCGCGACACTTCCTGCGTCATGCTTTGCACAAAGGGCTTGAGCACGGCGGAGGCGTAGTCCTCCGGAAGTTCGCCGCTGCGCTTCTTGGACTCGGCCTCTTCGAGCGAGAAACCATATTGGCGCGCAATCAGTTGCGTCAGCTGTGCGCCGCCAAAAGCCTGGTCCCGGTCATACAGCACCTCGTCGTCGCGCAGGATCTGCATGCTGGTCGTCATGGCGCCCAACTCGAACAAGGCGACAAGGGCGTTGTTGCCCTGATTGGGCAGGCGCTCGATCAGCCGTGCAGCCGCCATGCGGGAGGCGTGGGGCTCGATGTCGATGACCATCGGCTTGAGGCCGGCCGCCTCGGCCAGGCCCTGGCGGTCCTGGACCTTCTCGCGGCGCGATGCGGCAATGAGCACGTCCACGTCGCCGGGTGAATTCGATGACGGGCCTATGACACAGAAGTCCAGACTCACTTCATCGAGCGAGAAAGGAATGTACTGATTGGCCTCGGATTCGACCTGGACCTCCAATTCCTGCTCGCTCATGCCGTCCGGCAGCGAAATCTTCTTGGTGATCACGGCCGAGGCCGGCAAGGCCATGGCCACGTTCTTGGTCCGCGTGCCGCTTTTTTTGACCAGTCGCCGCACAGCCTCTGCCACTTCGTCGAACTTTTCGATGTTGCCGTCCGTGATCCATCCCCGCTCCAGCGGTTCGATGGCACAGCGCTCCAGCAACAGCTCGCCCGACTTGGCACGAGACAGCTCAACGAGCTTGGCGCTCGAAGAACTGATGTCGATGCCTAGCAAAGGTGCGGGCTGGCGACTGAATAAGGATCCCATAGCAATCAACTTGCCCTCCCTCTTCTTGTGTATGTAAAGAACGCAACAAACCTTCACATATAGGTTGAATGCTATCAGCAAGACTGCGCGCAACTCACCATGCCTGCCGGAGCACGCTTGGCGGTAGTGGCCAAAAACAGACATTGTTGCGGGCCATCAAATGCGACATGAATGCACCCCTGCTTGCATGTCGGCCTGCACGCCTGGCTTAGGATGCGGGGCTTGCGGCCATGCTGGCAACCGTGTGCAGCCGTCTCCTACCGACCTTCTGGGGCACGCATTTTTATAATGCGGCACTCCTCAGCACTCCCTGCGACATGCCGTCTTCAGACTCCCGAGAACCCCAGGCTGCAAAGCCTCGCTCCGCCCCATCCAAGCCCATGCACTGGTTTCCCAAGGCCTTGCTATGGCTGGCGGGCATTGCCGTTGCCGGCGCGCTGGCCTTGATGCTGACCGTGGCCGTGGCCCTGGCCATGGCCTATCCCAACCTGCCCGACGTGTCCGAGCTGGCCGACTACCGGCCCAAGCTGCCGCTGCGCGTGTACTCCAGCGAAGGCGCGCTGCTGGGTGAATTCGGCGAGGAGCGGCGCACGCTGACCCCCATCCAGGACATCCCCAAGGTGATGACCGACGCCGTGCTCGCCATTGAAGACACGCGCTTTTTCGAGCATGGCGGCGTGGACTACAAGGGCATGGCCCGCGCCGCGCTGGCCAATCTGGGCCGCGTGAAAAGCCAGGGCGCATCGACTATCACCATGCAGGTGGCGCGCAATGTCTATCTCTCTTCCGAGAAAACGTTTACACGCAAAATTTACGAAGTCTTACTGACTTTTAAGCTAGAGCATCTGTTGAGCAAAAACCAGATTCTCGAGATCTACATGAACCAGATTTATCTGGGAAATCGGGCCTATGGCTTTGCTGCTGCCTGCGAAGCCTATTTCGGCAAGCCGCTGAAGGACATCACGGTTGCCGAGGCGGCCATGCTGGCAGGCCTGCCCAAGGCGCCATCGGCCTACAACCCGATCAGCAACCCCAAGCGCGCCCGCTCGCGCCAGCTCTACATCATCGAGCGCATGGAGGAAAACGGCTTCATCACCTCCGCCCAGGCCACTGAAGCCAAGGCCGAGCCGCTGAAGATCCGCACGGGCTCCTTCAACACCCGCGTGCATGCCGAATACGTGGCCGAGATGGCACGCCAGCTGATCTTTGCCCAGTACGGCAACGAAGCCTATACGCGCGGACTGAACGTCTACACCACCATCAATGCCGGCGAACAGGAAGCCGCCTACGCGGCGCTGCGCCGCGGCATCATGGACTACGAGCGCCGCCAGAAATACCGCGGCCCCGAGAAGTTCGTGGCCCTTCCGGCCGACGCCGAGGACCGCGAAGACGCCATCGACGACACCCTGGCCAATCACCCCGACAACGGTGATGTGCTCGCCGCCGTGGTGCTGGATGCCAATCCGCGCAAGATCCTGGCGGCACGCGCCGACGGCGAGCAGATAGAGATCACGGGCGAGGGCCTGAAGCCCGCCGAATCGGGCCTGAACCCGAAGGCACCGCCCAACATCAAGATCCGTCCCGGCGCCGTGATCCGCGTGGTCAAGACGCCCAAGAACACCTGGGAAATCACGCAGCTGCCCGAGGTGGAAGGCGCCTTCGTGGCCCTGGTCCCCCAGACGGGCGCCTTGCGCGCACTGATCGGCGGCTTCGACTTCCAGAAGAACAAGTTCAACCACGTGACCCAGGCCTGGCGCCAGCCCGGCTCGGCCTTCAAGCCGTTCATCTACTCTGCGGCCCTGGAAAAAGGCTTCTCGCCCTCCACCATGATCAATGACGCGCCGCTGTTCTTCAGCGCCGGCGTGACGGGTGGCCAGCCGTGGGAGCCCAAGAACTACGACAGCCGCTACGACGGGCCGATGACCATGCGCACGGGCTTGAACAAGTCCAAAAACATGATCTCCATCCGCCTGCTGCAGGCCGTGGGGCCCAAGCAGGGCCAGGAGTGGGTCACGCGCTTCGGCTTTGATGCCGCCAAGCATCCGGCCTACCTGACCATGGCGCTGGGTGCCGGAGCGGTCACGCCGCTGCAGTTGGCCGCCGGCTACTCCGTGTTCGCCAATGGCGGCCACCGCGTCAATCCCTGGCTGATTTCCCGCGTCACCGATCACAAGGGCCGCATCCTGTCCGAATTCACGCCGCCCCCGGTGCAGGAACTGCCCCAGGCCATCGACGCACGCAACGCCTTCATCATGGACAGCCTGCTGCAGGACGTGGCGCGCGTGGGCACGGCAGCGCGCGCGCAGTCCACGCTCAAGCGTCCCGACCTGTATGGCAAGACGGGCACGACCAACGACTCGGTGGATGCCTGGTTCGCGGGCTTCCAGCCCACGCTGGCCGCCGTCTCCTGGATCGGCTACGACACGCCGCGCAACCTGGGCAGCCGCGAGACGGGCGGCGGCCTGAGCCTGCCTATCTGGATCGGCTTCATGCAGCATGCCCTCAAGGGCGTGCCGGTGGCAGAGATGCCAGTGCCCCCTGGCGTCGTGAACATGGGCGGCGAGTGGTACTACGAGGAAAACGCGCGCAACGGCGGCGTCAGCAGCCTGGGCATGGACAGCGCTTCCACGGGCGGCGCTGCAGGCGCCACGCCCCCGCCCGCCACCGAGGAGCGCAACCGCATCCTCGACCTCTTCCGCAACTGACCGCCACACAAGCGGTTGACCACGCAAGAAAGCCCGGCCATGCCGGGCTTTCTTCATGGAGCCTGCCGATAACGGCGGATCAGCGTGCCGAGAACTGCAGCGCCAGACCCGACTGCTCGGTGGCGTAGCGGCTCAGGTTGGCGAAGAACTCGCCCGCGCCCTTGGTATCGAGCCAGGCGCCCTGCGCCGCGTCGTAGCGGTAGTGAAAGCCGCCGGCCTTGGCCGCCAGCCAGATCTCGTGCAGCGGTTTTTGCTGGTTGATCACGATCTGGCTGCGGTTGGCAAAGACCAGGGTCACCATGCCACCCACGCGCTGGGCATCGAGGTCGGCATCGGTTTCATCGTTGATGCGATCGCAGTCCTGCTCCACGGCCAGCAGCAGTCGTTCGGCAAGGTCCAGAAATTCTTGGTCGGTCATTACAATTCGCTTATGTTGAAAGCCTCGCAAATTCTAGTCAGGTGCATTGCCCTTGGCGCCTGTGCGGCGTCCCTGGCCGCCTGCGGCCAGAAAGGCCCGCTGTTTCTGCCCAGCTCGCCTGCGGCCAGCCACCGCGCCACGCTGCCGCAGACCCTGGGCATTTCCAGCCCGGCCGAGCGTGCAACGCCCGCGCCTGCACCCATCACCTTGCCCGCGGGCCCGTCGAGTGCCGCCGTCGAGGAAAGCTCGACCCCCACCGGTACAAGGGATTCCCGCAAGCAGCAGGCCGACTGAGTCGGCGGCCGCGCGGCGGCTTGATGCACATCAACACCGCTGCCAGGCATGGCGCTTAGAGTGACTTTCTCTTGTCCCTCGACAACCCGCCATGCCCGTAGAGCTCTACCGAGACAAAAACCACGCCTGCCTGATGTTCACCGACCTCATCGAGGAAGATGGACAGGCCATACAGGCCAATCAGTTCCTCATCGTCGATGACGACACGGGCGCCATCATCGATCCGGGCGGCAATCTCGCATTCAACGAGCTGTTCATGGGCATGTCGCGGCATTTCGCGCCGCACAAGCTGTCCTATCTGATTGCTTCCCACGCCGATCCAGACATCATTGCCTCGCTGGACCGCTGGATGACCAGCACCAAGGCACAGCTGGTGATCTCGCGCATCTGGGAGCGCTTCGCGCCCCACTTCACCAAGGTCGGCAAGACCGAGAACCGCGTGATCGGCGTGCCGGACGCCGGTGGCCGGCTGCCGCTGGGTCGCCATGAACTGCACCTGCTGCCGGCCCACTTCCTGCATGCCGAAGGCAACTTCCACTTCTACGACCCGGTCAGCCGCATCCTCTTCACGGGCGACCTGGGCGTGTCCCTGATGAACGGCATCGAGGCGCAGGTGCCCGTGACCGACCTCGTGCCGCACATCGCGCGCATGGAAGGCTTTCACCGCCGCTACATGGTCTCCAACAAGATCCTTCGGCTGTGGGTGCAGATGGCGCGCCAGCTGCCCATCGACATGATCGTGCCCCAGCACGGCGCGCCCATCATGGGCGCCAAGGCGATTACCGACCTGTTCAATTGGCTCGAAGGCCTGCAGTGCGGCATCGACCTGTTCGACCAGCGCAACTACCAGCTGCCCATGGCGGACATCGACCCCGTGACCCGCCAGCTGCGCCCTGCCCTGCGCGCCGTGGCCGGCTAGCTTCTGGCGCGCCGGCGGCGCAGTGCATGGACCACGCGCCAGGCCAGCAGCAGCGCAAGAATGGCCGCGTACACGGCGACCTCGGCAAAGTTGTTCTTGCCCGCGCGCATCCAGAAGAAGTGCAACAGGGCCAGCGGCGCGACGGCATAGATACAGCGGTGCAGCCATTGCCAGCGCCTGCCACCCATGGCGCGCATGACACGGTGCGGCGAAGTCACCGCCAGTGCGGTCAGCAAGAGCAGCGCCGCAAAGCCCACCAGGATGAATGGCCGCTTCGGGATGTCGAGCACGATCTCGCCCCAGTCCAGCCCCATGTCGAACCATGCATAGCACAACAGGTGCAGCAGGGCGTAGAAGAACACATACAGGCCCAGCATGCGCCTGAAGCGCGCCAGTGCCGTCAGTCCCAGCGCCTGGCGCAGCGGTGTCACGGCCAGCACCACGCACAGAAAGCGCAAGGTCCAGTCACCGGTGGAGCGCAGCAAGGCCTCGGCCGGATTGGCGCCAAGGGTGTTCAAGATGGCTCCAGCCAGCAGCCACGCAAACGGCAGCAGGCACACAAGAAACACCAGCGGCTTGGCCGTCCGGCGCAGCAAAAAACGCTGCACCGCCGTCATTGCATGGGCCACATCAATAGAACTTCTTGAGGTCCATGCCCGCGTAGAGCTGGCCCACCTGGGCTTCGTAGCCGTTGAACAGCTGCGTCTTGCGCTTCTTGGCGAACAGGCCGTCTTCGCCAATGCGCCGCTCCGTGGCCTGGCTCCAGCGCGGGTGCGGCACGTCGGGGTTCACATTGGAATAGAAGCCGTACTCGTTGCGCGCCGCCTTGTTCCAGGCCGTGCCCGGCTCCTTGTCGGTCAGGCGGATGGCGACGATGCTCTTGGCGCTCTTGAAGCCGTACTTCCACGGCACGACCAGCCGCACGGGCGCGCCATTCTGGTTGGGCAGCACTTCGCCATACATGCCAAAGGCCAGCAGCGTCAGCGGGTGCATGGCTTCATCAAGGCGCAGCCCCTCGGTATAAGGCCAGTCCAGCACGCCGCTGCGCAGGCCCGGCATCTGCGCCTTGTCGGCCAGGGTCACGAATTCCACGTACCTGGCACTGCCCAGCGGCTGCACCTTGCGCAGCAGCTCGGCCAGGGAATAGCCCACCCAGGGAATCACCATGGACCAGCCCTCCACGCAGCGCAGCCGATAGATGCGTTCTTCCTGCGGCGCGAGCTTGAGCAGCGCATCCAGGTCCAGCGTCTGCGGCTGCTGGACCAGGCCCTCGATCTTCACCGTCCAGGGGCGGGTCTTGAGCGTGTGGGCGTTCTTGGCGGGATCGTCCTTGTCCAGCCCGAATTCGTAGAAGTTGTTGTACTGGGACACATCGGCATAGGCCGTGACACGGTCCATGGTGTTTGCGCCCACGACCTGGGAAGGCACGGAGGCCAGCGCCGCCAGCTTGCCGGGGCGCTGCACGCCCGCCGCCCAGCCGGGCAAGGCCGCGCCGGCCGAGCCTGCGGCCAGGTACTGCAGCCAGGCACGGCGCTTGAGGTAGCCTGCCCGGGGCGTGATCTCGCTGCCTTGCGGGTGTTGGAAGCCGTTGTCGTGGGAACGGATCAGCATGGGAATCTCCTGGTGTGCCGGCGGGCACGAGGCGCCATTGCTGGCGATATGGCGATTGGGAGCCGCGCAGGCGCGCGCAAGTTCCCTGCGGCACCGATGCGATCGTGCACGAAAAAGCGGCATGCGCCTGAACGCATGCCGCTGCCCTTGTCTTGCCACTGCCACTGCAGTGGCTCAAAGCTCGCCGTAGCTGTGCAGCCCAGAAAGGAACATGTTCACCCCCAGGAAGGCGAAGGTGGTGATGGCCAGCCCACCCAGCGCCCACCAGGCGGACACCGTGCCGCGCAGGCCCTTGACCAGGCGCATGTGCAGCCAGGCCGCGTAGTTGAGCCAGACGATCAGCGCCCAGGTTTCCTTGGGGTCCCAGCTCCAGTAGCCACCCCAGGCCTCGGCCGCCCACAGCGCGCCCAGCACGGTGGCGATGGTGAAGAAGGCAAAGCCCACGGCGATGGACTTGTACATCACATCGTCCAGCAACTCGAAGCTGGGCAGGCGCTCGGCAATGCGCTTGCGCGCCAGCAGGATGCCGGCCACGATCAGCGCCGAGATGCCGAAGTAGACCATCCAGTAGCTGCCGCCGTTCTGGGTCGCGCCCTGGCGGAAGACGATGGGCTCGAAGCACAGCACCACGCCCAGCATCCACAGCGGCGCGAGCTTCCACCAGCGCGTCTCCGTGGCCTGCTGCTTGATCAGGTAGGCAAAGGAAACCATGGCCGCCAGCGCAAAGGTGCCGTAGCCGATGAAGTTGGCCGGCACGTGCAGCTTCATCCACCAGCTCTTGAGTGCCGGCACCAGCGGCTGGATCTCGTGCGCCTCGCGCACCAGCGTGTACCACAGCAAAAAGCCCACGGCCGCGCTGACCACCAGCATCACGAAGCCGCCCAGGGCGCGCGTGTCGTAGTGCTGCTCGTAGTAGAGGTAGAAAAGCGCCGTCATCCAGCAGAACATGACGAACACTTCATAGAGATTGCTGACCGGGATGTGGCCCACATCGGGGCCGATGAGATAGCTCTCGTACCAGCGCACCATGGTGCCCACCAGCGCCAGCGTCACGGCCAGCCAGGCCAGGCGCGAGCCCAGCAGCGACAGCGCCGTGCCCTCGCCCCGCGCAAACATGCCGATCCAGTAGAAGACGGTGCTCATGAAGAACACCATGCTCATCCAGAGGATGGCCGACTGGCTGGACAGGAAGTACTTGAGGCCGAACACCGTGTCCGAACGCGCCAGTTGCGCCCCTTCAGGCCCCTGGTAGAGCCCGATGGCCAGCAGCGACAGCCCGGCCACCACCAGCATCAGCCCGCGCAGCGGGCGCCAGAACCAGCCCAGCCAGATGGCCGAGGGAATGGTGCCGACCAGGATGCACTTCTCGTAGACATCCATGTACGCGCCATAGCGCTGCAGCGCATACAGCAGTCCCGCCGCCACCAGGGCCGCGAACACCCAGTCGAACCAGTTGCGGCGGGCGAAGAAGCCCTCGTTGAGCGTCAAAGTCGTCGTGGTAGTGGCGGTGTTCATGCGGAACCTCCGGGGGGTTTCTTGTCAAGACTTGCGCAAACAGGATGCGACAACGTGCTGTGCCCCGTGGCAAACCGTTCGCTTTGTTCCTTCTTGCGCAAGTCGTACTTGTGGATGGGCTCGGCGCCTATCAGCTTGCCGGCCAGCATGGCGAATTCTCTATCACCATCGAGTGTCTTGCGATTGGTGGACAAGGCCATTTCGGCATGGCTTTGGCCATCGCGGGGCGTGAGCCAGATCCAGAGGCGGCGGTCGCGCACGTACAGCATGCAGAACACGCCGATGATGAGGAACAGGCAACCCAGATACACCACGTTCTTGCCCGGGGCACGCGCCACCTGGAAGACGCTGGCCTGCACCTGCTTGAAGTCCTGCAGCATGAAGACCATGGGCATGGGGTAGAACTGCGCATCGCTGAGCGAGAACACGGCCTGGGTCATGAAGGACTGCGTCTGCTCGCTGGGCTCCAGGGGCGCCTGGCCCGCCTGCGTGCGCACGATCTGGGCCAGCTCGAACAGCACGCCGTTGAGAATGCGCACCAGCACCTCGCCCGCGCGTTCGCGCTCGGCCGCAGGCACATTGCTTTCCATGAAGTCCGAGATGGCCTGCAGCCCGCCCAGCGGCTTGCCGTCCGGCCCCTTCTTGTCGGTCTGGCCCGCGAACAATTCCAGCGCCTTGGTGGCCGACTGCGCCAGCGCGCCACTGAGTTCGGCACGCGAGGCGTCGATGGCCTTGGCCACATAGGCCTTGGCCGCCTGCTCGCGCAGCCTGGGGTCCTGCAGCGCGCTGCGCAGGCGCAGGAAGGTGTCCATCTCGCTTTCGGGATCGGCGGGAATGCGCAGATAGCGCATGGCATCGGCCTGGTTGTCGCGCACGCCCAGCAGGAACACGCGCTGGCCGTCGCCCGTGTCCACGGGCAGCATGTAGTTCTGGAACTCGCGCGCCTGGCCCGAGGCATCGCGCAGCTTGTAGCGGATGCTGGGGCCGATGTTGCGCAGCTCCTTCTTGGTCACGGTCTTGTGGGCCGCGCCCAGGCGCTCGTCGATGGCCTGCTTCAGGTCCACCTTGCGCACATCGGTGCCGCTGCCATTGGCCCCGCCGCCACCGCCGAAGTTCTCCACGTTGATGGTGCGCAACTCGGCAAACTCCAGCGTCACTGTCTCGTCCTTGCCGTCCGGGAGCTTGCGCACGAACTGGTCCGATCCGCCGATCACGCCCTCGACATCAAAGGGCTTGGCTCCCGCCTCCAGCGGCACGGCGCGCAGCTTCACCGACGAGCCGCCGTCGTCAAAGCTGGACTGGTAGATCTCGATGCCACGGTAGCTGGCCGGGTGGTTGACCTCGATGCGTTTTTCCAGCTTCTCGCCCGTGGCCTTGTCGTGGATGACGACCTCGCTGGCAAACAGCTTGGGCATGCCCGTGGAGTAGTACTCCACGATGAATTTCTTGAGTTCCACCGCAAAGGGCAGCTCCTGCAGCAGCACGCCGTCGGACTGCGACAGGATGGCCGTGCCTGCCGTGCCGCCTTCGGTCACCAGCAGGTTGCCTCGGAAGGTGGGGTTGCGCTCGCTCAGCCGGTGCTGCTCGGACACCTCGGAGATCAGGCCACCGCCGGTATAAGGTGTTTTGCCTCCCAGCCACATCTGGGCGCGCACGATGAGGTCGCCATCGAACAGCCCGCCCAGGCAGATCAGCACGATGGCGCTGTGGGCCGCGATATAGCCCAGCTTGTGGGCCGCGCCCGCCTTGGCCGCCAGCATCCAGCCCGTGCCGGGTCCGGTCGCCGTATCGCGCTGCTGCAGCCGCACCTTCCAGCCGCCCGACACCAGTTGCTGGCCCAGGCGCCTGGCGGCCTCTTCCGTGCTGCCGGGCACCAGGTTCTGCGCACGGTGGCCGAACGCCTTGAGGCTTTGTTCGCGAACGTTTTCCTTGTAGCTGCGCAGATCCGCCAGGTACTTGGGCGCATGGCGTGCCACGCACAGCGAGGTGCTGATCACCAGAAATGCCAGGATCAGCAGGAACCACCAGGCGCTGTAGACCGCATTGAGCTTGAGCGCGAGGAACAGCTGGGCCCAGAAAGGCCCGAACTGGTTGACGTAGTTGCCCACCGGCTCATGCTGCTTGAGCACGGTGCCGATCACCGAGGCAATGCAGATGACCGTCAGCAGCGAGATCGCGAAGCGCATCGATGCCAGCAGCTCCAGGGTCGCGCGCGCGGCCTGCGGGCGGGAGGGAGCAAGAGCGGCACCGGAAGAGTTGTCTGACATGAAGAACGAAAAGCCAAAACCCGAATGAAAAAAGCGGGACCATCTGCATTCATGCGATGGACCCGCCTGGCTTGGGGTGTCTATAAAGCAATAGGTTCCCGGTGATTACCCTGGGAACCGCGTCGGCCCCGGGATCGCATCAACGCAGGCCAGCGATGTAGTCTGCCACGGCCTTGATTTCGCGATCGTTAAGCTTGGCAGCAACCTGCGTCATCTGAATGCTATTGCCGCGCTTGCCGTCACGGAAGGCCGTGAGCTGGGTCGTGGTGTAGTCGGCATGCTGGCCCGCCAGGCGCGGGTACTGGGCCGGAATGCCGGCGCCGTTGGGGCTGTGGCAGCCCGCGCAGGCGGCAATGTTGCGCTCCTGGATGCCGCCGCGGTAGATGCGCTCGCCCATGGCCACCAGGTCCTTGTCCTTGGCAAAGCCGTCCTTGGGCTTTTGCGTGTGCAGCCAGGCGGCGATGTTCTTCATGTCAGGCTCGCTGAGCATGCTGGCAAAGCCCTTCATCACAGGGTCCTTGCGCTTGTCGTCCTTGAACTCCAGCAACTGCTTGACCAGGTACTCGGGATGCTGGCCGGCCAGCTTGGGCTGCAGCGGGATGGTGGAATTGCCGTCGGCTGCATGGCATGCCGCGCAGACTGCGGTGTAGCTGGCCTCGCCCTTCGCCAGGTCGGCCTTGGCCGCCTTCGGCTGTGCCGGGGCAGCAGGTGCCTCGCCAGCGGAGAAAGCGGGAAAGGCGGGGGCTGCAGCAAGAATGGCAGCCGTCAGCAAAGAGGCAAGCAACTTCATATCGAGGGCGTGGTTCTGTTGTTGAAAGCGCAAAATTCGGCGGATTCTACAATGGGGTCCCCTGTGATTGATATCGTCAGGAACCCTGGTTTCGCCCCTGCGCACAGAGGAAAACACATTCCTTGATCGTGGTCACGAACTGGCCACGGATCCGGTGCGGAACATGTGTTTTTCACAGCCCAGCATATCGATCTGTGCCAGCGCGGCAATAAGGGCTCTACCCATGTGGCGCGCAATACCACACCGCTTTCTTCCCGAATTCCAGGCCCCTCGCCCGCCTCAGCCCGCGCCGAAGCGGCTTTCGGCCTGCCTGCGGAATTCCGAGGGTGTCATCCCCTTGATTTCCAGAAAGCGCCGGTTGAAGTTGGCCAGATTGCTGAAGCCGACCTGAAAACAGATATCGGCGATGAAGCAATCGGTCTGCATGAGCAGATGGCAGGCACTGTTGATGCGCACGCGGCTGACAAATTCGGTGAAGCTGTTGCCTGTGGCGCGGCGAAAGAAACGGCTGAAGCGGCTTTCGCTCATGCCCAGTTCGGCCGCCACGCCCGCCAGGCTCAGCGGCTCGTTCACGCGCGCCATGATGCGGTTGACCACCTCGTTGATCTGGTCCACCTGCGCCTCGGCCTGCACACCCTGCATCTGCACCGCCGACAGCAGCCGGTAGTCCGTGCATTCGGAAAGATCGCACAGCAGATCACAAAAGGCCGCGAAGCGGCGCATGCCGCGCGCACCCCGGACCGCCTCCCAGTGCATGCGCGCTGCCTCGGCCATGTCGAAGAACTCGATACCGTGGCGCGCGCGGTCCAGCAGTTGCAGCACCTCGCGCATCTCGGGAATCTGCTCGGCCGCACGGGCAATGGGATCGTGGTTGAACAGGATGACGAGATCGCGCTCGGGCGCGCCGGCCTCGGGCACGTCGAACGATATCCAGTTGTGCGGCAGGCGCGGGCCGCAGAGCACGAGGTGGCCCGGCTCGAACGGCCCTATCCAGTCCCCCACGAAGGCGCGGCCCGAGGTGTGGGTAATGAGGTGCAGCTCATACTCGTCATGGAAATGCCAGCGCACCAGCGGGCTCGGAAAACCATGCGCCAGGCAGCGCACCAGGCCACTGCCGTCCACGTCTTCATAGCCCAGGGCGGGCGTGCGGACAAAATCGCGCTCCAGCTCGGGGTGGCGCTGGCGGGGCGGGCGGCGGCGTGTGCTGGGCATGGCAGTCAATCAATCAGGGACGATGGAGACGGGCACAAAGAGCACGGCATCACCGGCTGCCACTACGCCCTGTCCTGCTGCGCTTGCGCAGCATCCAGGCCCGCAAGCGCAGCATCCAGCTCCGCACGCCAGGGCGGCTGGGCGCCGGCGCGCGTGCAGTTGAGCGCGGCAGCCGTGGCCGCAAAGCGCAGCACCTCGCGCCACGCGGCATCGGGCAGGGACTGCAACTGCTGCGCCTGCTCCACGCCACGCTCGAGCAGTGCCACGGACAGTGCCGCGCCAAAGGTGTCGCCCGCGCCGATGGTGTCCGCCAGCGGCACCACAGGCGGGCGCACCGACAGCGGCGCGTGGCCTGCGCGCAGCAAGGTGGCGCCCTCGGCGCCCTGCGTGAGCACCACGGCCCTGGGCCCCCGCGACAACCAGCTACCGGCAGCCTCCAGCACCGGCTGACCAGGCGCGATGAAGGCCGCATCCTCGTCGCTGAGCTTGATCAGGTCGGCCAGCGCCAGCCAGTCAAGGCAGTCGCGCCGGAAGGCCTGCGCATCGCGGATCAGCGAGGGGCGCACATTGGGGTCGAAGACGATGAGGCGCCGACCGCGCTGCGCGGCCACCAGATCCAGGATGCGCGGCCCGGCCGGCGCATGCAGCAGCGCGATGGAGCCGAATTGCAGGATGCGGCATTCGTCCGGCAACTTCGGCAGCTCGGCAGGCGACCACAGCGTGTCGGCCGTGCCCTGCATGTAGAAGGCATAGCGGTTGGTGTGTTCGCCGCGCTCCACAAAGGCCAGCGTGCTGGGCGCGCTGCAGCGCTGCACCAGGCGCATGTCCACGCCGTTGCCCTGCAGGTGCGCGAACAGGCGCTCGCCAAAGAGATCCTCCGAGAGCTGCGAGACAAGGCCCGTGGCCTGTCCCAGCCGCGCCGCCGCAATGGCGCCATTGGCGGGCGCCCCGCCCTCATGGCCCTGGAAGGCCAGGCCACCCGTGGCGGTGAAATCGATCAGGGCCTCGCCCACGATGGCTATGCGCATGTCAGCTCCGCCTTGTGCATCTTCAGTTCCTGTCCACAAATGCCCGTACCCGCTCCATGGCCCGGCGCACCGACTCCACCAGCTGCGGATGGCCTGCCACCTCGCCCCACAGCTGCGGCTCGGCGCACAGCGAGGCCACGGGATCGGGCGCCGCGCAGATGGCATGCGCCACCGCCGGGTCCATGGCCTGGTCCTGGTACGCATAGGGCAGTGTGCCCTGGTGCCAGCGCTGCAAGAAGGCCAGGAACAGCGCTGGCAGCATGGCCACGGCATCGATGGCGGCGTTGTGCGCCAGCCGCTCGCGCAGCGTGGGCGCGATGAAGCCGGGGATCTTGGCAAACCCATCGGCCGCCACCCGCTGGTTGGTGTCGCGCAGGGCCGCATTGCCAAAGCGCTCCAGCACCGTATCACGGTAGGCCGGCAGGTCCAGCGGGCCGGGCCGGCCCGGTGCGCAAAGGCAGGCAATCACATCCCGGGTCACATAGTCCCAGGCCATCTGGCGTATCGCGGGCACGGCGCAGCCTTCGTGGATATGCTCCAGGCCCGCCAGCGTGCCGGCCCAGGCGATGCAGCTATGGCTGGCGTTGAGGATGCGGATCTTGGCCTCTTCATAAGGCGCCACCGAGGGCACCAGCTCAACGCCCACGGTCTCCCAGGCGGGGCGCCCGGCAATGAAGCGGTCCTCGATCACCCATTGCGTAAAGCGCTCGGCCATCACTGCTGCCCCATCGTCGCGGCCGGTGGCGGCCAGCACGCGCGCACGCAGCTGCGGTGGTGGGCGGGGAGTGATGCGATCGACCATGGCGTTGGGGCAGCTGGTGTGCCGCTGTGCCCAGTCGGCCAGCTCATGCAGCTGCGCCTGGCGCATGAAGGCCAGCAGGCCGGCGCGCAGGCGGTCGCCGTTGTGGCGCAGGTTGTCGCAGCTCAGCAGCGTGACGGGGCCGGCATCCGTGGCACGGCGCACCTGCAGGATGGCGCAGAGCACGCCATAAATGGTGCTCCCCGCCTCGCCACGGTGCGCGCGCTCCAGGTCCTGCGCCAGATCGGGATGCGCAGCGTCGAGCACCCCCTGGCCATCCAGGCAGTAGCCGGCCTCGGTGACCGTGAAGGAGATGATGCGGGTGGCCGGCCGGGCGCCCCGCTCCACGACGGCGGCCAGCCCGGGCGCGTACGGAATCACCTCGCTCAAGGCATCCAGCCACTGGTAGCGCACCGTGCCGTTGGGCGCAACCGTCTCCAGCGTGTAGGCCCCGCCCTGCCGCACCAGGGCGTCCAGCGTCTGCGCCATGTCAGGGCGCAGGTTGGCGCCCACCAGCGCCCACTGCGTGTCGCCCGCGTCCATCAACCGCTGCTGGTAGGCAGCCTGGTGCGCGCGATGAAAAGAGCCCAGTCCCAGGTGCAGCACCGTGGGGCGGGAGAGGGAGGGTGCAGTCGCGTTCATGGTGTCCCGGACAAAGGGATGGGAGAGACGGAAAGAAGAGGGCAGCGCGCGGCCGCCAGGCTCATCAGGCAGCCAGCGCACGGCCATCGCGGTCGAACAGATGGAGCATGCAGCCCGGGTCGAGGGACACCCTCACCCCATCGCCCACGGCCAGCGGCATGCGCTCGGTCTGGCGCGCCACCAGCGGCACGCCCGCCACGTCCACATGGACCAGCGTGTCGGCACCCAAGGCTTCGATCAGGTCCACGCGCCCCTGGACGCCAGCACCGTCACCGTGGCCTGCTTCGGCCCGGGACAGGCGCAGCGCCTCGGGGCGTATGCCCAGCGTGCCGTCCGGCGGCAAGCGCCCGTGCGCGCTGGCAGACAGGCCCGGCACGGCATGGGCCGCCAGCAGGTTCATCGGCGGCATGCCGATGAACTGCGCGACAAAGCGGTTGGCCGGGCGGTCATAGAGCTGCAGCGCAGAGCCCACCTGCTCGATGGCGCCGTCGCGCATCACCACCACGCGGTCGGCCAGGGTCATGGCCTCCACCTGGTCGTGCGTCACATAGATGGTGGTGGCGCCCAATGCGCGGTGCAGCTTGAGGATTTCCACGCGCGTGTTGCCGCGCAGCGCCGCATCCAGGTTGGACAGCGGCTCGTCGAACAGGAAGACCTTGGGCTCGCGCACGATGGCGCGGCCGATGGCCACGCGCTGGCGCTGCCCGCCCGACAGCTCGCCCGGGCGGCGCTCCAGGCAGGCCGTGAGATCGAGCGTTTCCGCGGCCCGGCCGACCTTGCGCAATATCTCCTTGCGCGGCACGCCCGCCAGGCGCAGCGCAAAGGACATGTTGTCGTACACGCTCATGTGCGGGTACAGCGCATAGCTCTGGAACACCATGGCCAGATCGCGCTGGCCCGAGGGCATGTGCGTGATGTCGTGCCCATCGAGCCGCAGGCGGCCCGCGCTGACGGACTCCAGCCCCGCGATCAGGCGCAGCAGCGTGGATTTTCCGCAGCCCGAGGGGCCGACGAAGACGATGAACTCGCCGCGCTCGATGGCGAGGTCCACGCCACGGATGATGTGCGCCTCGCCAAAGCTCTTGCGCATGTCTTGCAGTTGCAGATAGGCCATGGTTTTCTTGGTTTGAAGAGCGGCTACTTGACGGCGCCGAAGGTCATGCCCTGCACCAGCTGCTTCTGGCTGAACCAGCCGAACACCACGATGGGCGCGATGGCCAGCAGCGATGCCGCCGAGAGCCGGGCCCAGAACAGCCCCTCGGGGCTGGAGTAGGAGGCGATCAGCGTGGCCAGCGTGCCGGCGCGCGCACTGCTGAGGTTGAGCGACCAGAAGGTCTCGTTCCAGCTCAGCACCAGACACAGCAGGCCCGTGGAGGCAATGCCGCCCAGCGCCAGCGGCAGCACCACATGGCGGAACTCGGCCCACAGGCCGGCGCCATCCATGCGCGCGGCTTCGAGGATCTCGTGCGGAATATCCTTGAACGCGCTGTAGAGCATCCACACCATGATGGGCAGGTTGGACAGCGTGAAGACCACGGTCAGCACCGTGAGCGTGTCCAGCAGGCCGGCGCCCTGGGCCAGCACGTAGATGGGCAGCAATGCGCCCACGGCGGGCATCATCTTGGTGGACAGCATCCACATCAGCACATCGCGTGTGCGCCGCGTGCGAAAGAAGGCCATCGAATAGGCGGCAGGCACGGCGATGGCCAGGCCCGCCAGGGTGGACCCCAGGCTGGTGACCAGGGAATTGCGCGCGTGCAGCAGGTAGTTGCTGCGCTGCTGCACCTCGCCGAAGTTGTCCAGCGTGGGCTCGAACACGAACAGCGGAGGCACGGCAATGGCCTGCAGCTCGGTCTTGAACGCGGTCAGGAACAGCCAGCCCAGCGGAAAGAACAGCAGCAGCGCCAGCGACCAGGCCGCGGCGGCACGCAAGACGGTGGAAAGTGAAGCGGCCGTCATGCGTTCAGTCCAGGCTCTTGCCGACGATGCGGATCAGGAAGATGGCAACGATGTTGGCCAGCACCACGGCGAACAATGCCCCCGCCGAGGCCACGCCCACGTCGAAATGCATCAGCGACTGCTTGTAGATGAGATAGGTGAGGTTGGTGCTCTCGTTGCCCGGGCCGCCCGCCGTGGTGATGGCGATCTCCGCAAACACGCCCAGCAGGAAGATCATCTCGATCATCACCACCACCGCCATCGGGCGGGCCAGATGGGGCAGCGTGAGGTGGTGGAAACGCTGCAGGGCATTGGCGCCGTCCATGCGCGCCGCCTCCATCTGCTCGCGGTCAAGCGACTGCAGCGAGGTGATGAAGATCAGGCAGGCAAAAGGCAGCCACTGCCAGGACACCATGATGATCACGGACAGCAGCGGCACCTCGGTCAGCCAGTCCACAGGCTCCAGGCCCAGCGCCCTGCACAGGCTGGCCAGCACGCCGTAGATGGGATTCATCATCATGTGCTTCCACAGCAGCGCGTTGACGGCGGGCATCACGAAGAAGGGCGAGATCAGCAGCACGCGCACCATGCCCCGCCCCGGAAATGGCTCGTTGACCAGCAGCGCAAGCAGCACGCCCAGCACCACGGTGATCGACACCACGCCGGCCAGGAAAACCAGGGTCTGGCGCACGGCGGGCACGAAGTCCGGGTCGGTGACGAAGAACTCGTAGTTGCGCAGGCCCACGAAGGGGTGGCCGCCCGGCTGCAAGAGGTTGTAGTCGACGAACGAGAAATACACCGTCATCAGCAGCGGCACCAGCATCCAGCACAGCAGCACGGCCACGGCGGGAGCCATGAGCGCGCGGGGCAGCAGGCGCGTCATGGGCACGGGGCTTGGTCGAAGCATCGGGGCAGCCATCACTTGTAGTAGCCGCTTTTCCTCATCTCGCGGTCCGCCAGGGTCTGCGAGGTCTTGAGCGCCTGCTCCACCGTGGCCTTGCCCGACAGCGCCGCACTGACTTGCTGTCCCACGGCAATGCCTATGGCCTGGAACTCGGGGATGGCCACGTACTGCACGCCGATGTAGGGCGAGCGTGGCTCGGTCGCATCGCTCAGGCTCACGCTGTCGATGGCGTGTTTTTCGGCGCCGGCAAAGTCCGCGACCTTCTGGAACTCGGCACTCGCATAGGTGGACTGCCGCGTACCCGTGGGAACGGCTCGCCAGCCATGCTCGCGCGCCACCAGCTGCACGTACTCCTTGGAAGTGGCCCATTTGATGAAGGCCTGGGCCGCATCCACCTTCCTGGAGCCGGCGGGAATGGCCAGGTTCCAGGTCCACAGCCAGGTCGCCCCCTTGGGCGTGGAGGCCACGGGAGCGGCCGCATACGCCACCTTGCCGGCCACCTTGGACTGCCGTGGATCGCCCACGAACGAGGCCGCAATGCTGGCATCGACCCAGGCTGCGCACTTGCCCTCGTTGAACAGCGCCAGATTCTCGTTGAAGCTGTTGGCCGATGCGCCGGGCGGCCCGTAGGCCTTCAGCAGTTCCACATAGAAACCCACGGCCTTCTTCCAGGCCGGGGTGTCCAGCTGCGGCTTCCATCGCATGTCGAACCACTGGCCTCCGTGGGTGTTGACCATGGTGGTGACCAGGGCCATGTTGTCGCCCCAGCCCGGCTTGCCGCGCAGGCAGATGCCATAGACGCCAGCCTTGGGATCATGGACCTTGGCGGCAAATTCCCGCACCTGCTCCCAGCTCGGCTGCGCAGGCATGGTGAAGCCCGCCTTTTCGGCCAGATCACGGCGGTACATGAGCATCGATGCCTCGCCATAGAACGGCAGGGCGTGGAGCCTGCCCTCGTACGACAGGCCCTTGCGGATGGAGGGCAGCAAATCGTCTGCGTCATAGGCGGCATCGGTGGCAATCGGCAACAGCCAGCCATTCCTCGACCAGATCGGCACCTCGTACAGGCCCACCGTCATCACATCGAACTGGCCGCCCTTGGTGGCGATGTCGGTGGTCACGCGCTGGCGCAGCGTGCCTTCTTCCAGCGTGACCCATTTGAGCGTGATGCCGGGGTGGGCCTGCTCGAAGCGGGCAGAGAGTTTCTGCATCTCGATCATGTGGCCGTTGTTCACGGTCGCGATCACGAGTTCGGTGTCGGCCTGTGCGCCTGTGACCGATGCGGCCACGGCCAGCGCCGCGCCCGCCCTGATCAAGCTGTGCATGTCTGTCTCCTTCTTGCCTGGTCGTTTTGAAATGCCGGATCACCGCGCCTCCCGTCCCGGCAGCGGATGGACCATTGTGGCAACGGCCCCCTTCCCGGACTGGTACGCCAGGCCTGCACCCCAATACTTTTATGCACAGGCGAGGCGGCAATATCCCGTAGCAGGTGCATCAAACCATCTGCCAGCAGGACGGCGCCTCCTCGCCCTCTAGAATCGGGCCGTCCATTCCCCCCGGAGCAGACCATGGCCGTGCAGCGCATTCCCGTCCCGCCGAGTGCCCTCGGCGAGTCACCCTTCTGGCATCCGCTGGAGCGCAGGCTCTATTGGTGCGACATCCAGGGCCTGCGCATCCATTCCTGGGATCCGGCCAGCGGCCTGCACCGCAGCTGGGCCACGCCCAGCGAGCCGGGCTGCTGCGCGCCCACGGACCAGGGCCGCATCGTCGTGGGGCTGCGCGACGGCTTCGGCCTGCTGGACACCGCCACGGGCCACACCGCCATGATTGCCCTCCTGGAACATGACCCGCGCCAGTTCCGCCTCAATGACGGGCGCTGCGACCGTGCGGGCCGCTTGTGGGCCGGCTCCTTGTTCTCGCCCAAGACGGGGCCCGATGCCGCGCTGTGGTGCCTGCGCGCTGACGGCTCCGGCGGCTACGCCGTGCAACGCATGGCCGGCGACTGCACCACCGCCAACGGCCTGGCCTTCAGCCCCGATGACCGATCCATGTATTGGGCCGACACGCCGGCCCACCGCATCGACCGCTTCGCCTTCGACCTGGACTCCGGTACGCTGGGCACGCGCTCGCTCTGGAAGGCCTTTGCCCCCAGGACCGACGGCCGGCTGTACGGAGGCCGCCCCGACGGCGCCAGCGTCGACGCCCGGGGCAACTACTGGGTCGCCATGTACGAAGGCGGCTGCGTGCTGCAGCTGAGCCCCGAGGGCGAGGTGCTGCAGCGCCTGGACACGCCCGTGCACTGCCCCACCATGGTCTGCTTCGGAGGCGAGGACCTGCGCACGCTGTACATCACATCGGCCGGCCACGGACGGCCCGAGCAGGAACATGCGGCCGAGGTGCCCGCGGGCGCGCTGATGCAATGCCGCGTGGACGTGCCGGGGCTGCCGGTGAACTTCTTCAGGCAAGCTGCAGCACGCCAGCCACGCTAGCCGCGTCATCAATCAAATACTCGGCGCAAGCCCGCCGGCCGGGGGGTGCAGTGCAGTGCAGGAGCCCCGGGTATTGCCGAGCCTGGAGCTCGGGGGAAACCATGAATCCATTCTTGCCTAACCACGGCCAAAATCATCCCATCAATAGAATGACCTATTGATGATCATATTCCTGGTGCATGGCCTCTCACCCGCGTTGCGAGAACGAGAGGCGACCCGCGCCCAGGCACTTCGTCAGCCACGTTGCGCCAAGACAGGCGCATCCCGCCTGGATCGACTCATCAAGGGGAGGAAGCCCATGAAAACCATCGACTCCAGTTGCCACGCAGGTTCCGCAACGATGCGGCGACCAGTGCCTGGCGTGGCCCTGCCATGGCGGTTTTCTGCTCTGGCGGCGCTGGCGCTGTGCATGCCATTCGCGGCGGCATCCGGCCAGGACTATCCCAACAAGCCGATCCGCATCATCATCGGCTTCGCGCCAGGCTCCAGTGGCGATGTACAGGTTCGGCTGGTCGCCCGCAAGCTCACCGAGGCCTGGGGGCAACCCATCATCATCGAGTCCAAGCCAGGGGCAAGCGGCAGCATCGCTGCGGGAATGCTCGTGCGCGCCGCGCCCGATGGCTACACGCTGCTCTACTTTCCCGCAGCGCTGGCCGTCAACCCCAGCCTGTTCCCGAAACTCCCGTATGACCTCGCCAGGGATTTCAGTCCCGTCGCGCTGCTCAGCAAATTTCCCCTGGTGATGGCCGTCACCAGCACCCTGCCCGCTAGAAGCGTCGCCGAGGTCATACGCCTGGCGAAGGCGAAGCCCGGCAGCCTGAGCTATGCATCCCTGGGCAACGCAAGCCCGCCGCACCTGGCAGGGGAGCTCTTCAACCAGATCGCCGAGGTGAAGCTGGTCCATGTGCCCTACAAAGGCTCCGGACTTGCGCAAAGCGACCTGATCTCCGGACACGTGCAGGTCATGTTCGACACGGCGGTGGCCACGACTCCGCATGCGGCAGCCGGCCGGACCCGCGCATTGGCGGTCACCACCAAGCAGCGCTCCTCCCTGCTGCCAGAGTTGCCAACGCTGCACGAGTCCGGCATCCCTGGATACGACCTCTATGGCTGGGGTGGAATCGTGGCTCCGGCAGGAGTCGCCCCTGAGATCATCAGCAAGTTGAATACGGAGATAGCAAAGGCCCTCGGTGACCCGGGCGTTGCGCATCGCCTCGCATCGCTCGGGGCCGAGACTGCCGTCATGAGCCCCCGGGAATTCGGTGCCTTCATCCAGGACGAGGCGGCGAAATGGAAGGACCTGGTGCTCAGAACCGGCGCCAGGCTGGATTGAAGAGCCATCATGACCGACAGACGCATGAAACTTCACACGCTGGGGACGGGAGGGCCGCGCCTCGATGCCGAGCGATCCTCTTCTTGCCACATCCTGGAAACAGGGGGCCAGTACCTGATTTTCGACATCGGCCGGGGCGCCATTCAGCGCATCGCGCAAAAGAGGCTGCCGATCGCAAGCCTGGGCCCCTTGTTTATTTCACACCATCACGTTGACCACATCGGCGAATTCGCCAACTACCTCATCACCAGTTGGATCGAAGGGCGCCGCGCACCGCTGTGCGTCTATGGACCGCCGGGCACCGCCGCCATCGTCGACATCCTCATGGCTTCGGTGTACGACCGCGACATCGCCTTCCGCACCCAGGGGGAAAAGGCCTTTGGCCCTTTCGTGGGCGCGCAGGTTATCGAATTGCGAGGCGGAGAGGTGGTCGAAGGCGATGGCTGGCGCGTGAGGTGTGCGGAAGTCGAGCACGGGCACAAGCTGCCTTTCAGCAACGTCTTCCGAAGAGGATGGATCTGCCACGCCTACCGCGTCGAATGCGAGGGAAAGGTTTTTTCGTACAGTGGGGATGCGGTGATGTGCGATGCACTCGCAGGCATCGCCGAAAACGCCGATCTGCACCTGCAATGCTGTTACATGCCACGCTCCGCGTTCACGCGCAGCACGCACCTTCAGGACGTCAGCCGGTATACGCTGGCATGTTCGGATACCGCCGGCAAGATCGCTGCCCGGGCGGCCGTGAAGCAGCTGGTCCTGACGCACTTCAAGCGGCTATCGGTCGAAGAGCTGCTCGAGATCGAACGGGATGTTCGTGCCGATTTTTCCGGGCCGGTCCACTTGTCACGCGATCTGTCCGAGTACGATTTCTAGAGCGTGTCATGCACTTTCCAGGCGGACGTACGGGCCTTGCGGCTTCTCGGCCCGCATCCGCAGCAGCAACCCTGCGGTCGATGCGTCCAGACCCGCCATGTTGCCGCTGGCCAGGCGCGGCTGCAGGTCGCGCGCCAGCAGCTTGCCCAGCTCCACCCCCCACTGGTCGAAGCTGTTGAGGCCCCACAGCGCACCCGCCACGAACACGCGGTGCTC
Source organism: Delftia sp. UME58 (assembly GCF_014170385.1). Classification (NCBI taxonomy): domain Bacteria; kingdom Pseudomonadati; phylum Pseudomonadota; class Betaproteobacteria; order Burkholderiales; family Comamonadaceae; genus Delftia; species Delftia sp. UME58. The sequence continues at coordinate 158,423 of NZ_LZZV01000052.1, forward strand.
CTGCAAGGCGATCAGCGCACCCAGCGCCGCCGGAGTGAGCGCATCCAGCAGTACGAAGGTGCTGGGCCGGTTGCCCGGGAAGTGGCGGTGGCCATCATCGCAGGAACGCCCCTGCATCAAGGCCTGGGCCTGGGCCAGGGCGTTGGCCAGCAGTTGCTCGTGGTGGCCCTGCAGGCCGTGCGAGGGCCGCTGCACGGCGATGATCTCCAGCGGCACGATGTCCATACCCTGGTGCAGCATCTGGAAGAAGGCATGCTGCCCATCCGTACCAGGCTCGCCCCAGAGCACGGGGGCCGAGCCCAGTGCCAGCGGCCGGCCCTGGCGGTCCACGCGCTTGCCGTTGCTCTCCATCTCCAGTTGCTGCAGATAGGCCGGTAGGCGCCGCAGGCCTGCATGGTAGGGCGCGATGCAGCGGCTGCCAAAGCCCAGCAGATTGCGGTTCCAGATGTCGAGCAGCGCCAGGCGCACGGGCAGGTTGGCCTGCAGCGGTGCCGTGCGGAAGTGGTGGTCCATGGCATGCGCGCCGGCCAGCAGGTCGCGGAATGCCGCGGCTCCCACGGCGACGGCCACGGGCAGCCCGATCGCCGACCACAGCGAATAGCGCCCGCCCACCCAGTCCCAGAAGCCGAAAGTGGTGGTGATGCCCATCTGAGCCGCCGCCGAGGCATTGGTGGTCAGTGCCACGAAATGCCTTGCCACATCCGCTCCACCGCTGCGTGCCTGGAACCATTGCAGTGCGCTGCGCGCATTGGTCAGCGTCTCCTGCGTGCTGAACACCTTGGAGGCCACGATGAACAGCGTGCTGCGTGGCTGCAGCCCATCGAGCACCGATTGCAGCTCATGCCCATCCACGTTGGAGACGAAGTGCATGCGCCGCCGTGCGTCGCACATTCCCTGCAACGCCTGCACGGCCATCTGCGGCCCCAGGCCCGATCCGCCGATGCCCATGCACACCACATCGGTGATGCCGGCATCGGCCCTCACGCGCTCGGCATAGGCCAGCATGGCATCCAGCGTTTCGTGCACCTGGCCCAGAGCCCATGCCAGCCCCGGCTGCGCATCGCCACGCGGGCAGCGCAGCAGCGCGTGCAGCACGGCGCGGCCCTCGCTGCCGTTGACGTGCTCGCCGGCGAACATGGCATCGCGCTGCTGCTCCACTGCGCACTCGCGCGCCAGACGCAACAGCAGCGCCTCGGCCGGGGCATCCCAGAGGTTCTTGGACAGGTCTGCAAAACAGTGTGGCGCCTCCTGGCTGAAGTGCGCGAACCGGCCGGGATCATCGGCAAAGGCCTGGCGCAGATCGAAGCCCTTGCGCAGGGCCAAGGCATGTTGGTGCAGCGCAGGCCAGACAGTGGCATGGTCGCAGCGCGGGGGCTGGGGAATGACGGACAGCATGGGATGAAAGTAATCTGATTACCAAATCGACAACACATCTCTGGAACAAGACCTCAATACCTTCCTATAATTTATCCGATTCTTCAAAATTTTGGTAACCAAGTTACCAAAAATAGATGCACCAACTTGTGGAGACAGCATGGGTTTCGATCTGGTTTTGTTCGGTGGCACGGGTGATCTCGCATGGCGCAAGCTCATGCCCGCGCTGTTCCAGGCGTTCCGCCACGGCACCCTCCCCGAGGGGGGACGCATCCTGTGCGTGGGTCGCGATGATCTGGGTGACGACCAGTACCGCGCGCTCATCCAGGGCCGCTTCGAAAAGGTGGAACTGTCCAAGCGCCCCAGTCCAGAGGAGTTCTCGCGTTTCGCGGCCCTGCTGCACTACCTGCGCATGGACCTGTCGCAACCCGCCGACTACGAGCGCCTGGCCACGGCGCTGAACACGCGCGGCGCCGAGACGGTGGTGATGTACCTGGCCACTGCGCCCAGCCTGTTCACCACGGTCTGCGAGCAGATCGCAGCCGTGGGCCTGAATGGCCCGCAGACGCGCGTGGTGCTGGAAAAGCCGCTGGGCCACGATCTGGCCTCCAACCAGGCCATCAACGCCTCGCTGCGCAAGGTCCTGCGCGAAGAGCAGGTGTTTCGCATAGACCACTACCTGGGCAAGCCCTCGGTCCAGAACCTGCTGGCCCTGCGCTTCGGCAACGCACTGTTCGAGCCGCTGTGGCGGCGCGAGACCATTGCCAACATCCAGATCACCATTGCCGAGGAACTGGGCGTGGAAAGCCGTGGCGCCTTCTACGACCAGACCGGCGCGCTGCGCGACATGGTGCAAAACCATGCCCTGCAACTGCTGTGCGCCATCGGCATGGAGCCGCCCATCAACGCCTCGGCCCACGCCATCCGCGACGAAAAGCTCAAGGTGCTGCAGTCGCTCAAGCCCTGGACGCCGGAAGCGCTGGGCCAGCATGTGGTGCGCGGCCAGTATCTGGCCGGCGCCAGCCAGGGCCAGCCCGTGCCCGCCTACCAGCAAGAGAAAGGCGTGGCGGCCGGCAGCCAGACCGAGACCTTCGTCGCCCTGCGCACCGAGATCTGCAACTGGCGCTGGGCCGGCGTGCCCTTCTACATCCGCACCGGCAAGCGGCTGGCAGGACGGGATGCGCGCATCGTCGTGAACTTCCGGCCCGTGCCCCATCCCATCTTCCGCTCGCCCCTGTCCGAAGCCAACCGGCTGGTCATCAACCTGCAGCCCAAGGACGGCCTGGAGCTGCACCTGCTGGCCCAGGGCGCCACCCAGCAGCAGGCCGAGCCTTCGCTGGCCCCCGTGCACCTGAACCTGGACTTCGACCAGCGCTTCGGCGCCAAGCGCGTGGGCGCCTACGAACGCCTGCTGCTGGACGTGATCGCCGGGCGGCTGAACCTGTTCGTGCGCAGCGACGAGCAGGAACAGGCCTGGCGCTGGGTGGAACCCATACTGCAGCACTGGCGCAACGATCTCTCGGGGCCGCGCGGCTATGCGGCTGGCGGCTGGGGGCCCAGCGCGGCCAGCGCCATGATTGCGCGGGATGGGTTTTGCTGGAGCGAGGAGGTTTGAGGCTCCCCCTGAGGCGCTGCGCGCCTTCCCCCTCTCTCGCTGCGCGGGAGGGGGACGACACCCTCGGTGCGGGGCGGCCCTTCCTCGGTGTCCCTGGGGTGGGCCGCGACAGTTTCATACGCCGCGCCTGCATATGGCGCCACGCAGTTGGCATATGGCCCGTGAGAAACGCTGAATCATGGGGGAACCTACAATGAGGCCCCGAGAGACTGACCACACCATGAATCCTGCTGCGCCGGCTGCCGATGCCGCCCCCACCTCCTCCCTGATCGATCCCAAGCTCGCCATGGGATGGATGCACACGACACGCTTTTTGACGACGGCTGCGCAACTGCACCATCTTCCCAAGGTCGATGTGCCCGAGATCGCGTTCGTGGGCCGCTCCAATGCCGGCAAGTCCACCTGCATCAACACGCTGACGCAGCAAAAGCAGCTGGCCTTCGCCTCGAAGAAGCCCGGCCGCACGCAGCACATCAACCTGTTCTCCCTGGGCAAGCAGGGCGTGACCGATGCCGTGCTGGCCGATCTGCCCGGCTACGGCTACGCCGCCGTGTCGCGCACGGACAAGCAGCGCTGGCAGCGCGTGATGCTGAACTATCTGGTCAGCCGCGAGAGCCTGACGGGCATCGTGCTGCTGTGCGATCCGCGACTGGGCCTGACCGAACTCGACGAAGCCTTGCTCGATGCCCTGCGCCCGCGCGTGCAGGAGGGCCTGAAGTTCCTCGTGCTGCTGACCAAGGCCGACAAGCTCACGCGCGCCGAGCAGGCCAAGGTGCTGTCCATCACGCGGCTCAATGCCGGCGGTGGCGAGGTGCGCATGTTCTCCGCGCTCAAGAAGCAGGGCGTGGACGAGGTGGCCCAGCTGCTGTGGCACTGGAGCCATCCCGAAGGACTGGCCCAGCCGGCAGCGGCTGCACCGCAGGCGGACGTCGCAGCCGCGACGCCCGGCGAGAGCGACAGCCCCCAAGATTAGCGCCCGGAGGCGCTCGTGTAGCCAGCGCCCCGCAAGGAGCGCAACATGGTGAACACCTGCATTCGCGAGCTGCCTCACGGCATCCATCTGCACTGTCGCGTCAGCGGCGAACCCGGCCGGCCGCTGCTGCTGTTCCTGCACGGCTTTCCCGAGGGCAGCTTCATCTGGGAAGGCATGCTGGAGCAGTTCGGCACGCAATGGCGTTGCGTCGCCCCCGATCTGCGGGGCTTTGGCCGTTCCAGCCAGCCGGCCGGCGTGGAGCAGTACAAGGCCAAGCACCTGCTGCAGGATCTGGCGGCGCTGATCGCCATCGAAAGCCCTGGCGCACCCGCAGCCTGCGTGATCGCCCACGACTGGGGCGGTGCCCTGGCCTGGGGTCTGGCCAATCGCCATCCCGGGTTGATGCAGCGGCTGATGATCCTCAACGCCCCGCATCCAGGCGCCTTTCTGCGCGAGTTGCTGGACAACCCCGTGCAGCAGGCTGCAAGCCAGTACATGCATTTCCTGCGCCGCCCCGACGCACCCGCCCTGCTGGCCGACAACGGCTGGCAGCGCATGCTGGGATTTTTCCGCACACCGCAGGGCGAGTTGCCCGGATGGCTCACGCCGCAGTTGCAGCAGCGCTACCGCGAGCACTGGGACCTGGGCGTGCAAGGCTCCTGCCACTACTACGGCGCCAGTCCCCTGGTGCCGCCCCGGCCCGAAGATCCGGCCTCAGCCGACGCACTGCGCAACCTGAGGCTGCCGCCCGAGATGCTGGACATCGGCGTGCCCACGCATGTGCTCTGGGGCGACAGCGACCCGGCACTGCAGCCTGCCTTGGTCGAAGGTCTGGAGCCGTGGGTGCCGCGCCTGACGGTGCAGCACCTGGCAGGCACTTCGCACTGGGTCGTGCACGAGCAGCCCGATGCGGTGCGGCAAGCGCTGGAGCAGTTCCTGTCCCGCCCCGTTCAGTAGATCGAGGGCTCGCCCTCGGGCCGGGTCTTGAAGCGCCTGTGCACCCAGTAGTACTGGTCTGGCATGGTGCGAATCGCCGCTTCCAGCTCGCGGTTCATGCGGGCCGTATCGGCCTCGGCATCGTCGGTAGGAAAGTCCGTCCACGCCGGCGTGATCTCGGCCACGTAGCCCGTGGGCGTCATGCGCGTGTACATGCCCAGCACCTTGGCCCGGCCCAGGCGTGCAAAGCGCGACAGCGAGGGGATGGTGGCCGCGTTCACGCCGAAGAAGGGCACGAAGACCGAGTCGTTGCGGCCGAAGTCCATGTCGGGCAAAAGGTACAGCAGCCCGCCCTTGCGCAGGCTGGAGATGATGGGCTTGACCCCGTCGGCGCGGTTGAGCATGCGCACGTCGCCAAAGCGCTGGCGCCCCGACATGAACCACTCATCGACCGCAGGGTCCGGGTGGGTGGAAAAGATCGAGGTGAAGGGCCGCGTGGTGTGCAGCGGCAGCGCCAGGCCACCCGCGTCCATGCTGTAGAAATGCGGCGCGAACAGGATGGTGGGCGTATCGCCATCGAGCTCATGCACGGCGCCCTGCAGCTTCACGCGCTCAGCCACCACCTCGCGCGGCGCGGCCCACAGCCAGCTGCGGTCCAGCCAGGTCTGGCAAAAGACGATGAAGTTGCTGCGCGCCAGCTCCACGCGCTGCGCCTCGGTCAGCTCGGGAAAGCACAGCGCAAGATTGCGCAGCGCCACCTTGCGGCGCGGCGCCGCCAGCACGAACAGCACACGCCCCAGAAACGCACCCAGACCCCGCAGCCACGGCAGCGGCATCCAGGCCAGCGACCGCATCAGCCACACGCCGATGCGCCCGCTCATGCACCCACCTCGCCGGCAGCTGCTTCACGGCGCGGCTGCTTGTAGCGCGCATAGCCCCACAGGTACTGCTGCGGACATTGGCGGATGGTGTGTTCCATCGCCTCGTTGATCTGCTGCACCGCAGCTTCCAGATTCTCGGACAAGGGCACGGGCAACTCCTCAAGATACAGCGCATAGCCCCGCCCCCAGGACAAGCGCTCACAACGGGCCACGATCACCGCGGCCCCCGTCTGCAACGCCAGGCGCGCCGCCAGCGTCATCGTATAGGCATCGCGGCCGAAGAACGGCGACCAGACGCCCTGCCCCTCGGGCGGGACCTGGTCGGGCAGCAGCCCCACGGCCGTGCCCTTGCGCAGCGCCTTGATCATCTGCCGCACGCCGGCCAGCGTGGTCGGCACGGCCTGCACGCCGGGGCGGTTGCGCGCCGTCTCCATGACGCGGGCCAGCCAGGGCTGGCGCGCGGGGCGGTAGAGAATGGTGATCTCGCCATGCTCGGCCGACCATTGCCGCGCCGCCTGCTGCACAGACAGCTCGAAGCAGCCCAGGTGCGGCGTCAGAAAGATGATGCCGCGCCCGGCCGCGTAGGCCCGGCGCACGCATTCCTCGTTGTGCATCTCGCAGCTCGGCTGCCTGCCCATCCACATGCGCGGCAGCTCCGCCACCATGCGCCCCGCGTGTCCCACGGCCGGCGCCACGGCGCCGAGACCGTAGCCGGCCTGCCGGGCGTTGGCCAGAAAGCGGCGCCGGTACGTGGTGGAAGCAGCGAACGCCACCCAGCCCATGAGCGCGCCAAGGGGGTGCAATAGCCACAAAGGCAGTGCAGCAAACAGTCGGAACAGGGATGGCATTAAAATGATGGGTGTCGCTGAGTTAACTGAGCAACTTGCAGAGCGACGTTAAACAATTTCTGCTAAAGCGTTCGCCAGAGCTCCTGCAGCTTGGGCAGCGCCCAGCAAAAAAGCTGCAACCAAGGAGTTTATTCATATGGCGAACGACTTTCTTTTCACCTCGGAATCCGTCTCTGAAGGCCATCCGGACAAGGTGGCTGACCAGATCTCTGACGCGATCCTGGACGCCATTTTCGCCCAAGACCCGTACAGCCGCGTGGCGGCCGAGACGCTGACCAACACGGGCCTGGTGGTTTTGGCAGGTGAGATCACCACCGGCGCAAACGTCGACTACATCCAGGTCGCACGCGACACCATCAAGCGCATCGGCTACGACAACACCGACTACGGCATCGACTACAAGGGCTGCGCCGTGCTCGTGGCCTACGACAAGCAAAGCCAGGACATCGCCCAGGGCGTGGACAAGGCCAGCGATGACGAGCTCAACACCGGCGCCGGCGACCAGGGCCTGATGTTCGGCTACGCCTGCGACGAGACGCCCGAGCTGATGCCCGCGCCGATCTACTACGCGCACCGCCTCGTCGAGCGCCAGGCCCAGCTGCGCAAGGACGGCCGCCTGCCCTTCCTGCGCCCCGATGCCAAGAGCCAGGTGACCATGCGCTACTTGGACGGCAAGCCCCACAGCATCGACACCGTGGTGCTGTCCACCCAGCACAGCCCCGACCAGTCGGAAACCGCCACGAAGATGAAGGCCAGCTTCACCGAAGCCATCATCGAGGAAATCATCAAGCCCGTGCTGCCCTCCGAGTGGCTGCAGGACACCAAGTACCTGATCAACCCCACGGGCCGCTTCGTTGTCGGCGGTCCCCAGGGTGATTGCGGCCTGACCGGCCGCAAGATCATCGTTGACACCTACGGCGGTGCCTGCCCCCATGGCGGCGGCGCCTTCAGCGGCAAGGACCCGACCAAGGTGGACCGCAGCGCCGCCTACGCCGCGCGCTATGTGGCCAAGAACATCGTGGCCGCCGGCCTGGCGCGCCAGTGCCAGATCCAGGTGGCCTACGCCATCGGCGTGGCACGCCCGATGAACATCACGGTCTACACCGAAGGCACGGGCGTCATCCCCGACGCCGAGATCGCCAAGCTGGTGGCCGCCCACTTCGACCTGCGCCCCAAGGGCATCATCCAGATGCTGGACCTGCTGCGCCCCATCTACAGCAAGACCGCCGCCTACGGCCACTTCGGCCGTGAAGAACCCGAGTTCACCTGGGAGCGCACCGACAAGGCAGCCGTGCTGCGCGCCGCGGCCGGCCTGTAAGCCAGCCGCAGGGGGCTTCACGCCCCCGCATCAGGCACACAAGACCCCATGCCGCGCGAATCGCGGCATGGGGTCTTTTCCATTGCGCGCCTTCTCACAATGCTCCCGGCTCACGAGGGCATGCCACCAACTCTCGGCTGTTAAACTGCCAGCGCTTTTCCCAGAGCGAGGCCATCTCCGTGGCCGATCCATTCGAAGTTCGCCACGTCCGAGAGAAGACAAGAAGCAATGGCAGCCTCCTCCAAAGCCATCTACTGGTTCAGCACTCTTTTGTTGATCTCGGTACTGGCCGTCTATCTTCCAGGCCTGAGCAATGGCCTGCTGTTCGACGATATGCGCCTGACGGATGGCACCATTTTCGGAAGCTATGGCAGCCTGCTGCAATTCAAGCAGCGAACCTTGTCATATGGCAGCTTTGTCTGGATCGAGCAGGTCTTTGGAGCCGGCTGGTGGAAGCAGCGTGCCTTCAATGTCGCCCTGCATCTGGCCACGGTGGCGGCCCTGTATGCACTGTTCAAGGCCTTGATCGCACATACGCGCTTTCCCCAAGACATGGAGGAGCAGCCCCATTTCCCGGCATCCCGCGATGCGGCCTTGCATCTGGGACTGGTACTTTTCGCCCTCAACCCCGTTGCCGTCTATGCCGTCGCCTATCTCATCCAGCGCTCCATCGTCATGGCGACGCTGTTTGCCGTGCTGGCGTGCTGGTCCTTCGTACGAGGCCTTCAGAGCGGACGGGTCGCATGGCATGCGGCGGCCCTGGTGTGCTATCTGCTCGCCGTGCTTTCCAAGGAGCATGCCTTCCTGACCGTCGCGATGGTCGTCCCGCTCTACCTCTTCATCCGCCGCCCAGGCCTGAAACCCGCCCTGGCCATCATCGGTGCAACCTTGCTGCTGCTGGCCATTGCCTCGGCAGCGGTCTTCCATTTCTTCGGCCAACTGGTAGGCCAGATCTTTGACGAGCAATCCCTGGGCTATGCGCGGCAGCTGGAAGCACTGCACCCCGGCATCACCTCCAGGATCTACCCACTGAGCATTTTGAACGAGGCAGCCCTGTTCTTTGCCTATGGCTTTCTGTGGGCCGTTCCCTATGTGGGCTGGATGTCCGTCGATCTGCGACCGGCATTTCCCCTGGGCCTGGGCTCTGCCTGGCATCTTGCAGGCGCATTGGGCTATCTGGCTTTGCTGGCCTGCTCAGTCTGGGCCTTGCTCAAACGCCCGGGCGTCATGGGCCTGGTGGCCCTCTGTCTTCTGTTTCCGCTGCTCTGGTATGCCACTGAATTCGCGACGGTCTGGCTGCAGGATCCCTTCGTGCTCTATCGCAGCTACCTGTGGGCCATCGCCATCCCGGGATTGGTGGCCATTGCACTGACGGGGGTCAAGCCTCGCACCATCTATATCGCAGGCATCTTCATCGGCATTGTGTTTGGGGCCCTGTCTTTTGAGCGGGTGCTGTCCCTGCAGGACGCCGGCACTTCCTGGGCGGATGCCGCCGAAAAGATCGACAAGAAAGCCCCGGCCAATGCCGTGGGCCGTGGCCGCGCCTTTCTCAACCTGGGTACCGCGCACGCAGACAAAGGCATGCTGGACCAGGCCGTACAGGATTTCGCCACAGCCAATGCCCTGGGGGACCTGGGCGGCAATGCACTGTTCAACATGGGGGCCATTCTTTCCCAGCAAAGGAAGTTCACCGAAGCCTTGAATGCCTTTGATGCAGCGCAGTCCAAGGGCTTCAAGGGACAGGCTTTGCACTATCAGAAGGCCGAGGCCATGATGGCCATGGGCCAGTTGCGTCCCGCATTCGAAGCCTACTCGCTCGCGCTGAATGAGCCTTCCGAGGACAGCGACAACGCCAGGCAGATGGAGCAGGCCACGCGCCTCAAGCGCGCGGAGGTCGCCATAGGCCTTCAGCAATACGCCATCGCCGCCGATGACTTCCGCCGTCTGCTGCAGGCATCGCCGAACGCTCCCCGCCCGACCGTGGGACTGGGGCTGGCCCTTGTGGGCCAGGGCGACAGCGCGCAGGCCAAACAGTTGCTGGACGCCCTGATCTCCCGCAGCCCCAGCGCGCCGGCCTACTATGGCCGGGCCATGGCCCACCGCGGTCTGGGCCATCTGCCCGAGGCGCTCAAGGATCTGGATCAGGCCATTCGCCTGGAGCCACAGAATCCGCAGTATCGACAGATCCGCAATCAACTGAGCCCGGCGCCCGCAGCGAAGTAGGCAGCCCGCACGATGGCGCTACGCATCCTCCACGTCGGCAAATTCTTTCCTCCCTACCGGGGCGGAATGGAAGTCTTTCTCGCCGACCTGGTCCATGAGCAGCGGCGACAGGGCATAGATGCCCATGCCCTGGTCCATGGCGATCCACTGCCGGATGATCCCTCCTGGCTGGAACGTGTCCCCGTCCAGTTCAACCTGGTCTATGCGCCGATGGCCATCGGCTTTCGGCGCGCGCTGGGCCGCGCCATCGAACGCGTCCAACCCGACGTGCTGCACCTGCACCTGCCCAACAATTCAGCGTTGTGGGCGCTCACGCTGCCGATAGCCAGGCGTGTGCCCTGGGTGATCCACTGGCACTCGGATGTGGTGGTGTCCAACATCAAATGGTCGGTGGCCCTGGCCTACATGCTGTACCGCCCTTTCGAACAGGCCCTGCTGGAGCGGGCCCAACAGGTATTCGCCACTTCGCCGCCCTATCTCGAGGCCAGCAACGCCCTGCGCGCCTGGCGCGGCAAATGTGAGATCGTCCCGCTGGGCCTGGACCTTCGAAATATTCCTCCTCCTGTGGCGCTGTCACCCGGCCAGGGCTGGCGCTCAGAAACGAGACTGCGCCTGCTCTCCATAGGCCGGCTCACTTACTACAAGGGTTTTGAAACACTGATCCGTGCCGTGTCGACCATGCCTGGCGTGGAGTTGCTGATCGCGGGCGAAGGCGAGCTGCGCACATCGCTGGAGGCACTGATCCGCCAATGCACCCCCGAAGGCAGACCCACACCCGTGCGACTGACGGGTGCCGTCTCCGACGGGGAAAAACATGCGCTGTTCGCCAGCTGCGATATCTTTTGCCTTGCTTCACGCGAACGCACGGAAGCTTTCGGCATCGTCTTACTGGAGGCCATGCTGCATGGCAAGCCCTGTCTTGTCACCGACCTCCCAGGCTCGGGCATGCCCTGGGTGGTTGCGCATGCTCACGCCGGCCTGCATGTTCCCTTCGAGGACCAGGATGCGTGGCGCAGCAGCATCGCGCGCCTTCAGCACAATACCGCCCTGCGACAGCGGCTGGGCCAGTCGGGGAACAAGGCCTTGCACCGTTTCTTCAGCATCGGCCCCTGCGAGCAAAGCGTGGCACGCCACTATCGCAGCCTGGCACCGGATACCCGCCCTGCCAAGCCACGCCAGGATCTGCTGGTCGTCATCTCCACACGCAACAATGAAACCGAGATCGGGCATCTGATACGCCGTGTACATGCGCTGGTGAAGGCCTCGGTTCTGGTCGTGGACAACCGCAGCACCGATGCGACCTGCCATGAAGCAGAAGAATGCGGGGCCCGGGTGCTGCGCCCATTGCTGGCCATGACCAATTGGGGCAGTTTGCAGACCGGACTGCGCTATGCGCAGACCCACGGCTTCCAGACCGTCGTCACCATCGACGCCGAAGGCCTATATGAAGTCGAGGAGCTGCCCGCCCTGCTGGCGCAGCGTGAACAGGCAGACATGGTCGTTGCCTATTTTTCCGAGCGCAACAGCCTGGTACGACGCATCGCGTGGCAGTGGTTTCGATGGCTGACCGGCTTTGGCCTGCGGGACTTCGTTTCCGGCTTCCGCCTATACAACCGACAGGCCCTGGAGACGGCAACCTCCACGCAAGCCACGATGCTGGACTACCAGGACATAGGAACCTTGCTGCTCATGCGCCGGCAAGGCCTGCGGATAGCAGAAGTGGCCCTGCCATTGCATACGGCAAGAGTGAATCGTTCCAAGATCTTCAGATCATGGGGCAATGCCGTCCGCTATGCCGCAGTCTCTTCCCTGTTGAGCATTGCCCATGGCAGAGCCAGGCAAAGACCGCTTCGCCCGCCACGCTAGCCGTCACACCAGTTGCGCGACCCGGGCGTAGATGCCTACCGTACGCTCTGCGCACTTCTCCCAGGAAAACTGCGCGGATCGCGCCAGCCCCAGCGCCCTGGCCTGCTCTTGCCATCTTTCATCAGCAAGACAGACCTCCAGGCCATGCGAGATCTCCTCCAGATCGAGAGGATCCACCAACCAAGCCGCGCCACCCGCGACTTCCGGCATGCAGGACACCCTGGATGTCAGCACCGGCGTACCACTGGCCAAGGCTTCGACAATGGGCAGGCCAAAGCCCTCATAGAGCGATGGATAGGCCATCAATCGTGCACCCGCATACAAGGCAGGGAGCCAGGATTGGTCAACGTAGGAAATATAGCGTGCCCACCCTTGCGCCTGCGCCTTCTCAATGCATGCATGAATGGAATCTGAATTCCATCCTCTGGCCCCGGCAATCACCAATGGCCAATCGCTTCTCATTCTCTCCGGCAGCATTCCATAGGCCTGAACGAGGCGCTCCACATTTTTTCTAGGCTCCACGGTCCCCACAAAAAGGCTATATTCCCCGGCCCTCAGGCCCAAGGCCGTCATGGCAGGCTCCAGCATTTTTGAGGAGTGAGGAAAAAAATCACTCCCTGCGGCCAAATGAATGGCAGTGACTTGCTCCGGCGGCATCAAACCGTGTGCCAGGACTTCCTGCCGGACTGTTTCGGATACGGTGATGACATGGTTGGTCCGTGCCAGACTGTCGCCCAGGGCCATATTCATATATTCCACCCGAGCCCGTGGATGGAACTGTGGGCATATGATGTGAGAAAGATCATGAACGGTACTCACCGTCCTTCCCTTGAAGGGAGGAACGATATAGTTGGGAGAATGATAAACAGATTTTTCGTTACCACGCAGTCGCCATTCAAAAACCGCAGGTGCCAATCTCTCATAGACACGCACGGCTATCCGGCTTCCTGCAAGCCTGTCGCGCAAAGCCGCCTTCTTCCTGTTGAGAGAGATGGACACATGGTCCGATGTCTCCATCGCTCCCAAGGGGTCACTGACCCAACGCCCAGAGGAAAAATAGCGCAACCTCTCGATATCCTCATGGCATCTCACCCGCCTTGCCAGCTCGTAGGTATACCGACCGATACCAGTCAACGGAGGGCGGAGGGCATCAGCCGCAAATATAACGTCGAGCTTCATGCACATATCCCATTGAGCAAAGCCGCTGCTCCTGGGAGATAAACAGCGGCATCATCGGGCCCCATTTCCATGGCATCCAGCATCTTTCTACAAAATTTTCTGCAACAGTCTTTTGCATTCAACAGCCCGATGACTCCAGGAATGGTCCTTAATGAGAGACTCCTTTCTACACTCCATCAGCTTTCCCGGGTCATTCATCCATTGCAGGCACATATGGCGCAGCACCCTTTCTATTTCCTGATGGCTGTTCTTCACAACAATCCCCGCACCCGTGCTCTCGATCAATTCCGCACCGGGATCGGAACCTTCTCCAGTCTGGATATGCAGTATTGGTCTTTTTGAACCAAGATACTCATAGACCTTCCCTGGGATCTGATAACTCTGCACATTACCAATATTCACAAGCACATCTGCCTGTCGCTGCAATTCAAGGCATTCAAAATGACTTCTTTGGCCCAGGAATTTCACACCGTCCACACCATGAAACAGGTCTTCAAATGCAGAATTATTGCCAGCAACAATAAAAGATATATCCAGATCCTTCATCAGTGAAAGCGCCTTTGCCAGCTCGACCGGGTTTCTGAAATCTCTGTAAAAATTACCCGTGAACACAAGAAGGAACCGGCGACCACCTGGACGCTCAATGACATCCGTCTGCCCGGATGGAAAACCCTGCGGTAGCACGGATATTTTTTCCCCAATGCCCTCACCATGTCTCTGCTTCAGCAGATTCGAAACGCTGTCGGCTGTTACCCAAATGGAAGTGGCGCAAGAGACCACTTTTCTCTCGGCCATCGAGTCCACTGCACGCCTCCAGCGCGGCGAATAGGGAGTCAGCAGGGGATCACCCAAGTCCACGACCCAAGGAATATTGAAGCGACGAGCATGAGATCCGACAAATATATCAACTGCCGGTTCATGGGAGCTTATCACCACATCAAAATTTTCCGTCCTTAGCAAATTCCTCATTTTTCGAAGGGCGAACGGATACCACTCAGATCTGACATCAGGGTACAGGACGGCATCCAGAACCGATCGCACCAACCGATAGGCACGAAAAGCCCATGAAGTATGAGATGATTTTATCCCAGTGACATCTTCAGGCCTTCCAGGCTTTTTCCTCGCAAGCCTTTGACTCAACCCAATGAATGGCCCAGGCCAAACGCGATGAATGGTTATCCGCCCATCAAGATCCATTGGAAATGCATGCTCAGCAGATATGTCCGGGCATATGACATGAACATTCAGCCCCAACTTGGCCAGCTCATTGGATAGATAAAACCATCTCAGAGCCTGGGCAGCCAATATTGGCGGAAATTCATATGCAACAAGCAGAATCTTCACAGAATCTGCTCTCTTAAAACGGAAACTATTCTTGCAGCGGCCTTCCCATCACCATACGGAGAAACACCTCTCGCCATCTCCTTATATGCCATTCCATCCTGCAGCAGTCGTTGCGTCTGTTGCACGATGAATTCAGTATCTGCCCCCACCAACTTCACGACACCTTCAGAAATTGCCTCAGGACGCTCTGTTTCCTCACGCAGCACGAGCACCGGCTTTCCCAATGCAGGCGCTTCTTCCTGGACGCCTCCTGAATCGGTCAGAATCAGATAGGATCTCTTCATTGCCGCGACAAAAGGCGCATAATCCAATGGCTCACAAAGCATGAAATTTGACTCATCCTTCAGGAACTCATGGGCTACACCCTTGACATTGGGGTTTGGATGCACCGGGTAAAGAAACTGAACATCTGGATTCTGGCGTGCAAGGGTTTTCAATGCCTGGCAGATGCGACGCAATGGCTCCCCAAAATTCTCCCTGCGATGCGAGGTAACCAGGACCAGGCGCTTTTCCGGATCCATGGGCACGCCAATTTCCAGATCCTTTGCAGCGGCCATCAGCAAAGCATCGATGACGGTGTTGCCTGTCACAGTGATACTGCTGTCTGCCATTCCATCCCTGAGGAGATTCTGGCGTGAACCTTGCGTAGGCGCAAAATGCCAGCGCGCAAGCTTTCCCGCAATCACACGATTTGCCTCTTCCGGAAATGGATTCTGTACATCCCATGTCCGCAGCCCTGCCTCGACGTGGCCTATTGGTATTCTGCGATAGAAACAGGCAAGGGAAACTGCCATCACAGTCGTAGTATCTCCTTGCACCAGTACGGCATCAGGATCTTCAGACTCCAGCACCTCATCCATCTGAAGGAGCAGACGCCCTGTCAATTCCGCCAATGTCTGATTCGGTCTCATGATATTCATATCGATATCTGGCTTGATATCGAAAAAATCAAGAACCTGATCCAGCATCTGGCGATGCTGGGCGGTGGCTAGCACTCGCACCTCGACCCAAGGCTCATTTCTTAGTGCGCGGATCACCGGCGCCATCTTGATTGCCTCTGGACGAGTACCAACGACGCAGCATATTTTTTTTCGACTCGAGCGCATGCAGCAATCCCCTTTTGGGAGTAATAGTGTCTCGCGACAATGAATAAAAATCCTTGACGGACTCCCAACTGGTGCACTCTCGACCCGCGCGAAGAACGACAACGAACTCACCAAACTGGTGGCTCATCCTGGCCTCCAGAACATCGAAATCAATCAATCCCATCGCGCACAGCGGGGCAAACACCTTGGTTATCACATCTTCGAACTGGAAAACATGGGAATGAACACCTGGATGCCATCCATCAAGTGCTTTCCTCAAAGAATCAATACTCAATCTCTCTTCAGCAACATTCTCCGCATTGATATAACCCTTGTCGTACAACATCGCCGATTCCAAGGCATGAAATGCCTTCGCAGGAAATTCCGGCTGCAAGTGCTGAAATATCAGATAAGCCAGACTTGTGTCACTACGGAATTTGTCGAAACTATAGCGCTTGTCCGGCAGGACAATCATGCAGTGACCACCATGCTTTAGGAGTTTTCGCAATGTCTGAAAATAACCGACAAAACCGACTACATGTTCAGCCACATGGGCTGCGATGATCATGTCGAACTCGTCAGTGACCACATTGCAATAATTCTCATCCTTGCAGACATAGTCCACATGGATCACTGAATCCGGATTTTCCCCAATGCGGATTGCATGCTGTCTCAGCTCGTCGGTATCGTAGCAATCAAGTGTTTTCAAATCAGCCTCTGCTTTTCCGAGCGTTGGCCTGATAAATGGTCCTATTTCCAGAGCGGAGATGGGATGATTCAGATAAGGGAGAATAACCTCTCGCCTGAACTCCTCAAGGCTCCCATACCCCCCATCCATCCTTCCGGTGCCTTGCATGTGCATTCCATTTACTCCTGCCAGATAAAAGTATTCAGCCTGACCTAGGCATCCAATCGGGAGCGAAGATCGGATGCACCGGCCAGGAACATCTCCCTCATTGCCCGCACCACTTGTTTGTTCTTTTTTTGCATCATTCCCCGGGAGACTCTATCGGGAAAAAATCCCGCCTCGAACTCATTCTCTGTCACATACGCATACCCCAATTCGAGAAAATCCCCCAGCATAGGAGAGCGAACGATGGGGATCAAGCCAATCTCCATATACTCGTAGAGTTTGGTTGGGCAGGCCACCCTATTCACAGCGGAGTCATCACGAAGCACCAGGCCAAAGTCATGATTCATATACTCCTGAACCAAATTTTCCTTTGGGCAAAATTTGAATTTCGGTTTCCTTGGCAGCGGCTTCTTTTTTGCGTCTTTCTCGATTGCCTTCCAATCCTGTGAAAGAAATTGAAAATCAGCCACGCCATGAGCCACGGCAGCAAGCTCCAGCATGGCGTCTACATTCTGCCAAACCTGTATACCTCCCGCATATACGACCCGGACGGGGAGTTCACTTTCGCCCTTGGGATCACCCACGTTGGCTGGAAAATGCATTTCCTCAACAATCGGCAGGACAATCACCTTTGGATTGATCAGCGGATACTTCTCCCGATAGTGCTTTTGCATGGCACGTGTCACCATCACGCAGGCTTTTGCCTTTCGGAGAACCTCCTGCTCAATGGCTTCGTATTTTCCTACCAGTTCAGGACGCCCAAGCATCACCTCCTCTTCCGGAACGATTCCATGAAAATCAACAATGCACTTCCCGGAGTCCAACCACGGCACAATGAACTCGGCAAGGTGAATGGTATGTATATATACAGTATTCACCGATTCATAAATACTGTCCAAGACCCCCTTGTAGTCGGGACTGCCTGGTGAAATGCAGATCTCCCACGCGTTCTCTTCCACCTTGGAAAAACTGGCTTCCGGGGAATTGTTTTGCGATATATGTATATAGAGTCGTGCACGCTGCTTGATAATTTCGTCCACAGTGCCAATCCGGCTCATCCAGCCCTCTTTCACCCTCTTTCTCGATGGAAATGGAGCGACTATTGCGATCTCTATATCTTCAAACATATTCACGAGATTTTCTCATCGATTGCAGCAGGCCAATGTACTTCCCAACCGTGCTGTCGATCGAGTATTCGGAAAATTGTTCGGCCGCATTCAGAGCCTTCCCCAGATACTCAGGGTATTCATCCAATACCTTCAATGTGGCTTCAGCAAGCGAATCAACCACAGAGTCGGGCATCGTTGTCAGGAATCCGTCCACATTCCTGATATCAAGCTCCTTCTGGGAAAGCGCACAGCCCTGTGCGATATGAACATGCCCATAAGCCTTCTGCAACTCCTGCGCGGCACCTGTCGCGGACAGAATTGCGGGAAGGCCAAAGAAGGACAATTCAAGCGTGGCGATGCTAAAGCCTTCCAAGACGGAAGGAAGAATGCCAACATGGGCTGATGCCATCAGCTTGGACAGGTCACGCCTGGACAGTGCGCCAGCAAGCGTGACAGACCCGGAGATCCCCAATCGTTCGACGTCTTCATTAAATTTTGAAAAAATATCCGGATAACCATCCATGGATCCCGCCATCACAAGTCGTGCATCTGGATATTTTTGCTTTATCCGGGCAAACGATTTCACAATCAGCCTATGGTTCTTCTGCGGGTGAAGATTTGCAATATGCAGCAACACAGGAGCACTTCTTGTCTCCAGCCTGTTCTTTCGCAGCAAATCCAAAGGAGGCCGAATCAGATCCAGATTATTCAGTCCATTGTTTATCAGCGACACCCTTGCAGCATCGATGCCCAACTCCTCCGTGGAGAATTTTTCAACAAATCCGGATACTGCAATGAAATGATCAATATCATTTCTCCGCATATCCGCGATAGCGCTGCTTCCTCTTTGCCAATAATATGCATTGTGAATCACTTCAAGCACGGGAATGCCAGCTGCCCGGAATGAATCCAGAGAAAAGTAGCAATGATGGGTAATAGCTACCGTATTGACGGACTTGGCTATGGCTGATCTCAGAGCTTCTGTGTTCTGGTGCAGTTCCATGACGTCGATGCCGTGCGATCTCGCTTCTGCAGCACTTCGCCCGCCATCCTTTGCCACCAGAATCTTGCATTGAATTCCGGCTTGACGAAAATTCAGACACAGGTCAATCACGACTCGCTCGACACCACCATCATGAAATGCATCGACAAGCATTATCACCTGCTGCGTCGAGCCGGCTGAACGCGCCTTGTCCGAATCAAGATTCACGAATCCAATCGATGCCTCAGACGGAGCCTTCCCCTCCGGAGGCTTGACATGTGGCTCGGGCCTACTTTCCTGGGAAATAGACAGCTTATCCCGCAAAAACCCAAATGTATGCCGAATGGCCCCTCCCAGGCCCAGCTCAGACCTGACTTCAGCAAACTGGCTATAGCGCCATAGTACATTTTTAACGACCCGCTCCAACCCTCCTTCCTTGCCCCCTTCCGCCGTTCGCAGGTTGAATACACCAGCCATTCTCTCGACCTCGAACTTCCTGCGGTCATTCAAAAGTCGATTTGAATATTCATAGTATTCATTACCCCAATTCTTGTAATGAATGATCTGTCGCTCAAAAAAACCAGTTGATTCCCTGAAGAGCAAGTGTGGCGACAGATCTGCCTTGTCCAACGCAGACAGGAGATATGCAGCTCGGGCTGCCTTGTCAAAAAGTTGAGACATCTCTGCCAGACCGAATGGCAAAGGCCCCGACTGTTCGCCTGTGATGTTTACCCATGATCCGGACGAGAGGCGCTGGCACTCGTCGATCGAGCGCAACAGATACTGTTTTGCAGCAGGCAGATCACGTTTTTGGAGAGAAAATCTTGCCAGATAGAACAATGCATCCAATGTCTTGTTTCCAAGTATCGGGCTGTAAAGCAATACATCTATCTTGGCGCATTCCGAGTAAAAGAAAGATGCATCGCCAGTTCGACCCTGCTTTCGGGCCAACTCCCCTGCGGCGAACAGCAAAGATACTTGCCAACGAATCTGATGGGCCGTTGGCAGCGAAATTGAGGCATATCTGCGAACGTCCTCCTCAAGGTCCTTGACCGTGGTTTCCAGCATCTCTGGCTGCTCGATATGAAAATATATTCGACCACACAGCGCCGCACCATAATCCACCGACTCAGGATCGTAAGAGGCCAGGACACGTTCTTGCATGTCTGCAAGTCGCTCCTTGGAGCCCATGCGCATGCCGATCGTTACCATCCCCTTCAACAGCCAGGGATTCTGATAGTCACGCGCAAAGGCTGCCACATTGAAACCTGGGTCTTCTGGCAATCTCCATGCTGTTTCTTCGTATGGAATGCCTTTACCCTCAAGAGGATCAGCCATCCCCAGCAAAAGCACCCACTCAGACTCTTGCTCAGGTGTTGCATCGGCCGGAACATTGACCCACTTGCGGCTTCCATTTGGACATTTGAGCGCACCTCCTGCTGTTTGCAGGAACCCTTGCTCCAGCAGAAAGAACTGCCCTACCTCAACAACCAGGCGGTCCCAGGTATAGACATGAAAATGATGCGGATTGGGGTCCTTGCCCGTTTCATCAACCCAGTTGTTTGGAGCACAGACCATGACCCTTCCTGAAGGTTTGAGCACGCGCTTCAATTCCCGAAGGTATGCCATCGGTTCTGGAACATGCTCGATCGTCTCGAAAGCAGCAATAAAGTCAATGCTATTGTCAGGAATGGAGCTCAGCGCCTGGGCATCGCCGCACCTGAAATCCACCCCCCCCCAGCTGCCCATAGTTGGCTTGCGCATAGGCAATTCCGAAATCACTGAGGTCCACGCCAATGACTGATCTGGCTTTGGATACGTTATAGAGAATATGGCTCCCATAACCCAATCCACATGCCACATCAAGGACCTGGTCTCCAGGGCGGATGAAATCGCATGCCTTGTAATAGCGAATGCAGTGGGCATCGGACCTTCTTCCAGTCACCCGCAGCATGTCATTGTGAAGCATTTTTTCTTCTTCAAGCACGGAGAGATCGAACTCCACTAGTGCCTTGGCCGGTATTTTTTCCAGAGTGACAAATACCTGCCACCCATCCTTATTAAGCGCTTCGTAATCGTTGATGCAATAGTAAAGAGGATGCTTCCGGAACCCAGCCTCGAAACACCGATCCTCCCACCAGGCGCGCCCCTCGATTGTCAGATGCCAATGGCCATCACGGTCTGGTGTGGTTGCTATCTGCAGGAAAACATAACGCGAAGAAACACGATACATCTCACGCAGCGCTGCCGGAACATCTTCCGGAGCCAGGTGTTCAAGACAATCTGTCGAAACAACAGCATTGAAATGTTCATCAGGAAATGGAATCGACAGGACCGAACCTTCGAAAAATCGATTCTTCCATCGTGCATTTGCACGCTCCACCACGACAGATGAAATATCCATGCCTACCGCATCGATATCCAGCGAAAGAAGCTCTTCAATCAGATATCCCTCTCCACAGCCGATATCAATGGCAGATCCATATCCACAGGTTTCTGCAATCAATCGGGCTGTTTTTTTCAGATCACTGCTGCGCTCGCCGACTCGATCAGAACGCTGCCAATAGCCATCATAGAGAGTCTTGTAGTCAAGTTCATTCTTGCTCTGCATCATCCCACCTCGCCGTCATGCACAAATCTGTCAGTCCACCAAAGAAATACTCATTCTTACGCATCAACACCTGGAAGAAAGCAGCCTCGTCTTTCCAATGGAGAATCCGCTGCGCCCCATAGTCCGGACTCTCTTCATGAGATATCGCCGCCTGGATTTCATAAAGATTCGTCCCTAATCGGCAATCAAACTCCAGCCATACGACAAACCTTTCATCAGCGTTGAATCGTCTATTCCAAAACATCAGCTCATCCGAGCCGCTTGCCATGATTCGCATATCTTGATTCAATGTCCCCCAGGAATATATCTTTATCCCCTCACGATTGCGAACCCTTACGGCAACATTCAGATTCGTTACTTCAATCCTGGAAAGGCACTCCATTCGAACACGAATAAGATCTCCCGGATAGAACACGCTCCCCGGATTTCCATCGCTATCAAACAGCGTCGTTGTCAATATCTCGACGCCACCATCTCCAAACGACAGATCATCTGTTGGCTCAGACGGGGACCCCTGCTCGACTCCATTTCCCGACAGAAACGCACCAGATGATGAATCAATGGAATCCGCCCCCACCCTGGAAGTCTTCAACTGAATATCTTTCATCGCCTGGATGAAGTAGGCAGACTCTTCCTCATGCATCAGCCTTCTGTAATCCAGCAGCACCTGGGATGAAGCGCCAGAAGAGACACATGTTCCTCTTTTGAGCAGGATTGCCCGCTCCGTCAGCGTTCGCACTGCCTCCTGATCATGTGAGACAAAGAGCAAGGTAACGCCATCTGCGCGCAGTTTTTCGATACGACGAAAGCAGCGCTTTTGGAAAAGTGCGTCCCCTACAGCAAGCGCCTCATCGACAATCAGAATATCTGGCTCAAGCTGCACTTGAACGGCGAAAGCCAGGCGCACCAGCATCCCGCTGGAGTAGGTTTTGACCTGCTGGTCCAGAAATCCGCCTATATCCGCAAATGCCGCAATACTATCGAACCGTGCATTGACCTCGTCGCGGCTCATCCCCAGCATCAGGGCATTCAAATACACATTTTCTCGGCCCGTGAACTCCGGGTTGAACCCTGATCCAAGCTCAAGCAGTGCCGCAACCCGCCCGAATGTTTCAACAGTTCCCCGCGTCGGATCAAGCGTTCCTGTAATAATTTGAAGCAGTGTGCTTTTTTCCACCGCCATTGCGCCCCACAATACCGAACGCCTCGCCCTTCCTGACTTCAAAATCAATGTCCCTGAGAGCCCAGAATTCACGATAGTAATTCCTCTGCGGCATGCCTGCAATTTTCTGCAGCCTGGGGAGGACTATTTGCTTCAACCTGTCACGAGGCTGGTCATAGATTTGATAGCACTTGCTCAGCCCATCAACCTTGATCGCAATATCAGATGACATCGGCAAAGCCTTTCCGCATCTTCTGAAACCAGGCAAATCCGGCCCAGGCGATCGCGGCTGCGACACACATCTGCAATGTCCAATTCAACCAATCAATCCCACGACCCCAGATCATTGCACCCCGAGCCTGCTCCAGAATATCTGCAAGTGGATTCAAACGGACGATGGCCTGATATTTTTCAGGCAGCGTGGAAACCGGGTAGAAAACAGGAGACAGGAACATTATCACCGTGGTGATCACCCCCACGACATGCACGATATCACGCAGATAGACACTCAACGATGCCAGTATCCACGAAAAACCCATAATCAGAAGAATCAAAGGAAGAAGAATGATTGGCAGATACAGCATGCTCAGCGGAGGAATTCCAAAAAATATGAGATAAAAAGCCATCCAGACAGATACACTGATAATAAAATGAAAAAGAGCAGTACCCAGTGCAACGAGAGGCAGCACTTCCAGCGGAAATATTATTTTCTTGACATAATTGACGTTATTGACGACCAACAATGGCGCACGCCCTATGCATTCGGAAAATATATTGAAAACCATCAAGCCAGAAAACAGAATCATTGCAAATTCCGTTTTCGAGTCAGTCCCTCCAGACCAGCGCGCCTTGAAGACCACGCTGAACACGAACGTATAGACAATCAACATCAGCAGCGGGTTGAAGAAAGACCACAACAAGCCCAGCGTTGCACCTCGATAGCGGCCAAATATATCCCTCTCTATCAAGCTGAATATCAAGCTGCGATTGACGGCAATAGATTTAATTAGCTCCAGCGGCGACACCGATCGAGCAGCATGAGGATTCATCCGATATCCTTTGTATTATTCTTCATCAATCTCCGGCCATCCATTTCGATGGCCGTCAGCCCCGGCCGTAGAAATCATCGAAACGCACGATGTCATCCTCGCCCAGATAATCGCCGGACTGCACTTCAATGATTTCCAATGGCTCCAGACCTGGATTTCTCAATCGATGGAGATGCCGTACGGGGATATAGGTAGATTCGTTTTCACGCAGTTGAAAGCTGCGCTCGCCATGCGTGACCTCGGCCATGCCCTTGACCACGACCCAGTGCTCTGCCCGATGCTGGTGCATCTGCAGACTCAGGCTGGCGCCGGGGTTGACGACGATGCGCTTCACCTGGAATCGCTCACCACCATCGATGCGGTCGTACCAGCCCCAAGGGCGGTGCACCTTGCGATGCGATGAAGCCATCTGGCGGTTTTGCGCCTTCAATTCGGCAACGACTTTCTTGACATCCTGTGTTCGGCGTTTGTCCGCCACCAAGACGGCATCGGCTGTTTCAACCACGATAATGTTGTCCAGGCCCACCGTGGCGACAAGGCAGGTCTCCGAGAACAACAAGCTGTTTTGGGTATCGATCGCCAGGGTCTGACCGGCATGGGCATTGCCTCGGGCATCGTGAGGCAGCACCTCCCACAAGGCGTCCCAGGCGCCGAGGTCGGACCAGTCTGCATCCAGGGGCACCACATGGGCTGGGATTCCCAAGTCCAGGCGGCCCGGCAGATGCTCCATGACTGCATAGTCGATCGAGTCGGAAGGGCAATCGCTGAAAGCATCGCCTTGAGGTCGGATGAAGTCCAGATCGCGGCTGCTGTGCTCGACGGCAGTCTGGCATGCCCGCAGCATCTGCGGCTGCAACGCGGCCATGGCCTTGAGCCATTGTCCTGCCCGGACCATGAACAACCCGCTGTTCCACAGGTAATTGCCACTTTCCAGATAGGCCCGGGCCACATCCAGACTGGGCTTCTCTTCAAAGCGCCGGATGGCAAAAGCGTCGAAGCCTTCCACTGCCAGGGACTTCTGGATATAGCCATACCCTGTCTCCGGTCGATCCGCCACGACACCGAAAGTCACCATGGACCCCTGCCGAGCCAGTTGCCAGGCAGTGTTCAGGGCGTGGTGAAGCCGCTCCAGGTCACGGATGACATGGTCGGCCGGCATGGCAAGCAGAACATCGTCTGCATCGGCCACCAGGGCGGCGAGTGTCAGTGCGGGCGCCGTATTGCGCCCCACGGGCTCCAGCACGACCCTGGCCCCATGCAAGCCAGCCTCCTGCAATTGCTGGGCCGCCAAGAATCGATGCTCGCTATTGCACACCACGATCGGCGAGGCCCTTGGAATGTGGGGCGCCAGACCGTCGAGCCGCCTGACGGTGTCCTGCAACAGAGAAATGCCCGCCCCTGTCACTGCAAGAAACTGCTTGGGATAGGCTTCGCGCGAAAGAGGCCACAGGCGGGTACCGGAGCCGCCGCACAAGATGACGGGAAGCAGGGCGGATGTCATGGGGTCGGGGGTTCGGTCGGGGCCTGGATGAGGTCCGCAGCATCCGCCTCGAGCATTGCGAGCCGCTGATTGAGCCGCCGCACATCGCGCTCGATGCGGGTGTTGACCATATCGGCATGCAAGGCCTTGATCAACAAGACGATGCAGGCCAGCAGCAGCATGGCGGGCGGATAGCTGATGCCAAGCGCCGTTGCCAGACGGTTGATCATCCCCGGCCAGACCCCCAGCACGACGGCTGCCGCGGCAACCAGCACCCAGAAAAGGCCATGCATGAGATACAGATGATCGCGGCGAATAAGGTACAGGATCAGCGCAGCCAATCCCACACCCATGAAAGTCGTTGTTATCTGAAGGGATGCCATGGTGATAATCAAAACCTACCGAAAGTAGCCAATCGCGCCGCAAGACTGGGCAAATGACGGCCTGAAACGCTCCAATCCGCCCACGGAATACGTAAATGTAGGTTCCGCATCATGTGCTGCTGGCTGCCAGCCCCTGCTGCACCATCCCTTTCCTTGACAGGGTCGCGCCCCTTTGTTTTCGCCAGCGCAAGCCTGACCACACCGGGCAGAGGGTAACGGCCTGGACTGTTGCCGCACTACACTGAAGCCTTGATTCTCGGCACGCTCCAAAGCGCTTGCTTGCGAGTAACCACTCATGCCATCTCCCACCCTCCACCTCCTGCTCATAGACCCCCAGAACGATTTCTGCGATCTGCCTGACGACTGGTGCCCCGGCCGCCAACGCCCCAGCCTGCCCGTGGCTGGCGCCCATGCCGACATGCAGCGGCTGGGCGGATGGATTCGGCGCGAGGCAGCGAAGGTGGACGCCATCACGGTGACGCTGGACTCGCACCAGCGCTACGACATCGCCCACCCCGCCTTCTGGCAGCAGGGCGATGGCGGCGATGTGGCACCGTTCACCGCGATCACGGCGGCACAGGTGCGGGCGGGCGTGTTCCGGCCGCGCAACGCCCAGGCCCTGCAGCGCAGCCTGGACTATCTGGATGCACTCGAAGCGAGCAGCCGCTACACGCTGATGGTCTGGCCCGTGCACTGCGAAGTGGGCAGTTGGGGCCACGGTATCCATGCCGATGTGCTGGCGGCCTGTGGCGACTGGCAGCAGCAGCGCCAGCGCGCCGTATGCAACGTTTTCAAGGGGCTCAATCCCTGGACCGAGCATTACAGCGCCCTGCAGGCCGAGGTGCCGGACCCTGCCGATCCGGCGACCCTGCTGAACACCGGTTTGCTGGAGCGGCTGGACCGTGCCGGACTGCTGGTGGTCGCGGGCGAGGCGAGCAGCCACTGCGTGCGCTCCACGGTCGAGCATCTGGTCGAGCACCTTCCCCATCCCGAGCGCATTGTGCTGATGCACGACGCCATGAGCCCGGTGCCGGGCTTCGAGTCCGCGCACCATGATTTCCTGGCAGCCATGCAGGCCCGCGGATTGCGGCTGGCCTCCAGCCAGGAACTCCACCTGTAGGGGCCGGACCGCCTTCACGCGCGCAGCCTCCTTTCCTGTTTCCCCAGCATCGCACCATGGCTCCCATCATCACCAGCCTGCTAGACACCGATCTCTACAAATTCACGATGTGGCAGGCCATGCTGCACCGCAATCCCCAGACCGAGGCCGAGTACGAATTCGTCTGCCGCACCAAGACAGCCTTCCCGCTGGCCGAGCTGCTGCCCGAGGTGGAGCGCGAGCTGGACGCCCTGTGCGCGCTACGCTTCACGCCCGAAGACCTGGCCTACCTGGGCGGGCTGCGCTTCATGAAGAGCGACTTCATCGACTTTCTGCGCATCTTCCAGTTCCAGCGCGCCTTCATCCGTGCCTGGGCCGATGGCGGCGCCCTGCACATCGAGGCCAAGGGCCCCCAGGTCCATGTGATGGGCTTCGAGATCTATGTGCTGGCCATCGTCAACGAGCTGTATTTCCGGCGTTTCGACGCCGAGGCGGCGCTGGCCGAAGGCCGCAGGCGCCTGGCCGGCAAGATCGAGCGCCTGCGCCACCTGGCCTGCGAGGCCAGGCTGCGCAACCCCTTCGAGCTGTTCGACTTCGGCGTGCGCCGGCGCTTCTCGGGCGCCTGGCAGCGCGAGGTGGTCCAGGCCTTTGCCACGCAGACGGCGCAGTGGTTCAAGGGCACCTCCAACGTGCTGCTGGCGCGCGACTTCGGCATCGTGCCCATAGGCACCATGGCCCATGAGTACCTGCAGAGCTACCAGGCCCAGGGCGTGCGCCTGCGCGACTTCCAGATCGCCGCGCTGGAGGACTGGGTGCAGGAGTACCGGGGCGACCTGGGCGTGGCCCTGACCGACACCGTGGGCATGGATGCCTTCCTGGCCGATTTCGACATGTATTTCGCCAAGCTCTTCGACGGGCTGCGGCACGACTCGGGCGACCCGTATGCCTGGGGCGAGAAGGCCATCGCCCACTACCAGAAGCTGCGCATAGACCCGCAGGCCAAGCGCCTGGTGTTCTCCGACGGGCTGGACCTGGACACGGCCCTGGCCCTGTACCAGCGCTTTGCCGACCGCATACAGCTGGGCTTCGGCATCGGCACGCGGCTGACCAACGACATGGGGCTGGAGACCATCAACATCGTGATGAAGCTCACCCACGCCAACGGCCAGCCCGTGGCCAAGATCTCGGACTCGCCGGGCAAGACGCTGTGCAACGACGAAACCTATCTGGCCTATCTGCGCCAGGTCTTCGGCCTGGCCCAGCCTGTCGCCGTCTGACACTGCCTGACACCGCCTGACACCGCCAAGGCTCCATTCATGCTGCGCATCACCATTGCCCAACTCAACCCCACCGTCGGCGACATCACCGGCAACGTGGCCCGCATGGCCGAGGCAGCTGCCCGCGCCGCGCACGAGCAGGCCGACCTGCTGGTCTTTCCCGAGCTGTCGCTGTGCGGCTACTACCCTGGCGACCTGCTGGACGAGCCCGCCTTTCGCGAGCGCCTGGAGCAAGGCTTGCAGCAGCTGCTGCAGGCCACGCGCCAGTGGCCGCAATTGCACTGGGTCATCGGCGCGCCCACGCGCGCCAGCGGGCCCGGCAAGCCGCTGCACAACAGCCTGCTGGTGCTCAAGGACGGCGCCGTGCGCCTGCGCTACGACAAGCAGCTGCTGCCCACCTACAACATCTTCGACGAGCGCCGCCACTTCGAGCCCGGCCCCGACGCGGCCAAGGTGCTGCGCATAGGCCAGGCCCAGGTGGGCTTTCTGGTGTGCGAGGACGGCTGGAACGACGCCGGTGCCGACTACGCCACCAACCCCTTCGCGCGCATGGCCGACGCCGCCCCTGACCTGGTGGTCAGCATCAACGCCAGCCCCAGCCACCTGGGCAAGCGCGAGCAGCGCCACGAGATCTTCGGCCAGGCGGCCACGCGCCACGGCCTGCCCATCCTCTATGTGAACCAGATCGGCGGCCAGGACCAGATCGTGTTCGACGGCGCCTCCTTCGCGGTGGAGCCCGGGCGCGGCGTGGTCTTCGAGGCCGAGCGCTTTGTCGAAGACCTGCGCACGCTGCAGTTCGACGACGGGCGCTTCCTCGACGCGGCCGGCCAGCCCTGCGTGGGCGTGACGGCCGCAGGCCTGCCCACCATGGAGTTCTACCGCCGCCAGATCGTGCTGGGCCTGCGCGACTATGCGCGCCGCTGCGGCTTCACGCGCGCCGTCGTCGGCAGCTCGGGCGGCATAGACAGCGCGCTGACACTGGCCCTGGCGGCCGAGGCCCTGGGCGCGGACAACGTGGTGGCCGTCACCATGCCCTCGCGCTTTTCGTCGAGCGGCTCGGTCGATGACTCGGTGATCCTGTGCCGCAACCTGGGCATCACGCTGCACGAGCACCCGATACGCGAACTGGTCGACGGCTATGCGCGCCAGTTCGAGGCCAGCTTCGGCCAGCCGCTGCAGGGCCTGCCGCTGGAGAACCTGCAGGCACGCATCCGCGGCACCACGCTGATGGAGTACTCCAACGCCTTCGGCCACCTGCTGCTGACCACGGGCAACAAGTCCGAGATCTCGGTGGGCTACTGCACGCTGTATGGCGACACCAACGGCGGCCTGGGCCTGCTGGGCGATCTGTACAAGACCGAGGTCTTCGAGCTGTCGCGCCACATCAACCACAGTGCGGGCCGAGAGCTGATTCCCCAGGCCATCATCGACAAGCCGCCCTCGGCCGAGCTGGCGCCCGACCAGAAGGACGAGGACAGCCTGCCGCCCTATGCGGTGCTGGACGAAATCCTCAAATACGCCATCGAGGGCCGCCACCTGTCCACCGCCGAGTACGGAACGGCCGAGCGCTTTGTGTCCCAGCTGCTGGGCCAACCCGGCGGCGCCGAGCTGGTTGACCGCGTCAAGCGCATGATCTTCCGCAGCGAGTACAAGCGCCGCCAGGCCCCGCCCATACTGCGCGTGCGCCCGCGCGCCTTCGGCACGGGCCGCCAGATGCCCATTGCCGCCCACTACGAATGAAGCCAGAGTGAAGCCACCGAGCCTGTTTATGCAAGAGACTGCCGCCATGGACGCCCCCACCGAAACCCCGGCCACCAGCGAGCGCGTGCACACCGCCGTGCTGATCGGGCGCTTGCAGCCGCTGCACAACGGCCACATGGCACTGCTGCGCGCGGCGCTGGAGCGCGCCGAGCAGGTCGTCGTCGTGCTGGGCAGCGCCTGGCAGGCGCCCAACCCCAAGAACCCCTTCAGCTGGCAGGAGCGCGCGCAGATGCTGCGCGAGGCGCTGCCGCCGGCCGATGCGGCCCGCCTGCACTGCGTGCCCGTGCGCGACTACTACAACGAGCCGCTGTGGGTACAGGCCGTGCAGCAGGCCGTGCAGTCCTGCGTGCCCGAAGGCGCCAGCGTGGCCCTGGTCGGCCATTTCAAGGACGCGACCAGCGGCTACCTGGCGCGCTTTCCGCGCTGGCAGCTGATCAGCCTGCCGCGCCTGGGCCAGTTCGACGCCACGCCGCTGCGCGACATCTACTTCGGCGAATCCGGCGTGGACTTCGAAGCCCTGGCCGCCCAGGTTCCGCCCGCCACCCTGCAGTTCCTGCGCCAATGGGCCACCACGCCCGCCCATGCGCAGATGTGCGAGGAATGGCGCATGCTGGCCCGGTACCGCCAGGCCTGGGCTGCGGCGCCCTACCCGCCCGTCTTCGTGACCGTGGACGCACTGCTGCGCTGCCGCGTGCCGCACGAAGACGCGCAACAGGACCACATCCTGCTGATACGCCGCGGCCATGCCCCGGGCCTGGGCCTGTGGGCGCTGCCGGGCGGCTTCCTGGAGCCGCGCGACACCCTGTGGCAGTCCTGCCTGCGCGAGTTGCGCGAGG
Source organism: Delftia sp. UME58 (assembly GCF_014170385.1). Taxonomy (NCBI): domain Bacteria; kingdom Pseudomonadati; phylum Pseudomonadota; class Betaproteobacteria; order Burkholderiales; family Comamonadaceae; genus Delftia; species Delftia sp. UME58. Next base: position 188,667 of record NZ_LZZV01000052.1, read on the forward strand.
AGACCTGCTCCACGCTCAGCGAGGCCGACCTGCAGGCCGCCCTGCAGTCCGTGCAGGTCTTCGACCACCCCGACCGCAGCCTGCGCGGGCGCACCATCACCCATGTGCATTACCTGGACCTGGGCGTGCTGCCCTCGCTGCCGCCCGTGCAGGGCGGCGACGATGCGGCACTGGCGCGCTGGGTGGCCGTCTGCGACCTGCCCGCCATGGAGAGCGCGTTCTTCGAGGACCACTTCCAGATCCTGCGCCAGTTCCTGCCCCTTCCGGTGCAACAGCCCCTGGCGGACACGGGCGCGAAAATCGGCTAAAACCGGAGATTGCGGCGCCATCTTGCGCCGCAATACCGTTTTTCCGGGCTTCCCGTGTTCCCCCGCGCTTGAATGACTACCACCCTACAGATCCGACCCGCCACCCCCGATGACGCCGAGCTCATCGTCCGCTTCGTGCGCGAACTCGCCGTCTATGAGAAAGCCGAGCATGAAGTCCTGGCCACGCCAGAGCATGTGAAGCGCACCCTGTTCAGCGACAACCCCGCCGTCTTCGGCCTGATCTGCCTGCATGGCGACCAGCCCGTGGGCTTTGCGGTCTACTTCTTCAATTACTCGACCTGGCAGGGCCGCCACGGCCTGTACCTCGAAGACCTCTACGTCACGCCCGAGGCGCGCGGCCTGGGCGCGGGCACGGCGCTGCTGCGCCGCCTGGCGCAGATCGCCGTCGAGAAGGACTGCGGCCGATTCGAGTGGAGCGTGCTCGACTGGAACCTGCCCTCCATCGAGTTCTACGACCGCCTGGGCGCCCTGCCCCAGACCGAGTGGATCCGCTACCGCGTGACGGGCGACACCCTGCTGGAGATGGCGCGCGAGCCGGCCTGAGGCCGGCCCCCTTTGTCTGCCTACTCGGGCTCCACGCCCTGGCGCACGGCCTGCTCGACCACCTCGCGCGTCAGCGTGGGCACGAAGGTCTCGATGAAGGCATAGGCATAGCCGCGCAGCCAGGCGCCCTTGCGCAGGCCCAGCCGCGTGGTGTTGACCTCGAACAGGTGGCCGGCGTCCAGGGTACGCAGGCCCTGGTCGCGCTCGGCATCCAGCGCCACCGAGGCGACGATGCCCACGCCCATGTCCAGCTCCACATAGGTCTTGATCACGTCGGCGTCCATGGCCGTGAGCACCACGTCGGGCTCCAGGCCCTCGCGCGCAAAGGCCTCGTCGATGTGGGCGCGGCCCGTATAGCCCTGCTCGTAGGTGATGATGGGAAAGCGCGAAAGCGCCTCCAGCGTCAGCGCCTGCTGCGACTGCAGCAGCGGGTGGCCGGGCGGCACGACCACGCCGTGCGTCCAGCGGTAGCAGGGCAGCGCGACCAGGCCTTCATAGCCGGCCAGCGCCTCGGTGGCCACGCCGATGTCGGCCTCGCCGCTGCGCAGCATCTGCGCCACCTGCTCGGGCGAGCCCTGGTGCAGGTGCAGGCGCACCTGCGGATAGCGCTGGCGGAAGTCGCGCACCACATGGGGCAGCGCATAGCGGGCCTGGGAGTGGGTGGCGGCAATCGACAGCCGGCCCTGCTCGCTGGCGCTGAAGTCGGCGCCCACGCGGCGCAGGTTGTCGGCCTCCAGCATCAGGCGCTCGACGATGGGCAGCAGCGCCTCGCCGGGCGGCGTCAGCCCGGTCAGCCGCTTGCCCGCGCGGATGAAGATCTCCACGCCCAGCTCCTCCTCCAGTTCGCGGATCTGCCGGCTCACGCCGGGCTGGGAGGTGTGCAGCGTGTGGGCCACCTCGGTCAGGCTGTAGCCGCGGCGCACGGTTTCGCGCACATAGCGCAGTTGCTGGAAGTTCATGGGCAAGGCTCCGCCCGGAGCCGGTGCGGCCCGGGCCTGTGGAAGGCAAAAGCAGAAAGGAAAGAGAGAGGGGGACGGCCAGAGGCTTTCAGGCCGAACAGGCCACGGCCGGCTCGTCCGGGGCATCGGCCGCTGCCTCGCGGGGCAGCTCCAGCAGCTCGATCAGATTGCCTGCGGGGTCGCGCGCATAGCAGCGCCGGCCCTCGCTCACGGGCGCCACCTCCAGCGCCAGGCCGCCGTGCACCAGCAACTGCTGGCGCAGCGCATCCACGTCGCTGACCGTCAGCGCCAGGTGCACCAGGTTGCCCGCCGCGCGCTCGGTGCCGCCGGACTGCCCCTTGTAGGGCACCAGATCGATGCGCTGCCCGCCGGCCAGAAAGCTCAGGCCCGGGCGCCCGGCAACGGTCAGGGCAGACAGGCCCAGCACTTCGCCATAAAAGCGCTCCATGGCCGCCTGGGCGCGCGCCGGGAAGGACAGCTGGACATGGTGGACGCCACAGACGATGGCCACGCCCGGCTTCATGGCAGTGCGGCCGGCAAGAGGGGAAGGCCAGGCGGGGCGTGTGGTGTGGGTCATCGAAGCGTCTCGGAAAAGAATCAGCAGCCCGAATGCTGCTGCAGGCCATTGTCGAGACAAGTCGAAAAAACCAAAAATAATAAAAATTCAGTCTGTTATTTCCAAATCATCTCAAGAGATCGAACGCCGGTGGTCGGCACGGCGCGCCAGCCATTCGCCGCCGAACTGCAGCACCGACACCAGGGCCACCAGGATGACGATGACCTCGAACATCACGCGCGTCTCATAGCGCTCGTAGCCGTAGCGGATGGCCAGGTCGCCCAGGCCCCCCGCCCCCACGGCGCCCGCCATGGCCGAGGCATTGACCATGGCGATCACGCTCACGGTCATGCCGCCGATCAGGCCCGGCAGCGCCTCGGGCAGCAGCACCTGGCGCACGATCTGCGGGCGGCGCAGGCCCATGGCGCGCGCCGCCTCCACCAGGCCGCCGTCCACCTCGCCCAGGCTGACCTGGGCGATGCGCGCAAAGAACGGGATCAGGTTGGCCGACAGTGGCACCACCGCCGCCCAGGTGCCCAGCGTGGTGCCCACGATGGCGCGCGTCACCGGCAGCAGGGCCACCAGCAGGATGATGAAGGGAATGGCCCGGCCGATGTTCACCGCCGCCGACAGCCCCCGGTACAGCCGCGGCCTGGCGTAGAGCCCGCCCGGCGCCGTGGTGTGCAGCACGATGGCCAGCGCCAGCCCGGCAACGATGGCGATCAGCGAGGACGCGCCCGCCATCAGCAGGGTTTCCAGAAAGGCCTGCAGGTATTTATCGAGCGGGGGCAGGGACATGGCCAAGCAGTTGCAGTGAATCGGCGCCCAGCGCCTGTTGAAGGGAAGACAGCGCGTCCGGCGAGAGCGGGGAGAGTGGCGACGGCAGATCCTGCACCGGCACGCCCACCAGCAGGCGGCCCTGCGAACGCCCGCGCATGCAGTCCAGCCCCCCCTGCAGCAAGCGGACACGCGGGCCCAGCACCTGGAGCTGCGCCAGCGGCAGGCCCTGCTGGCTGCCGCCGTCGGCCCATCCGATGGCCAGCACGGCGACGGCCTCCGGGCCATCGGCCGCCGCCACCAGTTCCAGGTCGGCCGCCAAGGCCTGCCGCAGCGGCCGCAGCAGCGCACGCGCTGCTTCCGAGCGCGGTGCCGCAAACACCCGCCAGACCTCGCCGATCTCCTGCTGCCGGCCCTGGTCCAGCACCAGCACGCGGTCGCAGACCTCGCGGATCACGGCCATGTCGTGCGTGATGAGCACGATGGTCAGCCGCAGCTTGCGGTTGATCTCGCGCAGCAGCTCCAGGATGGACTGCGTGGTCTCGGGGTCCAGGGCCGAGGTGGCCTCGTCGCACAGCAGGATTTCGGGTTCGTGCACCAGGGCGCGCGCAATGCCCACGCGCTGCTTTTGCCCGCCCGAGAGCTGGGCCGGATAGGCGCCGCTCTTGTCCGCCAGCCCCACCAGGGCCAGCAGCTCGTCCACCCGCGCGCGCACGAGCGCGGGCCGCCAGCCTGCGGCCTGCAGCGGCAGGGCCACGTTCTCGTACACCGTGCGCGAGGACATCAGGTTGAAGTGCTGGAAGATCATGCCGATGCGCCGGCGCAGCGCCACCAGCGCGTCCTCGTCCAGCGTGGCGACATCGGTGCCGTCCACCAGCACGCGGCCGCTGCTGGGTTTCTCCAGCGCATTGATGGTGCGCAGCAGCGTGGACTTGCCCGCGCCGCTGCGGCCGATGATGCCGAAGACCTCGCCACGCCCGACCTCGAAGCCCAGCGCCTGCAGCGCGTGCACGGGCTCGCCCGCGCTCCTTCCCGTGCCCGTGCCCGCGCCCGGGTAGTGCTTGCGCACGCCCTCGAAGACGATGTGCGGCCGCTGCAGCGCATCGATTGCATGGGGCTCGCCGGCCGCCGCCTGTTCCACCTTCATTGCCTTACACGCCTCAGAACGCCGGCAGCACCGAGCCCTGGTACCTGCTCACTATGAACTGGCGCACGGGCTCGGACTGGTAGGCGCGCAGCAGGGCCGCGACCCAGGGTGCAGCGCGGTCGCGCTCGTGCACGGCGATGATGTTCACATAGGGGTTGCGCTCGCGCCTTTCGACGGCGATGCCGTCGCGCGTGGCGATCAGCCCGGCCTGGTAGGCAAAGCTGTTGACGATGGCCGAGGCATCGAGATCGTCCAGCGAGCGTGCCAGCACCACCGACGCCGCCTCCACCAGCTGCACCTTCTTCTGGTAGCTGACGATATCGGCCAGGCCCGCCGTGCCCTTGAAGGGGTCGAAGCCTTCGCGCAGCTTCAGGATGCCCTGGTCCTGCAGCACCACCAGCGCGCGCGTCTGGTTGCTGGGATCGTTGGGAATGCCCAGGCGCGCGCCAGCGGGCAGGTCGCCCAGGCGTTTGTGCTTTTTCGAATAGAAGGCGATGGGCGAGATGTAGGTATCGCCGGCTGCCACCAGCCGGTAGCCGCGCTGCTGGTTCTGGTCGCGCAGGAACGGCACATGCTGGAAGGAGTTGGCCTCGATGTCGCCGTTGTTCAGCGCCTCGTTGGGGCTGGCCGCTCCGCTGATGACCACGGGCTTGACCTGCAGCCCCTGCTCGCGTGCCACGCGGGTCACCACCTCCCAGATTTCCTCGTCCACGCCGCCGCGCACGCCCACGCGCAGCGGGTCGGCCTGCGCGGCCCGGATGGCGCCTGACATCGCCGCCGCCGAGGCCCCCGCCGCCAGACCCCGCAGAAATACTCGCTTGTCCATCGCACAGTCCTTTCAAGAATCAACAGGCACCGATCAACAGGAACCGATCAATAGGCGCCGGGGTGCAACTCACGGCCGGCCGCGCGGGCCTGGGCCTGCAGGCGGGCGAAATGCTCGGGATAGAAGCGCTGGGCCACATCCAGGTGGGAGCGCACGCGGCCCTTGAGCGCGTTCTCGCCCACATGGCTGAACAGCGGGTTGTCCGGGTCGCTCTGCGGCCCCGTGGCCAGCACGGCCAGCTCGGGCGGCAGGGTCAGCAGCGGGACCTGGCCCAGGTCCAGGCGCGGCGCCAGGAAGTAGGCGATGGAGTAGCGCTGCACGCCCGCGCGCGGCACCAGCACGCGATGCACGTTGGCGCGCAGATAGCCGTTGGTGGCCAGCTCCAGCATCTCGCCGATGTTGATGACGAAGGCCCCGTCGCGCGGCGGCACGTCGACCCAGCCGGCCGGCGTCTCCACCTGCAGCCCGCCCACCTCGTCCTGCAGCAGCAGGGTCAGCAGGCCGCCGTCCTTGTGCGCGCCCACGCCCTGGCCGGCCGCGCCCAGCTCGCTGCCCGGGTAGTGGATGATCTTGATGCGGTGCGCAGGCAGGCCGCTGACCAGGGCGTCCAGCGCGCCCTCGGGCAGCTGCAGCGCGGCCACGAAGTGGCGCAGCAGCTCCAGCGCCACGCCATGCGCTGCCGCCTGCCAGGCCAGCACCTCCTCGCGGAAGCCGGGCAGGGCCTGCGGCCACTGGTTGGGGCCTTGCAGCCCCTTCCAGTCCGGCACGCCGGGGCCTGCGGGAATCTCGGGCGACTCCTCGCCCAGGTCGATCTGCTCGCGCTGGTCGGGCCGCTGGCGCGTGATCTCCATGCCCACGGCCGTATAGCCCCGGAAGTGCCGCGTGTTGGCAATGGCCAGCGCCTGCTTGTCGGCCAGCGGCTGCGCGAAGAATTCACGCGCGCGCCGCTGTATGCCCTGCCATGCGTCCCGGCCTATGCCGTGCCCTTCCAGGTAGAAGAAGCCGGTGTCGCGCGCCGTGCGCGCCAGCCGGCGCAGCGCCTGGGCCTGCGTGGCCGGGTCGCGCAGGGCCTGCAGGTCGATGACGGGCAGGGTCGGGGTTGCCGCTGTGGCGGCCGGCGCTTCGAGGGTGGATGCTGTCAAGGTGCTCATGCTGTGCTGCCAGGGAAGGGGGGAAGGAAGGGGCGCTCAGGCCGCCAGGCGCTGATCACGGTCTTGCTCGCGGTCTTGTTCGCGTTCGGCAGCCAACACCGCATGGCCCTGCACCTGCTCCAGCGCCTGCGCCAGATCGGCCAGCAGGTCCTGCGGATGCTCTATGCCGATGGACAGGCGCACCAGCCCGGGCGCAATGCCCACGCGCGCCAGCTCCTCGTCGCTGAGCAGGCTGTGCGTGGTCTCGGCAGGAATGGCGGCCAGCGACTTGCTGTCGCCGATGTTGACCAGGCGCAGGAACAGGCGCAGCGCGTCATAGAAGGCGCGCGCCGCCTGCCGGCCTCCGCGCAGCTCGAAGCCCAGCAGCGCCGGCACATGCCCGCCGCGCAGCTGGCGCAGCGCCAGCGCGTGGTCGGCGTGGCCGCTCTGGCTGGCGTGGTGTATGCGCTCCACCAGCGGATGAGCCTGCAGGAAATCGATCACGGCCAGCGTGTTGCGGCTGGCGCGCTCCTGGCGCAGGCCCAGCGTCTCCAGGCCCTGCAGCAGCAGGAAGGCGCTGTGCGGCGCCAGCGCCGCGCCGCAGTTGCGCAGCAGCACGGCACGGGCCCGCGCGATGAAGGCCCGGTCGGGAAATTTCTCGGTGAAGACAAAGCCCTGGTAGGCCGGCTCGGGCGCGCTGAACTGCGGATAGCGCCCTGCATGCGCCACCCAGTCGAAGCGGCCGCTGTCCACGATCAGTCCACCGAGCACATTGCCGTGTCCGCCAATGGCCTTGGTGGCCGAATGCACGACGATGTCGGCGCCCCAGTCGAAGGGCCGCAGCAGCAGCGGCGAGGCCACGGTGTTGTCCACCACCAGGGCCACGCCGGCCGCGTGGCTGATGTCGGCCAGCTGGCGCAGGTCGGCAATGCCGCCCGACGGGTTGCCCACGGACTCCACGAACACGGCCTTGGTGCGCGGCCCTATCGCCCGGCGCAACGCCTGGAAATCATCCTTGGCCACGGCCGTGCTCTGCACGCCGCGCGAGGCCAGCACATGGGCGATGAAGTTGTGCGTGCCGCCATACAGCTGCGAGGCCACGACCACATGGTCGCCCGCACTGGCCAGCGTGGCCAGCGCCACGTCAATGGCGGCCATGCCCGAGGCCAGGGCCAGCGCGGCCACGCCGCCTTCGAGAGCCGCAATGCGCTGCTCCAGCACCGCCAGCGTGGGGTTGGCCGTGCGCGAGTACACATCGCCCTCCTCCACCAGGCCGAACAGGTTGGCCCCGTGCTGGGCGCTGTCGAATACGAAGGAGGTGCTCTGGTAGATGGGCACGGCCGCGCTGCGCTGCTGTTCTCGCCCCCGATAGCCGGCGTGCAGTGCCTGGGTGTCCTGCTGCCACAGCGCATCGCTGGCTGCGTCGTGCGGGGCGGACTCGGTGCCGGTGGCTGAGGTCATGCATGGACTCCGTATGAGTGGTCGATGCAGCCCATTATTCGAAGCCCGCGCCCTGCGCACTACGAAGAAAAACGCGTTCGCTTATTCGGTTTGCGCATGTCGCCGAGCCGCTGCCTTCCTAGTTGCCACGCACATATGGATGCGCGTTTTGCGTCGTTGGAAACACGGCACTCAGCGGCCAGCATCGGCAGTCCCGAAACTGCTTTGGAGGGAGTTCCATGACCCGCAAGACCCAGACCGAGATCGACAGGACCCAGGACAGCCGCTGCGCCCATGGCGCCGATTGCGGTGCATTCGGGGCGCTCGATGCTCCCGAGGCGACCGAGCCCTCGCTCTCGCGCCGCACCCTGATCCGCGCCGGCGCCGCAGCCGGCGCGCTGGGCTCGGCCGCCTGGTTCAGCGGCCGCGCCGGGGCGCAGCCGCGCCAGAAGATCACCTTTGCCTGGAGCCAGGCCAGCTTCTGCCATTCACCCATTCCCGTGGCGCTGGAGCGCGGCTTTTTCGAGCGCAACGGCCTGGACGTGGAACTGCTGAACTGGGGCGGTTCGGCCGACCAGTTGCTGGAGGCGCTGGCCACGGGCAAGGCCGATGCGGGCGCGGGCCTGATCCACCGCTGGATCAAGCCGCTGGAGGCGGGGCTGGATGTCAAGCTCATCGGCAGCGTGCACGGCGGCTGCCTGCGCCTGGTCGGCCTGAAGTCGGCCGGCGTCACGCTGGACCCCAGGACGCTCAAGGGCAAGACCATCGGCGTGGCCGATCTCAACAGCCCGGCCAAGCAGTTCTATTCCATCCACCTGGCCAAGCGCGGCCTGGACGTGGACAAGGACATCGAATGGCGCGTCTACCCGGCCGACCTGCTGGACGTCGCCGCGAAAAAAGGCGAGATCCAGGCCATTGCCGACGGCGACCCGAATCTCTACCTGATCGAGAAACGCAACCCCGGCACCTTCCTCGAACTGGGCAACAGCGCCAAGAACGAGTACGCCGAAAGCATTTGCTGCGTGATCGGCGCAGGCGCAAAGTTCGCCCGGGCCAACAAGCCCGCAGCGGCCAGCGTGGTGCGCGCGCTGACCCAGGCTTCGGACTACATCGCCGAGAACCCCAACGAAACGGCGAAGATCTTTGCCAGGTACTCACCCAAGGTGCCCGTCGAGGACCTGCAGCGCCTGCTGGCCGAGCTGACCTTCAAGCACCATCCGCACGGCAAGCCGCTGCGCGACGAGGTCCAGGCCTTTGCGGCCGACTTCCGCACGGCCGGCGTGCTCAAGAAGCAGACCGACCCTGGCCGCTTTGCCAGCCACATCACGCTGGACGTCCTCGCATGAGCACCGCAAGACCACGCTGGCGCCTGGGCGCCACGGATGCCCCACCCGGCCTGGAGCGGGAACAGGCGCAGGGCTCGCGCAAGGCCGGCCCCTGGCGCACCGGCCTGCTGGCCGCCGCCGCCTGGGCCGGCCTGGGCATGCTGACCCTGCTGTGGCCCAACAAGGAGATCGGCTTCAGCGAATGGGCATTCACGCAGGAATTCGGCATTGCCGCCCTGGTCGTGGCCCTTTTGCTGCTGGCATCGGCCGCGCTGCCTGTGCGACCCGTACGGGCAGCACGGCGCATCGACCGCTGGCTGCGCCCGGCCGGTGCCTGGCTGGTGGCGGCGCCGCTGCTGCTGGCGCTGTGGGAGACGCTGACGGCCAAGCTCGGCGCGCTGCCGCCGCCGTTCTTCGCTCCACCGCAAAGCCTGATCGACGTGGTCCATGAGGACTGGCAGCGCCTGGGCCTGTCCACGCTGTATTCGCTGCGGCTGCTGCTCAACGGCATCGTGTTCGGCGCCGTGATCGGGTTTCTGACGGGCGTGTGGATAGGCTGGTCGCGCATCGCGGGCTACTGGGTGCATCCGCTGCTGCGCTTCCTGGGGCCGGTGCCGGCCTCGGCCCTGCTGCCGCTGGCCTTTTTCTTCGCGCCGTCGAGCTACTCGGCAGCCGTGTTCCTGGTGGCGCTGGCCACGTTCTTTCCGGTGGCCGTGCTGACCTGGTCGGGCGTGGCATCGGTCAGCAAGAGCTACTACGACGTGGCGCGCACGCTGGGCGCATCGCCCTGGTTCCTGGTGCTGCGCGTGGCCATCCCGGCCGCCCTGCCCCAGGTCTTCGTGGGCCTGTTCATGGGGCTGGGCGCCTCGTTCTCGGTGCTGATCACGGCCGAGATGATGGGCGTGAAGGCCGGCCTGGGCTGGTATCTGCAGTGGGCCCAGGGCTGGGCAGCCTACGCCAACATGTACACGGCGCTGCTGGTCATGGCCGTGCTGTGCTCGGGCCTGATCACGCTGCTGTTCACCGTGCGCGACCGCACGCTGTCGTGGCAGAAGGGAACCGTCAAATGGTGATTGCCGCAGAACACGCCGCCAACGCCGCAGCCACGCCCGCCATCGCCGGGGCGGCCCTAGCCGGCGCGGCCATCGATGTGCAGGCCGTCAGCCACTGGTTCGGCCAGGGGCAGGGCGCGCTGCAGGTGCTCGACGAGGTCAGCCTGCAGGTGCGGCCCGGCGAGTTCGTCGCCCTGCTGGGCCCCAGCGGCTGCGGCAAGTCCACGCTGCTGCGCCTGGTGGCCGGGCTGGACGCGCCCACGGCCGGCGCCGTGGCGCAGGACGGCACGGCCATCACCGAGCCCGATCCCTCGCGCATCGTCGTCTTCCAGGACCCCACGCTGTTTCCCTGGCGCACGGTGCGCGGCAACGTGGCCCTGGGCCTGCAGGCACGCGGCCTGCTGGACAGCCAGGCCCACCGCATCGACGAGGCCCTGCGCCTGGTGGGACTGGAGGATTTCGCGGACAGCCATCCCCACCAGCTGTCGGGCGGCATGGCCCAGCGCGCGGCCCTGGCGCGCGCCCTGGTCAACGACCCGCGCCTGCTGATCCTGGACGAGCCGCTGGGCAAGCTCGACTCGCTGACGCGGCTGGCCATGCAAAGCGAGATCCTCAAGATCTGGCAGCGCGCGGGCTTTTCCGTGCTGCTGGTCACGCACGATGTGGAGGAGGCCCTCTTTCTTGCCAACCGCGTGCTGGTCTTCAGCCAGCGGCCTGCCCGCATCGTGGCCGAGATCGATGTGGACCTGCCCTACCCGCGCCAGCGCGGCCACGCCCGCCTGTCCGAGCTGCGCCACGAGGCCCTGCGCCACCTGGGCCTGGACCAGACCTGGTAGCGCCCGCCTCCGATGCAACGCAGCGACTCCCCCGACTGGCTCAACCCCTTGATCGGCGCCATGCAGCAGGCCCAGGTCGGCCTGCTGCAGCTGCTGCACGGCCTGGGCCTGGCCGGCACGGTGGACGGCCAGCCTGCCTGGCCCTGGGCCCTGCGCCTGTCTGGCGAAAACCTGCTGATCGACCTGGGCCAGGCCCGGGGGCTGCTGTGGTCGCTGGCGGCCGTGGCCACCGCCATCGTTTTGCTGGTGCTGGCCCTGGCGCTGGCCCTGGTTCTGCGCCGCATCCGCCTGCCGGCCCTGGTGCTGACCGCGCTGGCCGCGCTCGCCCTGCTGCTGGCCCCCTGGCCGCGTGCCGACCTGATCCTGGTGCCCGCGCATGCCACCAGCTTCCACGCCTCGCCCACGGGCTTCAGCGTGGAGAGCATTGCGCGCGGCAGCGCGGTCTATGCCCGGCACTGCACAGCCTGCCACGGTGCCGATGGCCGGGGCCACGGCCCGCTGGCCGCCAGCCAGGCGGTCTGGCCCCCCAACTTCACCAGCCCGCTGCTGTGGCGCCGCGCCGATGGGGAATTGCTCTGGGCCATTCTTCATGACCGCCGTGCCGTGGAGTCTGGCGACGGCGCACGGGCACACGGCCAAGCCGACCGGCTGTCCAGCGACGACGCCTGGGCCCTGATCGACTTCATGAAGGCCCGCGCCGCAGGCCAGATGCTGCAGATCGCCGGCAGCTGGCCCTATCCCGTGGGCCTGCCCGACATGGCCGTGCAGTGCGCAGGCCAGCCCGCGCGCCGCCTGAGCACCTGGCAAAGCCGCCAGCAGCGGCTGAGGGTGGTGGCTGGCAGCGGCCCGGTGCAGGAAGACCCGCGCCTGGTCAGCCTGCAGCTGTCGCCCGATGGCGGCAACCGCACCGCCAGCGCACTGGACTGCACCGTCACCGACCCGCGCGCCTGGCAGGCCATGGCCCTGCTCAGCGGCTCGGAGCAGCTGCAGGGCATGCAATGGCTGGGCGACCGCAGCGGCTGGCTGCGCGCGCTATCGCGTCCGGGCGCACAGGGCTGGTCGGAGGACGACCTGGTCTGCCGCACGGACGCGCCCGCGAGGACGACGGTCGAGGCGACGACGGCCGCTGCGGCAACCGCCGGCCCGTCCGATGGCTCATCCGACGGCTCATCCGACGGCCTCGGGGCCCTGATCGCTCGCATGGATGCCGAGCCCGTGCGGTTCATCAAGGGTGGGTTTGTGCACTGAGGAATCAGGCATCCGCCGCCATGAGGCTGGCATAGGCGCCCTGGAGCGCGAGCAACTCCCGGTGGGTGCCCTGCTCCACGATGCGGCCGCCCTCCAGCAGGACCACGCGGTCGGCGCAGGCCAGCATGGCGGGCCGGTGGGCGATGAGCAGCACGGTACGGTGCTCGCGCAAGGCGTCCAGCGCGCGCAGCAGGGCTTGCTCGCTTTCGCTGTCGAGATGGGAGGAAGCCTCGTCCAGCACCAGCACGGGAGCACCGGTCAGCAGAGCGCGCGCCAGGGCGATGCGCTGGCGCTGGCCACCCGACAGGCGCATGCCTTGTTCGCCACAGCGCGTGGCATGGCCTTGCGGCAGCCCGCTGATGAAGCCATGGGCCTGCGCCAGCATGGCGGCCTGCCGTACCTCGTCATCGCTGGCGTCAGGCCGGCCCAGGCGGATGTTGTCGGCGATGGAGATGTCGAACAAATGCACCTCCTGGCGGACCACGGCAAGTTGCTGGCGCAACACGGCCAGCGGCAATTCACGGATGTCCATGCCGCCCATGCGCAGGCTGCCGGCGTCGGGCTCGCCCAGGCGTTGCAACAGCTGCACGCAGCTGCTTTTGCCGGCGCCGGACGCGCCGGCCAGGGCCACCATTTCGCCAGGCCGCAGGGACAGGTCCAGTCCGCGCAGCACGGGTATGCCGCCACGCTGCCAATGCACACCGCAGAAGTCCAGCGACGCCGTGGCCGGCGCCTCACGGGTTCCGCTGTCCACAATGCGCCGGGGCTGGCGCAGCAGTTGCACGATGCGGTCGCCACCAGCCTTCACATCGCCCAGCCTGCGCGCGGCCTGCGCCACTTCGGCCAGCGGCGCCAGCGCCATGCCGGCCAGTACCACCACGACCGGCAGCCAAGCGGCATCGATGTGCCCCTGGTCCAGCAGCCAGGCGGCCACGGCAGCCATGGCCAGGGCCGACACGGCCGGCAACGGGTCCGCAGTGGCCAGTTGGCCCGCAGCAAGCGACGCATGCCTGCGCACCTGCGGGGACAGGGCGGCAGCCTTGGCACGCATGCGTGCCAGCCAGCGCGGGCCGGCCTCCAGCAGCGCCAGTTCACGCAGCCCGCGCAGGCCTTCCACCACATCGGCATTGAGTTCGCCCTGGGCCGCTGCCAGCGCCCTGGCCTGCCGCTGTGCCTTGCCGGCCAGCCACCAGGACACCAGCACCGGCAAGGCAACAAAGGGCAGCCAGGCCAGGGCGAGCAGCGGATGCAGCCAGGCCAGCAGGCCCAGCGCCGCCAGCGGCACGCACAGGGCGCCGGACAGCTCGCCCAGCATGTGGGCGTAGAAGTGCTCCATCAGCTCGGCATCGGCCGTGGCGGTGGCGGCGATGTCACCGCTGCGCTGCGGGCCGGCCGCATTGCCTGCGCCACGCTCCAGCCCGTCGTAGATGCCCAGCTGCAGTGTTTCTATCAACGCAAATGCCAGCGCATGGGAGGCATGGGTCTGCCACCATTGGCTGAGCGCGGCCACCAGCGCCGTCAAGGCCAATGCGCCCAGTGCCGGTTGCAGCGCAGTCCACGGCGCGCCCATGGCGGCCTGTCCGGCAATCCAGGCAGCCAGCACCCAGGCGCCGACCACGGTAGCCTGCGCCAGCGCGGCGGCCAGCAACGCCGCTGCCAGCAGGCGCTTGTGCGACGCCACCGGCGCCAGCAGGCCGGCCCAACTGCGGGATTCATCGCGGATCATGCGACCTCCTCCGTCGTCCTCTTGGCCCGAGACGCCTCCCAGAGCCGTGCATAGCGGCCGCCACGGCGCAGCAGATCATCGTGCGTGCCCTGTTCGGCCACCCGGCCGTTTTCCAGTACCACGATGCGGTCCGCCTCGCGCGCCGTCTCCAGGCGGTGCGCGGCCATGACAAGAGTGCGGCGGCCCCGCAATGGCCGCAACACCTGCAGCAAGGCCTGCTCCGTGCGTGGATCTGCGCTGGATGTGGGCTCGTCCAGCAGCAGCACGGGCGCACGCCTGAGCAAGGCACGCGCCAGGGCCAGCCGCTGGCGCTGCCCGCCCGACAGGTGCGCGCCGAATTCGCCCACCTCGGTCTGCAGGCCTCGGGGCAGGCTGTCCACCAGATCGGCCAGTTGCACATCATGCAGGACAGCCTCGATGTCGCTGAGGCAGGCCTGGGGGCTGGCCATGCGCAGGTTGTCCTCCAGGCTGCCGCTGAACAGCAGCGTGTCCTGGGCGACCAGGGCGACCCTGGAGCGCAACTGCGCCAGGCTCAGCTCCCGCAGGTCCCGGCCGCCCAGGCAGACCATGCCGCGCCGGGGATCGGCGGCGCGCCACAGCAGCGACAGCAGCGTGGACTTGCCGACGCCCGAGGGCCCCACCAGCGCCACCCATTCACCATCGGCGATATCCAGGTCCAGTCCGTGCAGCACCTCGGGCCGCCCCGGCTCCTGCCCCTGGTCATGGGCAAAGCACACCCCGCGCAGCGAGATGCGGCCGTCTGCAGGAGCAGGTCCGGGCCGCTGCGGCTCAGGCACGGGCAGCGGCGCGTGCAGCAGCGCGTCGATGGCATGCAGGCCGTCGCGCGCGGCCCAGGCCGCATGAAAGGCTTTCTCCAGCCGCTCCAGCGGCCTGAAGGCCTCGCGCGACAGCAGCAGCACGGCCAGCAGCGATGCCGCATCCAGCCGGCCCTGGCCCAGCTGCCAGCTGCCCCACCCCAGGACACTGGCCATGCCGGCCAGGCCAACGAAACGCGTCAGGCCGGTGCGCAGCAAGGTGGCGCGCAGCGTGTGCATGGACTCGGCACGCAGGCGGGCGGCCTGTTCGGCCAGACGCATGCGCCAGCGCGCCGAGGCGCCAAAGGCCCATAGCGTCTCCATGCCGCGCAGGCTGTCCAGCAGCTGCGCCCCAAAGGCAGCCAGGGCCGCCATGACGCCGCTGGCCCCGGGCATGTGCCGGCGCAGCCACAGCCGGTCCAGCAGCGGCTGCCCCAGCACGAACACGGCCAGCAGCAGCGCGCAGCCCGCGTCCACCCATGCCAGGGCGCCCAGCGCCAGCGCGCAGCCGAGCACGGCTCCCAGCAGGCTGGGAACATGGCGGCTGGCATGGACCTGCACGGCATCGACAGCTGCAACCAGCGTGGCCTGCAGCTCGCCCGTGGGGCGGGCCGCCGCCCAGGCCGGCCCCAGGCGCATCAACCGGGTAAGCAGGCGTTCGCGCAGCACGGCGCGCGTGCGCATGCCCACCTGCTGCGCCCACCACTCTTCCAGCCACACCAGGACGCCGCGCAGCACCAGGGCCGCCAGACCGATCGCCAGCCAGGGATGCAGCGACGCCCCCTCCATGGCCTGGTCCAGCAGTCGAGCAAGGCACAGCGCGTGCACCACCAGCATGGCCTGGGCCAGCAGCCCGCAGGCCACCGTGGCCGCCAGCTGCGCGCGCGAGCGCGACACCATCCAACGTTCGAGCGAGGTGCTCATGACGGCTCCTGCCCACGGCCGCCCAGCGCGTGCCTCACGGCGACCAGACGCCGGCCGTTGACCGTTTCCACGACGGCCTGCACGCGGTAGACCTCGTGCAGCAGGGCGCTGTCCACCACCTCGACAGGGCTGCCGGCACGCACCACGCGGCCCTGGTCCAGCACCATGATCCGGTCTGCCCAGCCCATGGCCAGGTTGATGTCGTGCAGCACGGCCAGCACCACCAGTTGCCGCTCGTGCGCGATCTCGGTCACCACGTCCAGCACGCGGTGCTGGTGGTAGAGGTCCAGGGCGCTGGTCGGCTCGTCGAGCAGCAGCAGGCGCGGACGGCGCACCAGGGCCTGGGCCAGACCCACCATCTGGCGCTGGCCACCCGACAGCCCAGCCAGCGGCCGGTCGGCCAGGGCCGTCAGCTCCAGGCGCTGCAGCACCTGCTCCACGGCGGTCTCGGCCTCATGCGTGCCGGCCAACGGCCAGCCACGGGCCGCCTGTGCGGGCTCGCCGGCCATGGCCGCGCTGAGCACGGACTCGAACACCGCCAGTCGCGAGCGCTCGGGCAGGCTTTGCGGTACATAGACCACCTGGCGCGCGCGCTGCAGCGGCGGCTGGGAAGACAGCAGCGCCGTGCCCAGGCGCACCTCGCCGCGCATGCGCTGCAAGCCTGCAATGCCGCGCAGCAGCGTGGATTTGCCTGCGCCATTGGGTCCCACCAGCGCATTGACCGAACCCGCAGCCAAGGGCCCCAGAGTGGCACCGCGCAGCACGGGTGCTGCGCCATAGCCCATGTGAACATCGCTGACATGCAGCGCGTTGCGGAATGGCATGCTCAGCGCTCCTGCCGGCCCGTGCGGGCAACGATGGCCATGAAAAAGGGAATGCCCACCAGCGAGGTCACGATGCCCACGGGCACCAGCACGCCCTCGATCAGCGTCTTGCTGGCCACCGAGGCCATGGACAGGATCAGTGCCCCCGCCAGCGCCGAGGCCGGCAGCAGCACGCGGTGGTCGTCGCCCACCAGCATGCGCGCGATGTGCGGTGCGATCAGCCCCACGAATCCTATGGTGCCCACGAAGGAGACGGCCACGCCCGACAGCAGGCTGATGCGCAGCAGCGCCCAGCCTCTCAGCGCCGTGACCGGCACGCCCAGGCTGCGCGCGCGGTCCTCGCCCAGCGTGAGCGCGGTCAGCGACCAGCTCTGGCTCCAGGACCAGGGCAGGCACAGCGCCAGCACGGCGGCCATGACGGCAATCCGGTCCCAGGAGGCGCGTGCCAGGCTGCCCAGGGTCCAGAAGACCAGCTGCTGCAAGGTGTTCTGGTCGGCCACGAACTGCAGCAGTGCCACCAGGGCGTTGAAGCTGAACACCAGGGCGATGCCGAACAGCACCAGGCTTTGCACGCCAAATCCGCGCCACATGGCCAGCCCGTACAGCAGGCCCACCGACAGCAGCGCGAAGAGGAAGGCGTTGAGAGACACCACGTACTGCGCCGGCACGCCCGGCACGCCCAGTCCCAGCACGATGGCCAGGGCCGCGCCAAAGGCGGCGGCCGCCGACACGCCCAGCGTGAACGGGCTGGCCAGCGCATTGGCCAGCACGGTCTGCATTTCCGCGCCAGCCAGCGCCAGCGCCGCACCCACCAGCACGGCCATCAGCGCATAGGGCAGGCGCACGTTCCAGACGATGACGGCCTCCACGCGCGACACGCTGCCCGGATCGCCCAGCACCTGCCACAGCCGTGCCAGCCCCATGCCCGACGGGCCGGTGGCCACGTCCAGTGCCAGGCTGGCCAGCAGCGCCAGGGCCAGCAGCGCCAGCACCAGCCCGTGGCGGGCATGGCGGCGGCGGTAGCGCTGCGCGGCACCGGCCGCTGCAGCGCCCGTCTCTGCCGCCACGGCACTGGCCTCCATGGCCGCGCTCATCGGCCGGCCCCGGAAGGCAGGTCGGTCAGCAGCACGCCGGTCATCGGAATCGGCATGAAGCGCTCGTACAGCTCACGCCGCGTGCGCAGCGGGTCGATGTCGGCAAAGAGTTCGGGATGCAGCCACTTGGCCAGCGCCTCGACGGCAATCACATGCTCGGGCGAGTCGTAGAAGATGTGCCACAGGCCGTGCACGCGCCCCTTTCGGACGGCGGACAGCTCGCGCGTTTGGGCACGCTGCGCCACCGTCGCCAGGCTGGCCTGCGCCTGGGCAGGCGTGGCCTGGTAGCCCAGCGTCACGCCGCCCTGGCCGCTGGCGAAGACGCCCGTGGCCACATAGACGGCAGGATCGCGCGACAGCACATATTCGAGGTTCAGCGTACCGATGGGACCGGGAATGCGGCCGGCGCCGATGTTGTCGCCACCGGCCAGCTCCACCATTTCCCCGAAATTGCCCTTGCCCGGCGAGCCACAGCAGTCGCGCAGGCCGGCCAGCATGTCGATGAAGATGGCGGGCCGCTGGAATCCGTCCTTCCTGCGCGCCGCCGCGACGCGCTGGCGCACGCGCTCGATGCGCTGCTCGTAGAAGGCGATGAAGTCCTCGGCGCGCTGCTGGCGGCCCAGCACCTGGCCCATCAGGCGCAGGCTGGGCACGGTATGGGTCAGCGGATGCTGGCTGAAATCCACAAAGACCACGGGCACGCCCGCCGCCTGCAGCTGGCGCACGGCCTGGCTGTCGGGCGCGGGCCCGTGACCACCCGAGACGGCCATGAAGGCCACGTCGGGACGCACGGCCAGGGCCTGTTCCACGTTGAAACTTTCGGGCGTGGCGCCGCCTACCAGCGGCAGTTTCTCCATGGCAGGAAAGGCCTTGGAGAAAGCCGCATAGCCCTGGGTATCGAGCAGGCGGAAATCCCCCTGCCAACCCGCCACGCGCTCCACCGCCTGCCGGCCTTCCAGCAGGGCCATGGTGTAGACCATGCGTCCCTCGCCCAGCAGCACGCGCTGCACGCGGTCCGGCACCTGCACGCTGCGCCCCGTCATGTCCGTCACGGTCAAGGCCTGGGCCAGCCCGCTCCAAAGCGCCAGCGCCGCCACCGCAGCGCGCAACCCGCGCCGCATTCCTGTCCGTATTTGCATCTGTTTTCTTCTCTCAGTCGTTACCGGCATACCCAATGCAACCGGCGCGCCCCAAAGCCAGGGACAGCAAGCAAGGGCCTGAGCCGGCCGCAACGCCCAGCAGCAAGGCTGCCGTCCCCCTCAGGGGGATGCCGCAAAGCGGCTCAGGGGGTCAAAACCGGCCGCGCAAACTCACCTGCACATTGCGCGGCTCGCCATAGACATTGCCGAAGTTGGCCGGCCCGAATCCGCCGCTGCCCAGGCGCGTGTAGTAGCTGCGGTCGAACAGATTGCTGACGTTCAGCGCCGCACTCCACTGCGGGCTGATGCGGTAGCCCACGCGCAGGCTGGCCTTGGCGTAGCCGCCCTGGGTGGCTCGAACCAGGGGCTTGCCGCCCTCGCTGTAGGTGCCGCTCTGGACGTTGATGCCGCCGCCCACATCCCAGGCGTTGAGCGCGCCCGGCAGCCGGTATGTGGTCCACAGCCGCAGCAGATGCCGGGGACTGAAGGTCCTGAAGGACTGGCCCTGATAGCTGGGGTCGCGCTTGTATTCGCTGGTGTTGTAGGTGTAGCCGGCCATGGCCTGCCAGCCCGGGGCGATCTGTCCCGCCAGCTCGGCGTCGAAGCCCTGGCTCTGCACCTTGCCCTGCGCGGCGTAGCAGCAGCTGTCCACGATGACGGGCGACACGGCCACGGCGCGGTTGCTCTCCACGATGCGGAAGGCCGCCAGCGCCACCTGCAGCCGGCCATCGTCGAGCGAGCCCTTGATGCCGGCCTCGTAGTTGGCGCCGACCACGGGCGGCAGTCCGCCGCCATCCTCGCCCCGGTAGTTGCTCTGCACGCGGAAGATGTCGGCATAGCTGGTGTAGAGCGACCAGCGGGAGTCCAGATCGAAGACCAGGCCTGCATAGGGCGTGAAGCGGCCGTCCTGCCGGTAGTCGGCCGTCTGCGCGCCCGTGCGCTGGTTGACGGAGTCGGTGCGCCACCAGCTCCAGCGACCGCCCAGCAGCAGGGTCAGCGGATCGGCCAGCTTCAGCCGCGCGGCGCCATAGATGCCGTACTGGCGCGTGCGCGATCGCGAGTCCGATGTCCACTGCACGGCGCCCGGATCGGCGTAGGCGGCCGGGTCGAAGTCGAACACATTGACGGGAATGCCGCCAAAGCCCGGGAAGCTGCCGCCTTGCGAGCGCGCGTCGCGGTCGTACCAGTTGGCGCCCAGCACCACCTCGTGGCGCCGGCCCCAGGCCTGCCAGGCCCCGCTGAGCATGGCGTCCAGCGACAGCTGTTCGTTGTCGTAGTCATTGGCGCCGCCCATCAGGCGGGGACCCAGGCCCGTGGCGCGGTCCACCGCGCCCGAGACATAGGCGTACTTGAGCGCGCTGGACTCGCGGTCGGAGACCGCCGCCAGCTTGAGCTGCCAGTCGGCATTGATGGAATGGCTGAGGTCGGCGAAGACCTGGGTGGTCTCGAAGTCCCAGTGCGTCCAGGGCGTGCTCAGGAAGGTGCTGCGTGCCAGCCCCAGGTCGCCGCCGTCGGCGTAGCGCGGCACGCCCATCATGGGCGGCACCCAGTCGCGCCTCTGGTGGCCGGCGCCCAAGGAGACGGTGGTGGCCGATCCCAGGTCGGCCTCGACGATGCCGTACAGCGAATCGCGCCGGCTGCTGGCATAGCGCACATGGGAGTCGCGCTGGTCGTGCGCGGCCGCCAGGCGGGCACGCACCGACCCATCGGCGTTCAGCGGGGTGCTGTAGTCGATCTCGGCACGGGCCGCATTCCAGGAGCCCAGGCCCAGCGAGCCCGTGAAGCGCCGGTCGCCCGTGGGGCGCTTGCGCACCAGATTGATCACGCCGCCGGGCTGGCCCGCGCCATTGAACAGGCCCGCAGCGCCGCGCAGCGTCTCCACATGGTCGAACATCACCATGTCAGGCTGGCTCCAGGAAGCGCCGCCTGTCTGCACGGGAAGGCCGTCGTACTGGAAGTACTCGATGGGATAGCCGCGCGCATAGAAGGCCGGAATGACGCCCGTGCCCGACAGGTCCACCGTCACGCCGGGGGTCTGCGCCATGATCTCGTCCAGCGTGTGCAGGTTCTGGTCCTCGATCTGCTGGCGCGTGATGACGGATACCGAATGCGGCGTCTCCCTGAGCGTGGCAGGCAGCTTGGTTCCCACCGAGACGCCCGGGGCCGCGTAGCCACCCGTCAGCTCGGTGGGCCGGTCCTTGACCGCCTGGCCCGTGACCTGCACCTCGGGCAGCTTGTCCTCGGCCGCCCGGGCCAGGGCGCACTGGCCCAGGACGCAGATGGCCAGCGCGATCGATGTGATGGAGAAACGGGGCGGGCCGGCATCCCGGTCCGCAGAATCTGGCTGCGACATTCAACCCTCTCGAAGCAAATGAAAATCAATTGCATTCGACTGTAGGCAAGAGGCAGGCTCGCCGCTTTCGCTGGCCGGAGTTTGGCTTTCGCCAGCCGGCAACGGCGAAGAGCGTCGGCTCAGCGCAGCAGCTCGCTGGGCGCGATGCCGAAGCGCCTGCGAAAGGCCGTCGAGAAATGCGCAATGCTGTAGCCCACCTCCAGCGCCACCTGCGTGACCGAGCAGCCGCCCGAAGTGAGCAGGCCGTAGGCCTGCTCCAGCCTGTGCTGCTGCAGGTGCTCGAACACGCTCATGCCGAACAGCTGGCGAAAGCCGGCCGTGAGCTTGCGCTCGTTGATGCCCACCGCGCGCGCCAGCTCGGCCAGCGATAGCGGATCCTGGAAATGTGCCGTGGCCACCTCGCGCGCATGCCAAAGCCGCTCCACATCGGCGCGCGACAGCGCGGCGCCAGCCCCCTGCGCGCCCGCCGCCGGCAGGCACTGCTGGAGCACGGCAGCCGACAGTTCCAGGCTCTTGGCATTGAGGAACAGATCACGCATGGGCCCCTGATAGGGGCAGACCAGAATCTGTGTGGCCAGCGCACGCGCCGTGGCCGACAGCCCCTGGCGCAATACCAGCAGATCGTTGTCGTTGAAGCAGTGGTGGCCGCTGCGCGCAATGAGATCCAGCCCGAAGCCCTGACGCTCCGCCGCCTCGGCATCGAAGCCTATGCGCACATAGCGCTGAAGGCTGTGGGATTCATAGCGGTCCAGTCCCTCATGCAGGCCCGTGGCCAGCACCAGGTAGACCCCGGCATCGGACACCTCCATCAGACGGCCGTTGACCCCGGCCTGCACCTTGCTGTTGAGGGCCACGATGATCTGCAGGCCCTGGAACACCGGCGCGCGGACCTCCACAGGCTCCTGCGTCATGCGGCAGCCGGCCGCCAGGCACAGCTGGTTGTCGAATCTGGAATTCCACTGGAACACGTTGCACATCTATGAATGAGAATTATTCTCAAATCATACGTTCAACAGCCAAGACCTTGTACCGCCTCGTCAATCCTCCAGCGGCGGCCACTGGCGCGCGGTGTGCACCAGGGCCAGCAACCAGATCGTCGTGCCATCGATCTCATAGACAAGGCGATAGCTTTCATGGGGGATCAGCTCGCGCGTGCCGGCAATCCTGCCCGCTTTGCCCATCTTGGGATACGCGGCCAACCGGGCGGCTGCGTCGCTGAAAAGCAGGTCCATGCGCAAGGCTGCGCGAGGATTGTCAGCTGCGATGTAGTCCCAGATATCGGCGCGATCCTGCTGCGCCTGCGGCGTCCAGATGACTTTCACGCACGGTCTGCCGCAACCTGACTGCGCCGGGCAGCGAACTCGGCCTCGACTTCCTCATTCGAGCGGCCAAGTCCAGCGCGCATGGAGGCGCGTCCCTCCTCGACCTTGCGCTGCAGATAGCCGTCATATTCACGGGCCTTGCGGCGCTGCTCAATGTAGTCGCGCATCAACTCCCGCATGACCTGGGATGCGGGCCGGTCCTCGCCTGCGGCTTCGGCCATGAAGTCTTTGCGCAGCTCGGCTTCCAGTTTCATGGTGAAAACAGCTTCCTTGGGCATGATTGACTCCTGCGAAGATACCAACAAAGTATATACATCGTCAGTACCAAGTACTCCAGAGACTCAACCGCTTCACCCCATTCGCAACTTGCACTTGCCAATGCATCAATCAAATCAGGACTAGTTGCAAGCAAGGCCTCTTTCTATATTCGCGCCTCGACGGCGCCCGGCTTCCATGGGCCGCAGCTGCGCACGACACTACCGCGGGGACCCCACCCCTGCCTGACTGACCCACAACAAGGAGAGACTGCGATGACCGATCTCACCATCAACGGCAAGACCGTTTCCATGGACCTGGACCCCGAGACGCCCATTCTGTGGGCCCTGCGCGACACGCTGGAGATGACCGGCACCAAGTTCGGCTGCGGCGCGGCGCTGTGCGGCGCCTGCACGGTGCACCTGAACGGCCAGGCCATACGTTCCTGCGTGACGCCGATCTCGGCGGCTGCGGGCCAGAAGATCACCACCATCGAGGCCATGACCTCGGGCTCCGACCGCGTGGGCACCGCCGTGCGCGATGCCTGGGTGCGCCACGACGTGGCCCAGTGCGGCTACTGCCAGAGCGGGCAGATCATGAGCGCCACGGCCTTCCTCAAGTCCCTGCCCAAGGGCAAGAAGCCCAGCGGCGAGGAGATAGACGCGGCCATGGCCGGCAACATCTGCCGCTGTGGAACCTATGCGCGCATCCGCACGGCCGTGGCCGATGCCGCGCGCACCCTGGGCTGAATGGAGAACGCCGCATGCTGACCACCTTCAACCCCGCCGAACTGCCGCGCGCCCTGCAGCACATCCTGGACCGTGACGAGGCCACTGCTGCCATCGCCGACGCGCCGGCCCTTGCACAGATCCCCCGCCGCAGCTTCCTCAAGATCGCCGGTGCCGGTTCGCTGGCCCTGGGCGTGTTTCCCGCCATGGCGCAGGCGCCGGGCAAGGGTGAGGCCGCCGGCCTCAAGCCCACCGAGCAGCCCGCCTCCTTCGTGGAGATCTCGCCCAGCGGCGAAGTCACCGTGGCCATCAACCGCCTGGAATTCGGCCAGGGCGTGCACACCGCCCTGCCCCTGGTGCTGGCCGAGGAGCTGGACGCCGACTGGAGCAAGGTCCGCGCCCGCCTGGGCGGCAACGATGCAGCCTACGCCGATCCGCGCTACGGCATCCAGATGACGGGCGGCTCCACCGCCCTCAAGCACAGCTACACCCAGTACCGCGAGCTGGGCGCCCGTGCGCGCGCCATGCTGGTGGCCGCCGCCGCCGCGCAGTGGAAGGTGGACGCCGCCACGCTGCGCACGCGCGAGGGCTTCGTGCTCGGCCCCAATGGCAAGAAGCTGTCGTATGGCGAGCTGGCCCAGGCCGCCATGGCCCAGCCCGTGCCGGCCACCGTCGTGCTGAAGAATCCCAAGGATTTCCGCCTGATCGGCAAGCCCACGGGCCGCATCGACGCCCGGGCCAAGAGCAGCGGCCAGCAGAGCTTCGGCATCGACATGCACCTGCCGGGCCAGCTGACGGCGGTGATTGCACACCCGCCCGTGTTCAAGGCACAGCTGGCCTCGCTGGACGACGCTGCGGCGCGTGCCGTGCCGGGCGTCAAGGCCGTGCTGCGCGTGCCCGTGGACGGTGGCGGCGAAGGCGTGGCCGTGATCGCCGCCGGCTACTGGCCAGCGCGCAAGGGCCGCGAGGCGCTCAAGGCGCAATGGAACACCGACGCCGTGGAGAAGGTGGACAGCGAACGCCAGCTGGCCCAGTACCGCGAACTGGCCGCGCAGCCCGGCGCGCGCCACTTCGACGCCGATATCTCGGCGCTGGACAAGGCGCCGCGCCATATCGAGGCCGAGTTCAGCTTCCCCTACCTGGCCCATGCGCCCATGGAGCCGCTCAACTGCACGGTGCAGATGGGAGAGACCGGCGAGGCGGGAGCCGACCTCTACCTGGGCACGCAGTTCGCGGGCGTGGACGGCATGGCCGCCGCGCGCGTGCTGGGCCTCAAGCCCGAGCAGGTGCGCGTGCACGTGCAGATGGCCGGCGGCGGCTTTGGCCGCCGGGGCGTGGGCACCAGCGACTATGTGGTCGAGGCCTGCCAGGTGGCGCTGGCCGCGCGCCGCGCCGGCCTGAGCGCCCCCGTGCGCATGGTCTGGAGCCGCGAGGACGACATCAAGGGCGGCTACTACCGCCCCATGCACCTGCACCGCGCCAGGATCGGCTTCGACGAACGCGGCAAGGTGCTGGCCTGGGACCACGCCATCGTGGGCCAGTCCATCACGGCGGGCACCATGTTCGAGGGCGGCATGATCAAGAACGGCATCGACGCCACGGCCGTGGAGGGCATGCGCGAGCCCTATCCGCTGCCCATGCGCCTGACCGTGCACCACCCCAAGGTCAACGTGCCCGTGCTGTGGTGGCGCAGCGTGGGATCGACCCACACGGCCTTCGTCATGGAAACGCTGATCGACGAGATCGCGCGCAGCAGCCGCCAGGACCCCGTGGCCTACCGCATGCAGATGTTCGGCGACAAGCACCCGCGCCATCGCCTGGCCCTGCAGCTGGCCGTGGACAAGAGCGGCTACGGCAAGCGCCAGCTGCGCGCGGGCCGCGCCTGGGGCGTGGCCGTGCACGAGTCCTTCGACACGGTGGTGGCCTATGTGGTGGAGGCCTCGGTCAAGGACGGCCGCCCGGTGCTGCACAAGGCCACGGCCGGCGTGCACTGCAACCTGGCCGTGAACCCGCGCACCATCGAGGCGCAGGTGCAGGGCGCGGCGCTGATGGGCCTGTCCATGTGCCTGCCCGGCGCGGCGATCACGCTCAAGGACGGCGTGGTGGAGCAGAGCAACTTCGGCGACTTCGCCGTGCCGCGCATCACCGACATGCCCGAGATCGCCGTCCACGTCGTGCCCAGCGCCGAGCCGCCCACGGGCATGGGCGAGCCCGGCCTGCCGCCGCTGGCCCCGGCCTTCGCCAACGCCGTGGCGCAGCTCACGGGCAAGCCCGTGCGCAAGCTGCCGTTCGATCTGGCCTGAGCACGGTCAGCGGCCGGCGACGGCGGCAGCGGCTCCCGCTGCGGCTGCCGTCGCCAGCTCCTCTGCGGACAGCAGATAGTCCGGGCAGTCCTGCAGCCGCTGCACGGCCAGGTCGATGAAGGCACGCACGCGCCGGGGCAGCGCGTCGCGGCTGCCGTAGTAGACATGCAGGCCGATGTGCTCGCTGACATGCGCCAGCAGCACGGGCACCAGGCGCCCCGCGCGGATATGCGCGGCCGCGCAGATGTTGGACAGCTGGCCCAGCACCTGGCCGGCCAGCACGGCATGCAGCTCCAGCTCGGCATCGTTGGTGGACAGGGCCGGCTGCAGGTAGCGGTGCGTGAGCTCGCCATCGACCGGCAGGTACCAGGGCATCACCGTGTCCGTGGCCGCATGGCGGAACATGCTGCAGCGGTGAGCAGCCAGTTCGTCCAGCGACCGGGGCACGCCATGGCGCTGCAGGTACTGCGGCGCCGCGCAGACGATGAGCTGCACGGGAAACAGCCGCCGCCCGATCACGCTTTCATCGGGCGAGGCGCCGATGCGAAACCCCGCATCGACACGGTCCAGCACCCAGTTGCCTATGCCGTCGTCCAGCCGCACATCGGGGACGATGCCCGGGTGCAGGCGGCAGAACTCATCGAGCAGCGGCATCAGCACGGGCGCAAAGCAGGACTTGGGGCCCACGATGCGCAACGGCCCCGCAATGCCCTCGCGGCTGTCGCGTGCCAGGTTCAGTGCGCGGTCCAGCGCGGCCAGCGCCGGCTGGGTGTCCTGCAGGAAACGCTGGCCCTCCTCGGTCAGCGCCAGGCTGCGCGTGGTCCGGTGCAGCAGGCGCACGCCCAGGTGCTGCTCCAGATGGGCCACGGCCTGGCTGGCGGCCTGGGGGCTCACGCCCTGGGACAGCGCCGCCTGGCGCAGGCTGCCCAGCTCGACCGCCTTGGCAAAGGTGGCGATGGCACGCAGTTCATTGATGGGCATGGTGCGGAAATCCGGTATTCGTGGGCTGACAGTGCCGGAGTATCGGGCCTTTGCGCATGCCCCGGATCGGCATGACGCAGGAGCTAGCGCCCCTGGCGCGCCAGCCACACGCCGCCCGCGGTCAAGGCCATGCCCGCCAGCGCCAGGCCGCCCAGCGTCTCGCCGAACATGGCCCAGGCGATCAGGGCCGTGGCCGGCGGCGTCAGGTAGAACAGGCTGGCCACGTGCACGGTGCCGCCGCGGCGTATCAGCAGGTTGAGCAGGCTGACCGCGCCCACGGACAGCACCAGCACCAGCCAGCCCAGCGCGAACAGGAATTCGCCGCTCCAGCGCACCTGCATGGTTTCCGTGGCCAGGGCCAGCGCCCCCGTCGCCACCAGGCAGGGCAGGTACTGGATCACCGAGCCCGTACGCAGATCAAACGAGGGGCAGAACCGCTTCTGGTACAGCGTGCCGGCCGTGATGCCGGCCAGCGCCACCACGGCCGGCACCAGCATGGCCAGCAGGGCATGGACCGGCACCGAGGCGATCTTGCCCGCCACCACCAGGGCCACGCCCGTGAAGCCCAGCGCCAGCCCGGCCCACTGCCGGGGCCGCACGGACTCGCCCAGCAACGTGCCGGCCACCAGCGCCGTGATCAGCGGCTGCAGCCCCACCACCAGGGCCGTCACGCCCGAAGGCAGGCCATGGGCGATGGCCGTGAACACGCCGGCCAGGTACACGCCATGCACGAAAAGCCCTGACACGCCAATGTGCAGCCACTGGCGCGCCGACCGTGGCCAGGGCGCGCGCAGCACCAGGGCCACCGCCGCCATCAGCACCAGGACGATGGCATAGCGCAGCGTCAGAAAGGTCAGCGGCTCCACATAGGGCAGGCCGAACTTGGCGCCGATGAAGCCCGTGCTCCACAGCAGCACGAACAGCCAGGGAAGCAAGGCGGCCGCCAAGGCGGGCGGCGAGGTTTTTTGGGTCATGGAGCGGATGCGGAAAAAGGCGGAGGCAGGGATGGGGGCGGCGCCAGTGTGTCATGCCCCGTGCGCCAGGGGCTGCGCGTGGCAAACCACCGCACCAGGCAGTCGCGCAGCGCCGTCATGGCCGCGCTGCTGAACGCCGCCGAGGGCCGCACGAAGTAGATGCCCGAGGCGCCATCCAGGCGCCATTGCGGCAGCACCCGCACCAGCCGGCCTGCGGCCATGTGCTCGCTCATCAGCCAGTCGCCGCCCGCCAGAATGCCCACGCCCATGACGGCGGCCGTGAGCAGGGCCTCGCTGTCATTGCTGACCATGGGGCCGCGCACCAGCACGGTGTGCCGGGCCTGGCCCTGCGGCACATCGCCCGATGCGCCACCGTGCACCAGCTCCCATTGCGGAAACGATTGCAGCCCCGTGAAGCCCAGGCAGCGGTGCGCCGCCAGGTCCTCGGGGTGCACCGGCGTGCCGTGGGCCTGCAGATAGGCGGGCGCGGCGCCCAGGATGCGCTGGTGCCCGCCCAGCCGCAGCGCCACCAGCCGGCTGTCCGCCAGCCGGCCTATGCGCACCGCCGCGTCGAAGCGTTCGCCCACGATGTCCACGAAGCGGTCCGCGTACTCCACCTCCAGCACGATCTGCGGATGCGCCAGCGCAAACTCCGCCAGCAGCGGGCTGAGCCAGCGCCGCCCCATGGCGCCCGGCAGCGACAGCCGCAGCCGGCCCCGCGCCTGCGAGGCGCCCTGGGCGGCCTCCTTCTGGGCATCGGCAATCAGGCCGGCCGCCTGGCGCACCTTGTCCACCAGGCGCAGGCCCTCGTCGGTCAGGTGCAGATGGCGTGTGCTGCGCTCCACCAGCCGCACGCCCAGCCGGGCCTCCAGCGCGTTCAGGCGTTTGGACAGCACGGACGGATGGCGCAGCAAGGCCCGCCCCGCCGCAGCGAAGGAGCCTTGTTCATGCAGCGCCACCAGGGCCGCCAGTTCATCGGCGTGCTGGCTGTCCAGAAGGTTCATGGGGTCAGGATGATCGCACCTTGGGAGCGTCCCTGCTCCAGATCGCCATGCGCCTGCGCCACCTCCGCCAGCGCATACCGGCGCCAGACACCTGGCACGATGATGCCGGCCGCCACGGCGGCCAGCACGTCCCGTGCGCGCTCCTGGTACTCGGCCGCCGTGGCCGTGTGCGCGGCCAGCGAAGGGCGCGTGAGGAACAGCGAGCCCTTGGCATTGAGCGTGGCCACCGAGATGGGATCGGGCAGGCCGGAGGTCGCCCCGAAGGACACCAGCAGGCCGCGCGGGCGCAGGCAGTCCAGCGAGGCGCCCAGCGTCGTGCGACCGATGGGGTCGTAGACCACGTCGGCCTTCAGGCCCCGGGTGGCCTGCAGCACCTGGCCCGGCAGCGTGGCCGCATCGAACACGAAGACCTCGTCGCAGCCGGCCGCCCGCGCGCGCTCCACGCTGGCGGCCTTGGACACCACGCCCATCACCAGGGCGCCCAGGTGCCTGGCCCAGGCGCACATCAGCTGGCCCAGCGCACCGGCGGCGCCATAGATCACGATGCGGCTGCCGGGGCCCACGGCATGGGTGGTCTTGAGCAGGTACTGCGCCGTGATGCCCTTGAACAGCACGGCCGCCGCCGCGTCGTCAGGCAGCGCATCGGGCAGCTTCACCAGGCGCTCGGCCGGATACAGGCGGGCGCTGGCATAGGCGCCCAGCGGCCCCGTGGCGTAGCCCACGCGCTCGCCCACGGCCACATTCGTCACGCCCTCGCCCACGGCGGCCACCCGCCCCGCGCCCTCCAGCCCCAGGCCCGAGGGAAAGGCGATGGCGACAGCGCCCTTGCGCTGGCTCACGTCCAGCGGATTCACGCCGATGGCGGTCTGCTCCAGCCAGACCTGGCCGGGGCCGGGCGCCTGCACCTCGACCGGCTCCAGGCGCATGGCGTCGGGGGTGCCTGCGGCGTCCATGCGGACCTTGATCAATGGCTTCATCTCGCTGCTCCGTGAAATGGGTGCAGCGTAGAAGATTCGATTGAAGGCAGCAATGCTGCGGCATGCAGTTCACTGCTGCACCAGGTGCAGCAATTGGCTCAGCAGACCGCGTCAGTTCTTGCCGCATGCCGCGCGGCATGCTCCAGATCCGCAATGGGCGCCAGCATGCCCGGATCGAAGGCGGCCAGCGGCAACCCGGCGCGCACGCGTAGCGGCCAGTCGGCATGCGTGAGTGCACCACGGCCCAGGGACACGAAATCGGCCTCGCCCCGCGCCAGCATGCCTGCTGCCTGCGCGTTCTCCTGCAGTGAGCCATTGGCGAGCACGGGTACCGCGCGTTGCGCCAGCTGCGCACGGGCCAGCGCGGCCAGGCTTGGGCCAGTGTCGTCAAAGGCCGGCTTCCATGCCATGAACTCCGTCGTGTGCAGGTAGTCGATGGGCTGGGCGCCCAGCGTGGCGAACAGCTCGGCTGCCTGCTGCGCACCGCCTGCCCATTTGTGGCCGAAGTCATTGACCTTGCCCTGGGAGATGCGCACGCCGAGCACGAAGTCCGCGCCCACCGCGCGCCGCACGGCCACGACGAGGCGGTTGGGCACGGTGATGGAGCCCAGGCGCAGGGACTCGAACAGAACGGCCGCAACCATGTCAGCGCGCCTGGCCATCACGCACGGCTGCAATGGCCTCGATCTCGATCATGGCCGCCGGGTCGTACAGCGCCTGGATCTGGGCAATCGTGTCGGCCGGATAGGGGGCTCCGAAGAACTCGCGGCGCAGGGCGACCACCTCGTCGAAGTGGCCCATGTCGGTGACGAAGATGGTGACCTTGATCACGTCCTTCAGGCTGGAGCCGCCCGCCTCCAGCGCGCGGCGCAGATTGGCAAACGCCTGCCGGCCCTGGGCCAGGAAGCCGCCCGGCACGATGCGGCCATCGTCTCCGGCGCCGGCCTGGCCGGAGATGAACAGCAGCTCGCCAAAGCGAATGCCTTGCGACAGCAAAAACGGCTCGTAGGGATCGGGTTGCGTGGTGACACGGTGCAGCATGGTTTCATTTCCTTCATCCATCCCCGGCAGGATCGCGCTTGGGGCATGGGTGGACGATAGGGAAGCCGGATGATTGCGACAAAGGTTCATTTGTCAGGCATAAGATGAGTTTTCCTCACCCCATTCCTCTCCCGACCCTTGCATCCTCCAGCCCTCATGCAACGCAACCAGCTGCCACTTTCCGCACTGCGCGCCTTCGAGGCCGCCGCCCGCCTGGGCAGCTTCAAGCAGGCCGCCGACGACCTGGCCGTGACACCCACGGCCATCAGCCACCAGATCCGCGCGCTGGAGGAACAGCTGGGCCTGGCGCTGTTCGATCGCCAGGTACGCAAGGTGGTGCTGACCGAGGCCGGCGCCCAGCTCTATCCGGTGCTGCGCGACGGTTTCGACGCCTTTGCCGCCACGCTGGAGCGCCTTCTGCAAAAGCGCCTGCGCGCCCAGGTCAGCATCTCGGCCACCAATGCGTTCACCGTGAAATGGCTGGTGCCGCGCATGGCCAGCTTCCGCGCGATGCACCCGGAGGTGGACCTGCAACTGCAGGCCTCGGACGATGTGGTGGACCTGCGCTCCCATGCCGTCGATATCGCCGTGCGCTACGGGCGCGGCCCCTATCCGGGCCTGGTGGCCGAGCCCCTGTTCAGCGACCGCTTTGCGCCCGTGGCCAATCCCCGTCTGGGCGTGCTGGGTCCGGCCGACCTGGCCCGCCTGCCGCTGATCCGCTTTGACTGGAAGACGGCGCACGCCAGCAATCCCACCTGGGAGCGCTGGTTTGACGAGGCAGGCCTGGCCTGGAATTCACCGGCGGGGCAACTGCGCTTTTCCGACGAGGGCCATGCCATCCAGGCGGCCATTGCCGGTCATGGCATTGCCCTGGT
This sequence comes from Delftia sp. UME58, assembly GCF_014170385.1. Lineage (NCBI taxonomy): Bacteria > Pseudomonadati > Pseudomonadota > Betaproteobacteria > Burkholderiales > Comamonadaceae > Delftia > Delftia sp. UME58. The sequence continues at coordinate 220,170 of NZ_LZZV01000052.1, forward strand.
GAGCCTGGCCCTGGTGGCCGAGGACATTGCGGCCGGCCACCTGGTGCAACCCTTCGGCCCCTCGATCACCGGCCATACCTACCATCTGGCCGTGGGCGAGCAACGGGAGCCGGGCCCCCATGTGCGCGCCGTCATGGACTGGCTCAGAAGCCAGTCCATGGCCGTGCCATAGCCGTGCCATAGCCGTGCCATAGCCGTGCCATAGCCGTGCCATAGCCGTGCCATAGCCGTGCCATAGCCGTGCCATAGCCGTGCCATAGCCGTGCCATAGCCGTGCCATAGCCGTACCGTAGCCGCCCTCAGTAGCCCCGCGCCGCGTCCACCGCCTGCGGCAGCTCGCCGCCGGCGCGCCAGCGCCGGATGTTGCCCGCCACGATGGCCGATGCCGTCGCGCGGTCCGTGGGTGCCGAGATGTGGGGCAGCACGGTCACGGCGGAATGCGCCCACTGCCAGGACGCTTCGGGCAGGGGCTCCTGCTCGAACACGTCCAGCACGGCATGGGCCAGGCGGCCGCCGTCCAGGGCGGCGCGCAGCGCGGCATCGTCCACGATGGGGCCGCGCGCGAAGTTGATCAGCGAGGCATGGGCAGGCAGCGCGGCCAGCGCCTGCGCGCCGACGATGCCGCGCGTCTGCGGCGTGAGCGGCAGCAGGCATACGAGGATGTCGGTATGCGCCAGCATGGCGGGCAGCTCGGCATCACCCGCATGGCATTGCACGCCCTCGATGTGCCTGGGCGTGCGGCTCCAGCCGCGCACCTGGAATCCCGCCGACAGCAGCCGCTGCGCGGCGGCCTTGCCCAGTGCGCCCAGGCCCAGCAGCGATACCGTCCTGTCCTGCGCGCGCACGCCGTCATGCGCCAGCCATTGGCGCGCGGCCTGCTGGCGGGCATAGCACGGCATGTCGCGGTGCAGGTACAGGGTCCAGGCCAGCACGGCCTCGGCCATGGTGTCGGCCAGTTGCGGGTCCACCAGGCGGACGATGCGCAGGTCGGTATCGCCCAGGTCGGCCACCAGGCGCTCCACGCCGGCCCAGACGCTGTGCACCCATTGCAGGCGCGGCAGCGTGCGCAGGTCGGCAGGCTGGGGATTTGCGACGATGGCGACCTCGCAGGCCGCGCGCTGGTCCGCATCCAGCGCATCGAGCGCCACCACGCGCTCCTCTGGCAGGGCGGCCTGCAGGGCCTGCAGCCAGGCCTGGGCTGCCGGGTAGCCGGGTGCGCAGACGAAAGGGAGCGGGGGGAGCGAGGCGCGCGGAGACAGCGAACCGCTCATTTGGCGAAAACCTTGTCCAGGTCGGCGAAGCCCTTGACCTCGATGGGATTGCCGCTGGGGTCGCGGAAGAACATGGTGGCCTGCTCGCCGGGCTCGCCCTCGAAGCGGATGCCGGGCTGCAGCACGAAATCCACCACGCCGCCGGACAGCCGCGCGGCCAGGGCCTTCCAGTCGTCCATGGCCATCACCAGGCCCAGGTGGGGCATGGGCACCATGTGGTCGCCCACGCGGCCGGTGTTCGTGACCGGGAAGGGCTCGCCCAGGTGCAGCGAGATCTGGTGGCCGAAGAAGTCGAAGTCCACCCAGGTCTCGGTGCTGCGGCCTTCCTGGCAGCCGAGCAGCGTGCCGTAGAAGGCGCGCGCTTCGTCCAGATCGCGGACATGGTAGGCAAGGTGGAAGCTGGTGCGCATGGCTGATCCTTTGGTTGTGCTTGTGGTGCAGGCAGGTTCGCAGGCCGTGGCCTGCCGTGGGTGGCGCGAGCCTAGCAGAGGCTTTTCAAAAGTGATAGCGTCGATTTCTTTGCAATCCCCAAGGAAATCTTTTGGAGACCCGCTATCTCAAGAGCCTGATCGCCGTGGTGGACAGCGGCTCCATCGCCGATGCGGCGCGCGCCGAGCACCTGACCGCCGCCGCCGTGGGCCAGCGCGTGCAGGCGCTGGAGCGCGAACTGGGCTTTGCCCTGCTCTCGCGCAGCGGCCATGCGGCCCGCCCCACCCAGGCCTGCCTGGCCCTGCTGCCGCGCGCGCGGCGCCTGGTGCGCGAGGCCGCGCTGCTGGGCAGCGATGCCAGCGCCGATGGGCTGGCCGGCACGCTGCGCATCGGCGCCATCTCGACCGCGCTCACCGGCATGCTGCCGGCCGCGCTGCGCAAGCTCACGCAGGCGGCGCCACAGTGCCGGCCCGTCATCGTGCCGGGCACCTCGCGCGCGCTGTTCCAGATGCTGCAGGCCGGCGAGCTCGATGCCGCCGTCATCGTGGCGCCCCCTTTTGAACTGCCCAAGGCGCTGCGCAGCGTGCAGCTGCGCAGCGAGCCGCTGGTGCTGCTGGCCCCGCCCCAGGCACGCGGCCGGCCGGCCGCGCTGCTGCGCAGCCTGCCCTACATACGCTACGACCCCGATGCCTGGGGTGGCCGCCATGCGGCCGACTGGCTGGCCGACCAGGGGCTGGAGCCTGCGGTGCTGTGCGACCTGGACGCGCTGGAGGCCATTGCCATGCTGGCCGCCGACGGCATGGGCGTGGGCCTGGTGCCGCACTGGACGGGCCTGGAGCGCTTCATGGGCGACTGCCGCATGCTGCCCATCGCGGGCGCCGCCTATGAGCGCGCCATCTGGCTGGTGACCAGCGCCGAGCCCGACCTGCCGCGCATGGCCGAGCTGCTGAAGGGCGCACTCGCGTAGGTTGCGGCTTCCGTTCTCAATCCGCCTGCACGTAGCCCGTGACGCGGATCATTTCGCGGTACTTGGCGATCTCGCGCGCATAGGCGGCCGCCGCATCGTCCAGGCCCATGGGCTTGGCGGCATCACGGCCGTCGGCCTCCAGCCTGGCGATGACCTGCGGGTCCAGCAGGGCCTGGCCGATGGCCTGGTTCAGGCGCTGCTTGACATCCTGCGGCGTGCCGCGCTTGACGAAGTAGCCCGCCAGGCTGTCGTACTCGAAATCGCGCAGCGCCGGCACTTCGGTGATGCTGGGCAAGGCCGACAGCACGGCAGGCCGGCGGCGATTTTCAGGAGCGAGCGGCGTGTGGGCAAGGCAAGTGGATTCATGGAAGTGCCAGGCAGTGGCTTGAGGGGGAAGGCGGGAATCAGGCGCGCCCTACCACCGGGCGTTGGGCAGGCGCGCAATGGTGTGGAGCACCGCCAGGCCGCGCGGGGCGGCGCATGCGCCGCCAGGCCGTGCGCGCGCTGCGGCCCGAAGCCCGTGCGGGCCATGCGGGCGAACAGGGCTGGCAATGCGTGACGCTGCGCGAGGAGCGCCGCATCGAGGAGGCGCCCGAAGCCTACAAGCCCATCGGCCCGGTCATCGAGTCGCAGGAGGCCGCCGGCCTGATCCACGCCGCCGTGAAGCTCAGGCCCTGGATTACCTTCAAGGCCTGAGTACCGGCAGGCGCCTCACTGCAGCCGCAAGCCGTCCGCCGCACGGTCCTGGGCCAGCTTGCGGTACAGCGTCTGGCGGCTGATGCCCAGCATGCGCGCGGCCTGGGTGACATTGCCCCGGCAGTTCTCCAGCGCCTGCCGCACGGCCGAGCGCGAGAGTTCATCCAGGCTCTGCGGCGCAGCGTCGAGCCGGGGACTGCTGCGGGCGGTCTGCGCCAGCTCGGCCTGGAAGTCGTCGGGCAGATGCTGCCACTGCAGGCAGTCCTCATGGGGATCGAGCATGGCGCAGGCCGTTCTCAGCACGCTGGCGCACTGGCGCAGATTGCCGGGCCAGCCATGGCCGGCCAGCTGCGCCAGCAGGGCCGGTGCCATGCGCAGCGGGCGGGCGGGTTCGATGTCGGCCAGCATGCGCGCGGCCAGCGCCTCGAAGTCGCCGCGCTCGCGCAGCGGCGGCAGCTCCACGGCCAGGCCGTTGATGCGGTAGTACAGGTCGGCACGAAAACGCCCCTGGTCGGCCTCCTCGCGCAGCCTGCGGTTGGAGGCGCTGACCAGCGCGAAATCCACGGCAACGGGCTCGCCGCCGCCCAGCGGCACCACCTGCCGCTCCTGCAGCACGCGCAGCAGCCGGGTCTGCAGCGCCAGCGGCATGTCGCCGATCTCGTCCAGGAACAGGGTGCCGCCATGCGCCTGGCGCAGCAGGCCCGCCTGTCCTTCGCGCCGCCCGCCCGTGAAGGCGCCCTGGCGGTAGCCGAACAGCTCGGCCTCGATCAGCGACTCGGGCATGGCCGCGCAGTTGATGGCCACGAAGGGGCCGTCGCGGCGCGGCCCGCTGTCGTGGGCCGCGCGCGCAAACCATTCCTTGCCCACGCCGGACTCGCCCTGGATGAGCAGCGCAATCGGCTTGCCCAGCACGCGCCGCGCCTTGTCGGCCGCCGCGCGCCAGCGCGCATCGCCCGTGTCCAGCCGCGCCAGCGCATCGCGCGCCGGCTGCTGCGGTTCCTGTTGCTGTTGGTGTTGCTCTGCAGCCCGCTCCACGACCGAGGACCGTACCGTGCGCCGGTCCGGCACCAGCTGGCCGAACAGCGCCGTGCCGTCATGGCGCCGCAGCGGCTGGGCCGCATCGGGCTGGCGGTGCTGGCGTGACAGCAGCTCCTCCAGGCCGGCGTCCAGCACCTGCTCCAGCGACACGCTGCCCAGCTGCGCCCGCGACAGGCGCAGCAAGGCCAGCGCGGCGCGGTTGGCGCCCACCAGCCATCCGTCCGCGGAGATCAGCGCAATGCCTTCGGCCACCGTGCCAATGCCTTCGGGCCGCGCGTGCAGGTGCAGGCGGATGTGGCGCTGGCCATCGCAGGCCATGAGGCGGTTTTCGATCATGCGGGCCGCCGTGCCGACCAGCCCCAGCGTGTGCGGGCTGCCCCGGCCATGTTCGCTGGAGATGTCCAGGATGCCCAGCAGCTGGCCCGTGCCCGACAGGATGGGCGCGGCCGCGCAGGTGAGAAAGCCGTTGCGCTCCAGGAAATGCTCGCCGCCCTGGATTTCGATGGAGTCCATCTCGGCCAGTGCCGTGCCGATGGCATTGGTGCCGCGCTGCGCCTCATGCCAGGACGCACCGCTGGCCAGGGCCACGCGCTCTGCCTTGCCCAGAAAGAAGGGGTCGCCGCAGGTATCCACCAGGGTGCCGCAGGGGCCGGCCAGCACCACCACGCTCTGGCTGCCGCGCACCTGCTCGGACAGGTATTCCATGACGGGCCGTGAATGCGCCAGCAGCGCGTGGTGGCGGCTGCGCAGCACGCCCAGCGCGTGCTGCTCCAGGTTGTCGGCGGCGCCCAGGCGCCCGGTGGGACGCAGTCCCTGCTCGATGCAGCGCTGCCACGAGCGCGCCAGGCGCTCGTCCACCAGGCCGCTGGGGCACAGGCCTGACTCCATCAGGCTGTGACGGGCCTGGCGCAAGGCCACAAGGGAAGCTCTCGATTGCATGCTGTCTCCTGCTCGGGCGTCATTGCGCCGCGTTGCAGACCAGTATGCGGGGCCGGCGGGCACCGGGCAAGCCAAGTGGCAGGCCAGGCACCCGACTGTTCCATTTCTGGACAGTTGTCCTGTTGCGGAACGTCACGGCACAGGGCGAACGCGCACGGGAATACCCGCAGCAGCCACGTCCCGCATGCCTTTGCGGGCACCTGCCCTGCGGCCTGCAGGCTGGCACGGCTTTTGAATCATGTCTGCCGTCCGGCCATGGCCGGATATGCCGATCCACACCCGATCACGACAGACCCATAAGCATCCTCAGGAGACAAGCAGCATGACCGTCTACGCAGCACCCGGCGCCGCTGGCGCCAAGATCGCCTACAAGGCCCGCTACGACAACTTCATCGGCGGCAGGTTCGTACCTCCGGTCAAGGAGCAGTACTTCGACGTGGTCACCCCCATCAGCGGCAAGGTCTACACCCGCGCCGCACGCTCCACGGCCGAAGACATCGAACTGGCGCTGGACGCCGCCCATGCCGCCAGCGACGCCTGGGGCCGCACCAGCGCGGCCGAGCGTGCGAACGTCCTGCTGAAGATCGCCGACCGCATCGAAGCCAACCTGGAGCTGCTCGCCTATGCCGAGACCGTGGACAACGGCAAGGCCATCCGCGAGACGCTGAATGCCGACATCCCGCTGACCGTGGACCATTTCCGCTATTTCGCGGGCTGCGTGCGCGCCCAGGAAGGTGCGCTCAGCCATATCGACGAGACCACGGTGGCCTATCACATCCAGGAGCCGCTGGGCGTGGTGGGCCAGATCATTCCCTGGAACTTCCCCATCCTCATGGCGGCCTGGAAGCTGGCGCCCGCGCTGGGCGCAGGCAACTGCGTGGTGCTCAAGCCGGCCGAGTCCACGCCCATCAGCATCCTGATCCTGGCCGAGCTCATTGCCGACCTGCTGCCGCCCGGCGTGCTCAACATCGTCAACGGCTTCGGCCGCGAGGCCGGCATGCCGCTGGCCACCAGCAAGCGCATCGCCAAGATCGCCTTCACGGGCTCCACCTCCACGGGCCGCGTGATCGCCCAGGCCGCGGCCAACAACCTGATCCCGGCCACGCTGGAGCTGGGCGGCAAGTCGCCCAACATCTTCTTCGCCGATGTGATGGACAAGGACGATGCCTTCCTCGACAAGGCCGTCGAAGGACTGGTGCTGTTCGCCTTCAACCAGGGCGAGGTCTGCACCTGCCCCAGCCGCGCGCTGATCCAGGAAAGCATCTACGACCGCTTCATGGAGCGCGTGCTCCAGCGCGTGGCCGCCATCCGGCATGCCAACCCCCTGGACACCGACAGCATGATGGGCGCGCAGGCGTCCAAGGAGCAGCTCACCAAGATCCTGTCGTACCTGGACCTGGGCAAGCAGGAAGGCGCCGAGGTGCTGGCCGGCGGCGGCCAGGCCCATCTGGGCGGCGACCTGGAAGGCGGCTACTACGTGCAGCCCACGCTGTTCAAGGGCCACAACAAGATGCGCATCTTCCAGGAGGAAATCTTCGGCCCCGTGCTGGCCGTGACCACCTTCAAGGACGAGGCCGAGGCCCTGGCCATTGCCAACGACACGCTCTACGGCCTGGGCGCGGGCGTGTGGAGCCGCAACGGCAACGTGGCCTACCGCATGGGCCGCGCCATCAAGGCCGGGCGCGTGTGGACCAACTGCTACCACGCCTACCCGGCGCACGCGGCCTTCGGCGGCTACAAGGAATCGGGCATCGGCCGCGAGACCCACAAGATGATGCTGGACCACTACCAGCAGACCAAGAACCTGCTGGTCAGCTACAGCGAGAACAAGCTGGGCTTCTTCTGAAGTTCTTCCCAGGTGAATGCGGCCGGCGGCGCACAGCGCGGCCGGCCGCCCAGGAAAGGACCAACCCATGGTTGACAAAGTGACTGCCACCGACGCCGCCCTGGCGCTGATCGCCGACCTGCAGGCGCAGCACGGGCCGGTGTTCTTCCACCAGTCCGGGGGCTGCTGCGACAACAGTGCCGCCAACTGCTACCTGCCCGGCGAGCTGACGATAGGCGCCCAGGACGTGCTGCTGGGCCAGGTGGGCGGCGCGCCCTTCTACATCGGCAAGTCGCAGTATGAATACTGGAAGCACACCCAGCTCATCCTCGACGTGATCGATGGCCAGGGCGGCACCTTCTCGCTGGAGGGCAGCACGGGCAAGGCCTTCCACACACGCTCCAGGCTGTTCACGGACGAGGAATACGCCGAGATCCTGGCCAGCGAGGGCAACGGCCCCTGACAGGGGCCGCGCGGCGGGCTACTTTCCGGTCAGCCGCTTGACCGCGGCCTCGGTCTGGCGCACATGCTCGTCCGGGTCCGAGCCCATGTGCACGAAGCGGACCTTGCCGTCCTGCCCGATCACGTAGGAAATTCGGTCGGCGCGCTGGGGGTCGGCGGCGGCCGAGGCGTCGTAGGCGCGGATGGTCTGCGCCTGCGGGTCCGATGCCACGGCGAACTGGTCGCGGCAGGCCTCGGTGGAAAAGCGCTTGAGCGTATCGATGTCGTCATGCGACATGCCCACCACCGTGGCACCCATGGCCGCGAAGCGCGGCGTGGCCTCGGCAAAGGCATGGGCTTCCATGGTGCAGCCCTGCGTGAAGGCCTTGGGGAAGAAATACAGCACCACCGGCCCCTTCCTGAGCGTGGCGGCCATGTCGAAATCGAAGGCCTTGCCCGCCACGGCAGCCGGCGTGGTGAAGCGCGGCGCGCTGTCGCCCTCCTTGAGCGCGGCCTGGGCCAGCGGCGACAGCAGCAGCGCCGCCAGCAGGGGAGCGGCGGCACGCGCGCAGCGGCGGCCCAGGGATGCGCTTGGGTGGATGGAATCGCCGCAGCGGATGTCGGACATGCATGGCCTCCTGAGCCTGGAACGGGATGCCCCATTGTGGCCAATCGGCCAAAGCCCTGGGCACGTGTGCCGTGCATCAGCGCCGTGCTTCGCCGGGCCTGATCCTGAACCAGATCGAGTACATGGCGGGCAGGAAGACCAGCGTCAGCACCGTGCCGGCGAGCGTGCCGCCGATCAGCGTATAGGCCAGCGTTCCCCAGAACACCGATTGGGTCAGCGGGATGAAGGCCAGGATCGCCGCCAGCGCGGTCAGGATCACGGGCCGGGCGCGCTGGACGGTGGCCTCCACCACCGCCTGGAACGGCTCAAGCCCCTCCTGTTCGTTGTGCTGGATCTGCCCGATCAGGATCAGCGTATTGCGCATCAGGATGCCCGACAGCGCGATCAGCCCCACCAGTGCATTGATGCCGAAGGGCTGCTGAAAGACGATGAGCGTCGGCACCACGCCGATCAATCCCAGGGGGCTTGTCAGGAACACCATGACCATGGCCGATATCGACCGCACCTGCAAGATGATGATGATCAGCGTGATGGCGATCATGATCGGGAACAGGGGCAGCATGGCCGCCATGGCCTTGCCGGATTCCTCGATGGAGCCGGCCTCGTCGATGCGGTAGCCCGCAGGCAACGCCTTCCTGATGGGCTCCAGCTGCCGGGTGAGGGCCGCCGACACATCGGGCGGCTGCAGGCTGTCATCGATGTCTCCGCGGACCGTGATGGTGGGCATGCGGTCGCGGCGGCGCATGACGGGCTCCTCCATCTGCACGGTGACCTCGCCCAGTTGCGACAGCGGTATGCGCTGGCCAGTGGCGTTGGTGAGCGTGAAGTCGCCGACCCTGGCCACATCGTGGCGGGTGCCGCCCGCAGAACGCGCCATCACCTGCACGGTGCGGATGTCCTCGCGCACGGTGGTCACGGGCACGCCGCTGAGCAGGAATTGCAGCTGCTGTGCGACCGCCGCAGAGGTCAGGCCCATGGCCTGCAGCCGGTCCTGGTCCAGGGTGAAGCGCATGACGGGGGTGCGCACGCCCCAGTCGGAGTTCACGGTCCGCATCATCGGGCTGTCGTGCAGCACCTTGTGCACCTGGCCGGCAATGTCGCGCAGCCGCTGCGGGTCGGGGCCGGAGACGCGATATGCCACGGGGAACGGGGAGTACGGCCCGAACACGATCTGCGATGCGCGTACCTGCGCCTGCGGAGCCAGTCCCTGGGAGATGGCCTCGCGCAGCCTGAGCTTGAGTGCGTCGCGCTGCTCCTGGTTGGCGGTGCGCACGACGATCTTGGCGAACGACGGGTCGGGCAGCTCAGGGGAGATGGCCAGAAAAAAGCGCGGTGCGCCCTGGCCGATATAGGCGGTCACGATCTCCGATTCGGGCTGCTGCAGCAGCCAGGCTTCCACCGTGCGGGTGGTCTCGCTCGTCTGGCCGATGGAGGTGCCGTAGGGCATCTGCACCTCGACCATCACCTCGGGCCGGTCGGAGATGGGAAAGAACTGCTTCTTCACGATGGACATGCCCAGCACGGAAGCCACCATGAGCCCGCCCACGACTGCGGCCACCAGCGCCTTGCGGGCGATCACCTTGCCCAGCACGCGCCGCAGGCGCTCGTAGCGGGGCGTGCCATACATCGCCGCATGTCCGCCCTCGATCTTCTTGAGAGGGGGCAGCATCTTCACGCCGAGATAGGGCGTGAACACCACGGCCACCACCCAGGACACGATGAGCGCGATGCCGACGATCCAGAACATGTTGCTGGTGTACTCGCCTGCAGAGGAGCGGGCGAACCCGTTGGGCATGAAGCCCACCGCCGTCACCAGCGTCCCGGACAGCATGGGCGCCGCGGTATGGCTCCAGGCGTAGGCGGACGCGGCCACGCGGTCGTAGCCCTCCTCCATCTTCACCACCATCATCTCGATGGCGATGATGGCGTCGTCCACCAGCAGGCCCAGCGCAAGGATCAGCGAGCCGAGCGTGATGCGGTCGAAATTCTTTCCCGTGGCGGCCATGATGATGAACACGGCCGCCAGCGTCAGCGGCACGGCCGCAGCCACCACCACGCCAACGCGCCAGCCCATGCTGGCGAAGCACACCACCAGCACGACCAGCAGCGCGGCCAGGAACTTGAGCATGAACTCATCGACGGCGGCGCTGATGTTCGCGGCCTGGTCCGTCACCTTGCTCAGGCCGATGCCCAGCGGCAGGTCTGCGTTGATGGCGCCCACCTCCCTGTCCAGCGCCTTGCCCAGGTCCAGCCCGTTCCAGCCGTCGCGCATGACGATGCCCAGCAGCAAGGCCGGCTCCGCGCCGTTGCGGATGATGAAGGTCGAGGGGTCTTCGTAGCCGCGCTGGACGGTGGCGATGTCGGACAGCCTGACCGTGCGGCCCTGGGCCACGATGGGCGTGTCGCGGATCTTCTGCAGCGCGTCGAACGCCCCGTCGATGCGGATGAACACCTGCGGTCCCTGGGTCTCCACCGACCCGGCAGGGGTGAGAGCGTTCTGGTTGTTCAATGCCGCGAAGACGTCCTGCGGGCTGATGCCCAGCGTGGCCAGGCGCTCGTGCGAGAACTCCACGTAGATCCGCTCGGATTGCTCGCCGACGATGTTGACCTTCTTGACGCCCGGCACATGCAAAAGACGCTGGCGCAAGGCTTCGGCGTCGCGCACCAGCGCCCGGGGCTCTACGCCGCGCGCCTTGAGGGCGTAGATCGCAAAGGTCACGTCGGCGTACTCGTCGTTCACCATAGGGCCGATCACGCCCGCCGGCAGGTTGCGGGCTTCGTCACCGAGCTTCTTGCGTGCCTGGTAGAACTCCTCCTGCACCTCGCCGGGGGGCGTGGAGTCGAGCAGGGTCAGTGTGGTAAAGGCCAGCCCCGGCCTGACGAAGGTTTCGGTGCGGTCGTACCAGCGCAGCTCCTGCAGGCGCTTTTCCAGCTTCTCTGCCACCTGGTCCTGCATTTCCTGCGGGGTGGCGCCAGGCCAGGCCGTGATGATCGTCATGACCTTGACGGTGAAGGCCGGATCTTCCGCCCGGCCCAGCTTCAGGAAGGCAAAGACACCCGTCAGCGAAATCAGCAGGATCAGGAACAGCGTGATGGAACGCTCACGGACGGCAAGCGCCGATAGGTTGAAACGGCCTTCACTCACGGGACGCTCCCGTGGACACTGAGGGCGCAGGGGACACAGTGGACATTGGTCCAGCTGAAGGCGCCGGCACCTCGCTGCCCAGTCGCACCTGCGCGCCCTCGCTCAACAAATGCGCACCGAGCGCGACGATCCGCGCCCCCAGGCCGAGCGCACCCACCACCTGGGCATTGCCGTCCTGCACCTGAACCACGGTGACGGGCTGGCGCCTCACCTGATCGCCCTGCACCACCCAGACAGCAGCCCCCTTGCCCTCATCGAGGATGGCGCCGATGGGGACCTGCATGGTTGCCTTGCCCGCTGTTGATGTCGATGTCGATGTCGATGCCGATGTAGCTGTTGCTGTCGATGCCCCGCCGATCCTGAGCGTGACCGTGCTGCCCAGCGGGGCGCTGGCCGCCGCGCCGGCGTCCAGCACATAGCGGGCCTCAAAGGTACGGGTGGCCCGGTCCGCCACATCGGACAGCTGGCGCAGTCTGGCGGGGATGATCACATCCTCCCTGCCGAACAGGCGGGCCTGGGCCGCCGAGCCCAGCGCGGGCCGCAGTGTTTCGGGCAACTGTACGACCGCTTCGCGCCTGCCGGCATGGGCGAGGCGCACGACCACCTGGCCGGCACTAACGACCTGGCCAGGCTCGGCAAGCGTTTCCATCACGATGCCATCGGCATCGGCCAGCAGTTCGGCGTAGCGGCTGGCGTTGATCGCCACTGCGGCCTGTGCTTCGGCCGCCCTGAGCTGGGCGCGGGCGGCATCTGCGGCCGCCTTGATCTGTTCATGGGCCAAGGCCGAAACGGCACCCGTTCCCTGCAGGTCACGGTAGCGCTGCTCCTCGTCGCTGGCCTGCTGGGCACGTGCCCTGGCGGCTGCAACGGCCTCCAGCTGGGCATTGGCGGCCAGCTTCAGGTCCACCGGGTCGAGGCGCAGCAAGGCCTGGCCCCGCCTGACCGTCTGGCCTGTATCCACCAGGCGCTCCAGCACCTTGCCGGCCACGCGAAATCCAAGATCGCCCTGCACCCTGGCCGCGATGGTGCCGGTGAAGACGCGCTCGGAAGAATTGCCTGGCGCTACCAGGGTGGTGCGAACGAGGGGTGGCTGGGTGCGCGGATCTGGCTGCGGGCTTTTGCCGCAGGCCGCGAGTGCAAGTGACAGTGTGCCGACAGCGGCGATGGACAGATGGCGGTGCCGAAGCATGAGGGGTCCCGATCAATGAGCAGGACCCGATTCTGTGATTAGTGACCATTTATGTCAATGGTCACAATTGCGGGCTTTAGGGCGACAGGCTTCTCAACACCAATCCGGCCAGTTGCGCGGGCGCCTCATCCGCATGGTCGAGGCTGTGCTGCAGCATCACCGGGTTCAGATAGGGGAGCATGACCAGGAAGATGGCGCGCCCGGTTTCATCCAGCGGCGTCTTGCGCTCGAAGTCGCCCCGCTGGCGCCCGGCATCGAGTATCTGCAGCAGCAGCTGATGCATGCGTTCTTCATAGGCCTGCGCTGCCTGCCAGCGCTCGGCCGACGCCGAAATGGCGATCTCGTACAGCTTGCGGTCTTCGGAAAAAAGCCGCAGCGTGGCAGCGACGATCGCCTTGAACAGGCGCCGCAGCTGTTCGGGAGGCGCATCCGTGCTGGCGACGGCCTGGCGGATCTCCGCCTCCATCTCCATCAGGCAGTTGGAACAGATCATCTCGCCGATGACCTGCTTGGACTCGAAGAACTTGTAGATGTAGGCCTTGGAAAAGCCGATGGCCTTGGCAAGGTCGGACACCGTGGTTTTCTCGTAGCCGTAGCGGCTGAAATGCTCTTTCGCCGCAATCACGATCTGTTGCCGGACATCGTGTTCGACCGGGCCGCGCGCAGAGGTCGGATAGACGTTGGTGGTGCTCATGCGGCCTAGCTTACTCCAACAAAAAAATACTATGCAAGTGACCATTATGGAATATAGTCACAGCGTCACCACGCTTCTGACTGTTGAACATGCCGCGTCTTGCCGCCCCCGTCTTTCTGATGCTCGCCAGCCTCTGTGCAGGATGTGCGGTAGGCCCTGACTACCAGCCGCCCGCCACGGCCCTGCCCCAGGCCTACATGGGCGGCCGCGTTCTGGGTGAGGGCAAGCCGCCTTCGCCGGCCTCCTCCACGGACCTTGCGGCCTGGTGGGCAGCCTTTGGCGATGCGCAAATGGCGCACCTCGTCACGGCGGCACTGCAGCAGAACCTGGATGTTGCCCAGGCCGCTGGCCGCGTGCTTCAGGCACGCGCCGGGCTGGATGCGGCGGCAGCCGCGTTGCTGCCGTCGGCCCAGATCTCGGCGCAGACAGCCAGGAGCTATCAGTCGGTCGAAACTCCGCTGGGCCGGGTCCTCGACTCCATGCCGGGGTTCGATCGCTACGGCAGCGCCCAGGAGGCCAACCTCGGGGCCAGTTGGGAGCTTGATCTCTTCGGCGGCCTGCGCAGGGCCAGGCAGGCCTCCCTGGCCGAGTACCAGGCATCGGAAGCCGGCGCCACTGCCGTGCGGCTCGCGGTGGCCGCCCAGACTGCGGACACCTATATCCAGGTTCGCGGCCTGCAGGCGCGGCTGGCAGTGGCACGCTCGCAAGTGCAAACCCAGCAGCAACTGCGCTCCATCGTCGAACTGCGTTGGGGCAAGGGCTTGGCACCCGAGCTTCAGCTGCGCCAGGTCGAGGGAGCGCTCGCACGGGCACAAGCCACCGTCCCGCCGCTGGAAAATGCGCTCGAAGCCGCCCTCAACGCCATGGACGTGATGCTGGCCACGGCACCCGGCACGCACCGGACCGAACTGGCCGATCCCCGCCCGGTCCCCGTATTGCCAACCCTTTCCCTGGCAGAGGCGCCCGGCGATCTGCTGCGGCGACGCCCGGACCTCATCGCGGCGGAGCGGCGCCTGGCAGCGTCGAACGCACGCATCGGCGTGGCGATCGCCGAGTACTACCCGAAGCTGTCGATCAGCGGCCTGATCGGCAGCGCAACCTCCATCTCCGCGGGCAATCTCTTCGGGGCCGGCGCGTCGCAGGCAACCCTTGTGGGCGGCCTGCGCTGGCGGCTGTTCGACTTCGGACGCATCAACGCCCAGATCCAACAGGCGCAGGCACAGGAGGCGGAAAGCCTTGCCGCCTACCGGCAGTCGGTACTGCGCGCCACGGAAGAGGTGGAGAACGCCCTGGTATCGCGGGACAAGCGGCAGGAGCTGATGGCCGTGCTCGCCAGGGGTGCGGAGGCACTCACGCGGGCCCGGCAGGCCGCGGGCGCCGCCTACGACAAGGGCGTGGTCAGCCTGATCGAGGTGCTGCAGGCGGATGAAAGCCTGCTGGGCGTGCTGGATGCACAGGCTCAGGCCCGGACGGAGTCGGCGCGATCGACGGTCGCGATCTTCAAGGCGCTGGGCGGCGGCTGGACGCCGGAGCCTTCCAGGGCATTGGCAGCCGCCAGCCACGGTCTTCCCGCCAGCGTTGCCCCCTGAACCTGCCACTTCCCGAAAGGAGCCCCCTTTCCACACAGCAAAGAAACCGAACACCCCTGCGGGACGCGCGGCCCAGGCGACCTGCCCAAGCAGGCGGCCCAAGCCATGGCCCGGCTCCACCCACCCCCATCTGTCAAACCATGTCAAACACAACCCCCTCCCCCACCGCTGCTGCAGGCGCACTCGTCCTGAAGTCGGCGCTTGCCGCCATCGCTTTCTCTACCTGCTTCGCTGCCTATTCGAAGCCGCAAGATGCCTCGACAGCACCATCGGGCGCAGCGCTGTCCCGCGCCGAAGTCATCGCCGATCTCGCACTCTGGCGCCGCGCCGGATTGGACCGCCATGCGGAGATATCGATCTCCTACGGAGTCGAAACGCAGGAATATCGGGCCGCATACCAGGAGTACCTGCGCCTTCGCAACAGCGAGGCGTTTCAGGCGGAGGTCCGCAAGGCGTTGAGTCGGTAAGGCGGAGCCCGTCCCCGCCCAGGCCATCGCGGCAGTGGCCGACTGCCCCGCTGGCTCGGGACGTGGCCCGGGGCTTTGCCTACAGGCCCAGGTCGGACAGACCGGGGTGGTCATCGGGGCGACGGCCCAGCGGCCAGTGGAACTTGCGCTCCGACTCCTGGATGGGCATGTCGTTGATGCATGCGAAGCGCCGGCGCATGAGACCGTCGGCCTCGAACTCCCAGTTCTCGTTGCCGTACGACCGGAACCAGTTCCCGGCATCGTCGTGCCACTCATAGGCATAGCGGACTGCGATCCGGTTTTCTCCGTACAGCCAAAGCTCCTTGATCAGCCGGTAGTCCAGCTCCTTCTTCCACTTTCTCTCAAGAAGGGCCTGGGCCTCGGCGCGGCTGTTGGCGAACTCCGCCCGGTTGCGCCATTTCGTGTCGAGGGTATAGGCCATCGCGACCTTGGCCGCATCGCGTGTGTTCCACCCATCCTCGGCCAGACGGACCTTTTGGACGGCGCTTGCGAGAGAGAAAGGGGGCAGGGGTGGGCGAGTTTCCATGATGTGACCTTTTGAAGAGATGTAGAACGATCTGTCTACATGCGCCACTCTAACAAAGGTGGAACGATCTGTCTACAATGTCTTCATGAAAACTTCCGAGCCATCCTTCGAGTCATTGCCGCCCCGCGAGCGCATCCTGGTGGCAGCCCATGGCCTCTTCTACGCAGAGGGCATCCGGGCCACGGGCGTGGACCGGATCATCGAGCGGTCGTCGGTCAGCAAAGTCACCTTCTACCGCCAGTACGCCAGCAAGGACGACCTGATCCGGGCGTACCTCGACTACCGCCATGAGCGGTGGATTTCCTGGTTCCAGGCAAGCCTGGCGCAGGCGACCGCCGGGGGCTCGCCAGCGTTGGATGCGCTGTCCAGCACCCTCAGGAACTGGTTCGGCCAGCCCGACTTCCGGGGCTGCGCCTTTCTCAATGCCGCTGCCGAACTGGGCTCGTCCGACCATGAGATCCTGGCAACGGTCCGGCGGCACAAGCAGGAAATGTCGTCCGTGCTGGATCGCCTGTTCGGTGGCCATCCCGTATCCGTGGGCGCCGCGCTCACCCTGGTGGCGGATGGCGCCATCGTCCATGCGCAGATGGGCCAGCCGATCGATGAAGTCATGGAGAACTTCAAGGCAGCGGCCGAGGGGGTGGTGAGCCGCCCCGGGTCTTGAGGGGGCTCAGGCATCCGGGGCACATGGGGCCGATACATCTGCAGCAAAGGGCATCGGACACGGGACACGTGTGCCGTGCCGTTGCGCAAGTTCCGCACCGGGCCTCGTTACTCCCCTGCCAGCGCAACGACAGGATCGAGCCTTGCCGCCTGCCGGGCCGGCATGAAGCCGAACACCAGGCCCGTCGCCACCGCACAGCCGAAGGCCAGCAGCATGGCTCTCACCGAGAAGACCAGTTCGCTGCCCCAGACGATGAGACCTGCCCCGATGGCCACCCCCGCCACGATGCCGGCGGTTGCGCCGACCATGGTCACCAGCACGGCCTCGGTGAGGAACTGTCGCTGGATGTCCGTTTGGCGCGCCCCGGTCGCCATGCGGATGCCAATCTCGCGCGTGCGCTCCTTCACCGCCATGAGCATGACGTTCATCACGCCGATGCCGCCTACCAGCAGGGACACGGCGGCGATCAGGCTGAGCATCGTCGTCATCGAATCCTGGGCCTGGGCCTGGGCCTGCAAACGCGCGGCCGCGTTGGCGACGAAGAAATCCTCGCGCCCGTGGCGCAAGCGCAGCAACGCCTCGATGGCCGCCTGCGCCGGCAGCACGCTCGGCGAATCCCGTGCCTGGACCACCGTGTAGTGCGGATCGAAGCTGCGACCGTTCGGAAAAACGCGCAGGATGCCCGAGCGGTAGGGCACCACCACCAGGTCGTCTTGCGAACTGCCGCCATCGCCGGCGCCCTTGGCCGCCATGACGCCGACCACCTGGAACGGTGTATTGCCGATGAGAAGCTGCCTGCCCAGCGGCGATTCATCTTCGAAGAACCGCTCGCGCACCTTCTGCCCGATCACGACCACCGGCGCCAGCTGTTCGTCCTCCGCCTCGGTAAAGAACCGGCCTTCTGCCACCGGCCAGTGATGGATGGACGGCCATGCATGGGTGGCCGCGATGGTGTCCGCCTGCCAGGCCAGGTTGCCATGTCGCAGCATGGCCGGGTCGCGCGCCACGGGCATGGCGTGCGCCACTTCCGGCAGCTTCTCTATCTCCTCGAGGTCGGCCAGGGTCGTCACGCCCTGCGGACCACCCTGCGGTGGCGGGCGGTTGTTGATGTACATGACGGTCGAGCCCATCGCGCCCAATCGCGCGACCACATCCTCGCGCGCTCCCATGCCCACGGCCAGCATCACGATGACCGAGGCCACGCCGATGACGATGCCCAGCAAGGTCAGTGCGGTGCGCGAGCGGTGGATGCGCATGGAGCGCCAGGCCGATCGCAGCGCCTCGCGCAGGTCCGACAGCAGCGGCGTGCCCGGCTCCAGCCGCGCTCCTTCCGCGCCGGGCGCGGGGATGGCGGCGAGCGCGAGGTCTGACGCGGCCTGGCCTGACGCGGCTCGGCCTGACGCGGCTCGGCCTGACGCGGCTCGGCCTTCCCGGACGTCGCCGACGATGCGCCCGTCGCGGATCTCCACGACGCGCCGGGCCTGTGCCGCCACCTCGCGGTCGTGGGTGATCAGGATGATGGTGTGGCCGGCATCCGCCAGCTCTTGCAGCAGCGCCATGACCTCGGCGCCGCTTTGGCTGTCCAGCGCGCCCGTGGGCTCGTCGGCCAGGATGATGCGCCCGCCATTCATCAGCGCCCGGGCGATGGAGACGCGCTGCTGCTGCCCTCCGGACAGCTGGTTGGGTCGCAGGTGCAGCTTGCCGGCAAGCCCCAGGCGTCCCAGCAGCGCGCCTGCACGTTCTGCGCGCTCGGCCCCGGTCTTGCCGGCGTAGATCGCCGGCATCTCCACGTTCTCCTGCGCGGAGTCGGTGGCGATCAGGTGGTAGCCCTGGAACACGAAGCCGAAGGCCTCGCGTCTAAGCCAGGCCAGCTCGTCGGCGACCAGGTCGGCCACGTCACGGCCGTTGAAGCGGTACGTGCCTTGACTCGGCCGGTCCAGGCAGCCCAGCAGGTTCATCAGCGTGGACTTGCCCGAGCCGGACTGGCCGACGATGGCGACGAATTCCCCGGCATGGATGGCCAGGTCGATGCCGTGCAGCACCTCCACCACGGGGCGCCCCGTGGCGGCGCCGCCATAGCGCTTGCGGATGCCCCGCAGTTCGATCAGCGGGGTCACCACCGCAATCTCCTGGGGCCCGCGGCCGGGGCCGTCTCACCGGTGATGATCCGGTCCCCTTCGGCCAGCCCCTCCAGCACCTCCGCCTGAAGGCGGTCCCTCACGCCCAGACGCACACGGCGGACTTCCACGACCTGGTCAGGTGACCGCTCGGCAAGCAGGCGGACCTCGTGCGTCTTGTCGGCGTGGAGGTCGCTGGCGGTCTTGAAGGCGGCCAGCGGGGCGACAAGCACCCCCTGGGCCTCCGCAGCCACCACGGTAGCTTGTGCCGTCATCTGCGGCATCAGGGCGCCGTCGGGATTGTCCACGTCGAACAGCACGGTGTACTGCACGGCCTTCATGGCGGGCGCCGCAGCAGCGCCGCTGCCACCGGCGGCACCGGCACCGGATTGCACGGGCGGGGCCGGCAGCACCTGCCGCACCTTGCCGCTCCATCGGCGCCTGTCCCCTCCGAGCGTGGTGAAGTAGGCGGCCTGGCCCACCTTGACATGGCGGATATCGGCCTCGGACACCTCAGTCCACACCGTCATCCGCGAGAGGTCGGCAATGCGCAGCACCGCGGGCGTCTGGTAGGTGGCGTTCAGCGTCTGGCCTTCCTTGACGTCGATGCTTGTCACCACGCCTTCAATGGGGGCGTAGATGCGCGTGTAGCCCAGCCGCGCCTCGTCGGCGCGCAGACTGGCCGCCGTCTGGCGAATCGTGGCCTCGTACTGCGCCACCTTGGCCCGCGCCGAGCGCCGCATGGCGGCGGCCGTCTGCACGTCCTCCAGCCGGGTGGCTCCATCACGCGCCATCTGCTGCTGGCGGCTGTACTGCTGGCCGGCCAGCTCCGCCTGGGCCTGTGCGTCGTCCAGCTGGGCACGCAGGCTGGCAATCCGGGCCCGTCCGGCCTCCACGGTGGCCGCCAGCACGCTGGCGTCGATCTCGGCCAGCAACTGGCCCTTGCGCACCGTATCGCCCGGCTGCACGTGGATATGGGTGATCTGGCCTGATACCTGGGCGCCAACGTCCACCGAACGCACGGGTTGCAAGGTGCCGATGGCCGCGACGCTCGATTCGATGTCGCCGCGGCCGACCGTGGCCGTCTGCCATCGCGGCGATGAATCCGGTCGCAGCAGGAGCCAACCTGCGGCAGCGGCCACCGGAATCAGGATCGCCAGGGCGAGCCTGCCCGCGCCGGGCCGCCACCGGCGCTGCGTGGAGTGCGGCGGCATCACCGGGCAGCCTCGCAACTCGATGTGGCGGTACGGCGCATGTCGTCGTGCTTTCCGTCCCGCCGGTCAGTAGTCATAGCGCAGGGTCACCGCGAAGCTGCGCGGCGTGCCGGCGAAGACGCCGCCGTAGTTGTTGTTGGTCGGGATGGTCTGGTAGTAGTGCTTGTCCAGTGCGTTGCGAACGTTCACCTGCAGCCGCAGGCGGCTGGTGAACTGGTAACCCGCATGCAGGTTCAGCAGCGTGTAGCCGCCCTGCTGGATGCGAAACCCGGCACCGTCGTGCGACATGGCGCTCTGTGCCTGCACGCTGCCGCCCACACGCCACCGTCCTCC
This sequence comes from Delftia sp. UME58, assembly GCF_014170385.1. Taxonomy (NCBI): domain Bacteria; kingdom Pseudomonadati; phylum Pseudomonadota; class Betaproteobacteria; order Burkholderiales; family Comamonadaceae; genus Delftia; species Delftia sp. UME58. The sequence continues at coordinate 240,363 of NZ_LZZV01000052.1, forward strand.
GGGCAGGCGGTAGTCGGTGGACAGCTTGAAGACCTTGCGCGGCAGGGTGGTGTTGTAGTGCTTGCCCGCATTGGGGCCGGCCACGTACTTCGGGTCGCTGAAGGTGAAGCCGGCGGCAACGTTCCAGCCTGGTGCGGGCGAGCCCGTGACCTCCAGGTCGATGCCACGGTTGCGTACCTTGGCGCCCTCTGTGTAGCAGCGGGCGCCGCCACTGAGCCCGCAGGTCGAGGCCATGCTCAGGGCCACCGGCAGGTTCAGCTGGTCGGTCTGGAACACGGCCAGCGCAGTCTGCAGGCGGCCGTCGAAGAACTGGCTCTTCACACCGGCTTCGTAGTTCTTGCCCTTCACCGGGTCGAGCAGGCCGCTCGGGCTGTAGTACTGCTGGATCGAATAGATGTCGGTGTAGCTGGCGTAGAGCGCATGCGCAGGGCTCAGGTCATGGACCACGCCCGCATACGGGATGAACTGCCGGCCGGAGTCGAACGAGGCGGTGGTGTACGGGCTGCGGGAGGAATAGTCCGACCAGCTCAACCGGCTGCCGACGATGAAGCTCAGCGCCTCTGTGGCACGCAGGCGGGTGGCGATGGAAGCGCCTTTCTCGTTGCGCTCCAGCGCATAGACGGAGGGCGTGCTGCTGAAGCCCGGCACCCGGATCGAGGAGAAGTCGAAGCCGGTGACGTCTATCGTCTGCGAGCCCCGGGGCGCGTAGATGTCGTAGTCGAAGTTGTCCCTGCGGGTGCTCAGGCCCAGCATGAGCTGGTGCTGGCGGCCGAACAGGGTGTAGGGGCCTGTGGCATGCAGGTCTAAGGCGAACTGCTTGTCGGTGTACTCCGCGTCCACCCAGGTCAGGGCATGGCTGTCGCCCGAGATCCGTGCGGGGTAGTTGGCAACGAAGCTGGCCTTGGAACGCACCGCGTTGAAGGCGGCGGCCAGGTTCCAGCCGTTGCCCAGGCGGTGCTTCACGTCGCCGAAGACGGTGTAGTTGTCCCGGTTCAGGTGCGCGTCGGGACCTGCTTGCGAGGCCGAGCGGTCCAGGGGGTAGAACGAGCCATCTTCCCGCGTGTTGAAGCCGCCCCAGTCATAGCCCTGGTGGTTGTCGCGCTGCGCGCTGAAGCCGAGGCTGGCCGTCGTGGCGGCGCCCAGGTCGGTCTCCACGATGGCATAGAGCATCCGGTTGTCGGCCTCGGCGCCCTGCCTGAAGCTGTTGGCCTGGTTGTTGAGCAGCACGGCGCGGCCGCGCACGGTGCCTTGGGCATTGAGCGGGCCGGATACGTCGAACTGCGCGCGGTAGTCCGCCCAGGAGCCGGCGCCGACCTCGGCACTCATCTGGAACTCGCGCGTCGGCCGCTTGCGCACCAGGTTGATGACGGCCGACGGGTTGCCCGAGCCCTGGAGCAGACCGTTGGCGCCGCGCACCACCTCCACCCGGTCGTAGATCGCCATGTTGTTGAGCGACATGGCGTCGGCCGAAAAGCTCTCGGCCATGCTGGTGGACAGGCCATCGATCTGCAGGTCCGTGACCTGGAAGCCTCTGGAATAGAAGTACGAGCGCTCGGTGCCCAGCTGGCTGTAGGTGACACCCACAAGGGCATCGGTCACGTCGTCGAGCGACTGCATGTTGGCATCGCGCATCTGCTGCTGCGTCACCACGCTGACCGATTGCGGCGTCTCGCGGATGGACAGGTCCAGTTTGGTGGCAGTGCGCACCCGGTCCGCGGTGTAGGAGCCGGTGCCTTCGGTCGCTCCATTGGCATCGGCTTGCGCCGTCACCGTCACTTCCGCCAAAGTCACCTTGGAAGCCGCAGCCGCTGCTGTCTGGATGGTGAAGGTGCCGGGCTGCGTGCTGACGGCGACCAAGCCCGTTCCAGCCAGCAGTCTGGCCAAGGCTTCGCGTGCACTGAGATTGCCGCTGACTGCTGCGCCTTGGCGCCCTTCGACCAGCCCGTCATCAAAGAGCACCTGCGCTTGCGTCTGGCGGCCAAATGCCTTGAGGGCTTCGAGCAGGGGCTGGGCCGCAATGTGAAAGGGCTGGCGAACTTCCATGGCGGCGGCGGGCTGGGCCAGCGCCTCGCCGGGGCTGACGGCCATCACGGCTACCGCTGCCGACACGAGCACCGCCACCAGGCTGGGCCGCAGCACAGGGCCGCACTCCTGTGTACGGACAGGCCGCGCACGGTGCGCGGCCAGCTTCCCATTGTTGTTCTCGAAACGTTCCCTCGACTGACCTTGGTACATGACCTGTAGCTCCTGGATTCCTTGTGCGTACGACGACGACGGCAGGCCCAGGGCAGGAAGGCGGGTACGCCCGCTTGCCAGATCAGGCGGGGGCGTAAAAGAGACAGCCAACTGCGCGGGGATGCCGCTTGCTTGCGACCGTTGGCTGGGAATCAATCAGAAAGCGGTGATTGCTCATTTCCGTGGCTGGCAGCCCGGGGCGCAGAAATTCCTCGCCCCTACCCATGAAGAAGCAGGAAAAGGCGAAACCAGAGAACCCAGCAACATGAAACAATTTGTATCTCAACGAGAACCGATCAGCCAGCCACCCTCGGCGCGCCGCTGCACGCGCACGCTGGCTACGCTGGGCAGGGCCAGGAGGAAGCGTTCCGGCTCCTCCAGCGCAAGCAGGCCCGAAACAGTCACGGCCTGGAGCGCAGGGCTCTCTATCTCCACTGGCTGGCCGAGGTAGCGCGACAGTTCATCCGCCACATGCCGAAGCGGGGCGCGCTTGAAGTAGATCTGCCCGGTCCGCCATTGCGCAACCTCTTGCGTTGCCACTGACAGGCTGCGGCGGCGCCCGCTGGCGGGATCGATGGCCACACCCGCGCCCGGGCCCATGGCGAGCACGGGGGCTTCGGGATGGGTCTTTGAGCGCACCTCGACGCGCCCTTCCTGCACCTGCACCACGAATTCCGGCGGGGCTGCCCGCACATTGAATGCGGTGCCGACGACGCGCACCTGGCTGCCGCCGCTGTCCACGGTGAAGGGCTTGCCGGCATCCGCCGCGACCTGGAAAAAGGCCTCGCCCTGGTCGAGTACGGTTTCGCGCCGGCGGGGGTAGTAGCGCACCTGAAGTCGGCTGTTGGCATTGAGCGCCACCTGCGATCCATCGGGCAGGTCGATGCGGCGAAGTTCGCCGGGAGCGGTGGCGATATCGACCGCATAGCTGGCGGTGTTGTCCCAACGGTGCCAGCCGTACCCGGCGACGACCACGGCGAACAGTGCTGCGGCGAAGGCCGATGCCATGGCGGGTCTGCGCGGCCGGTCCGCGGCCCCTGCAGCACTGCGTGGCTGCGGCGCCGGCCTGCCGGCGCGCGGCGCTTCGCGGGCGGCGGCCGCTGGCGGGTTGCGCCCGTAGACGGCCGGGAACATGGCCTTGAGCTGCTCCGCTTCACGCCAGGCGCGGCCGACGCCATCCATGGCCTCGCGATGGGCCGGGTCCTGCGCCAGCCACTCGTCGAGAGCGCGCTCGTCCGCGCCCGACCAGCCGGGCTGCTGGCGACACACATACCACTCGCCCGCGCGATGGTTGAGCCCAAGCACCTGCTCGGGCGGAAGGTCCTGCAACCGGGAATGGCCTGGCTCTGCGCTCATGCTCTTTTGCCCTGCGCCGGTGGGGCGGCGCATTCGTCGTCGTTGTCTTCTTCGGCGTCCAGTGTGCCCTGCAGGGCCTGCAGGCGCCTCATCTGGGTGGCACTTGCGAACAAGATGCGCGTCTCGCAATAGCCGACGGCCCGGCCCAGGTGCTTCACCACCATCCGTGTACTGATCCCCATGCAATCGGCGGTTTCCTCAACGGTGAGCCCCTCGATCCGTTGAAGAATGAAGGCTTCGCGCTGCCGTGGCGGCAGTTCCTGGATCGCCTCGTGCAGCCGCGTCAGCCGCTGGCGGCTCTCGGCTTGACGCTCGGTGTCTCCGAAGCCCTCGGCAGAGATGGCAAGCAGCTCCTGCTGGCAGTCGTCATACGGAACACTCTGGAGCCCGTGCGCCTCCGGGCCCTTTTCCCAGTCTCGCGCCGCCACGCTGCGCACGGTCTGCCGCAGATAGGGCTGCTCCTGCCCGGGCTCGAGATTCCTGCCCGTGGCGGCCACCCGCGCGAACACTTCCTGCGCCGCGTCCTCGACCGCTGCGGTGGTTCGAAAGTGTCGGCGCAACATGCGCATCACAGGCGTGCGCCAACGCGTATAGAGCGCAACCAGGGGAGCCTCTGAAGTCTGGCGCCCAGGTATCGGCTCACCCCGCGCTGCGGAGACCGGATTGCGTTTCATCCCCTAGCCTTTGCGCCCGGGAGGAATGCAGCAGCCGACCGTGAACCTGCAAGGGCACTGCATTCGTCAGTGATGAAAGTGTGGAGGTGAGGCACAACGCGCAGATGGGCAACCGATCCGTGGCGCCGGGGGTCCCACGCATCGGATGGACAACGACGGGGAGGGGCGCCCAGGCCATGTGCGCAGATCGAATGAATTAATGAATGAGATTCATTCCCATTCTAGCGCCTGGACATCCTGCAACCGGGACTCTGGCCCCCAGCGGCGCGCCGCGGGAGCTCCATCGGCGCGGGCTCTGCAGAAGCCACGTCTTGCCACGTCTCGCCATGGTGCTGGCCGAGCGCTCAGCCAACACCCACCAAGAATCCCTGGCGCAAAAAGCATGTGGGGCGTCGCTGCTGCGGAACGCCACTGAACACGCCGCGCGTCACGCAGATAACTCGTTGATCTCTCACGTCCTCGCAAGCCATGCGCCATCGATCTTCAGAGAGATGCGCCACTGTACTTTAGATTTTTTGGCCAGCAAGGCTGAGGAGCGAGCTATCGGCCGAGGCGCAAGCGCTCAGGGCCGATGTGCGGCGGCGTCGCGGGTTGCCATGGGCTCTTGTATGGCAGCTACCGACCCGTTGCAGTCGTTCGTCGTTGGCCTGTCGGTGTCGGCTTTGCCTCGGCAGCTGCCGGCCCCCGCCGCCGGGCGAACTCACGCTGCATGGCGCAAAGCAGTCCTTAGCCCCTGCGACAAGCGCTGGCCCAAATGGTGGGTCTACTCGAGGGTTAGGACACTCTCCGGGCGCTCGCCCCGTGCCAGTGATCGTCTCACCCCCACTCAAACTTGCAGTCCCGAAACACGGATGGACGGTCAGGCTCGCCATGACACCCTGACAGCTCTACCCTCGCAAACATCGCCATCAACGGCGGACAGCACATCCACTGATGCTGACGACGTTCACACGGGGCGCAGCTGAAAACATTTCAGAACTTCATAGACACCGCCACGCGCATATTCCGCGCCTCCCCGTAGTACGACGAGGTCGAAACCCCTTGGTACTTGCGGTCGAAGACGTTGTAGAGGTTGGCCGAGACCGTGAGCTTCGGATTGATGGCGTATTGCACCATCAGGTCGGCCACGGCATAGCTTTTCTGCTCGACACGGCTGACGTTGGGCAGGCCCAGGAAGGAGAGGTCGCTCCAGGTGCCGCTTTGCCAGCGCGCGCCGCCGCCCACGGTCAGGCCGTGGCCTATCTGAGGCAGGCGGTAGGTGGTGAACAGCTTGAGGGTGTTGTGCGGGATTTCGGGGTTCAGGCGGTTGCGCTCGGCGTCGCGCGCGATGTTGCGGGCAAAGCCGACGGAGGCGTTCCAGTGGCGGCGGATTTCGCCGGTCATCTCCACCTCGAAGCCACGCGTTTCGGCGCCCTTGACGGCACGGTAGGCCTGCTCGCCATTGGGCGCGTAGCTGCCCGTGATGGCCTGGGCCACGTTGTCCTGCAGCAGGCGGTAGACGGCGGCGCCCACCTGCAGGCGCTTGTCCAGCAGCTCGCCCTTGAGGCCCAGCTCGTAGCTGCGGCCCAGGAGGGGATCGAGCTTTTTGCCGTGGATGTCCAGGCTGCTCTGCGCCTGGAAAATATCGGTATAGCTGGCATAGGCCGACCAGTCGCGGCCCACGTCCAGCACCAGGCCGGCGAAGGGCGTGAGCTTGCCGTTTTCGGCCATGGCGCTGCCGCTGGTCTCGCCGCTGGCGAAATCGGTGTAGCTGTCGCGACGCTTCCAGTTCGTGATGCGTGCGCCCGCGATGACGGACAGCCGGTCCGTGGGGCGCAGCTGCAGCGATCCGTAAGCACTGCTGCTGCGTTCCACGGCCGCGCTGCGGCCTAGTACCGGGTTGTCGGGCTGCACCGGCGTGCGGCCATCCCAGGTGAAGAGGTTGTCTATGGTGCTGTCCCAGCCGGGGAAGGCCCAGCGGCCATGCGAGCTGCTGTCGTTGCGCGTGCGCGCCACACTGGCGCCGAAGGCGGCCTGGTGCTGGCGTCCCAGCAGCTGGAAGGGACCGGAAGCCGTGAGGTCCAGCGTGTCCTGCCGAGGCCGCCCCGTCCACCAGGCGGCCCACAGGCCGGCACCTTCGCCGGTGGTGCGGTCCACAGGCTGTTCATTGGTCCAGCCCGGAATCTCGTCATAGCTGCTGCGGTCGAGCGTGTAGATGGCCTTCAGGCGCCAGTCGCTGGCCATGCGGTGTTCGAGCGAGGCGAAGACACTGTGGTAGTCCCGCCGTGCCGAGGCCCAGCGCGCGCCCGAGGACGCGGAGCGGCTCCAATCGATGCGCGTGCCATCCGTGTAGAAGAAGGGCCGGCCGCCACGGCCCACGCCAGAAGCGTCGTAGTCCTGCGCGGAAAAGCCCACGGTGGCCAGCGTGGAGGGCGACAGGTCGGCCTCCACCACGCCGTACAGCGAGCGGCTGCGGTCCTGCTCGTAGTCGACCTTGGAATGGCGGTTCTGCGATACGGCCACGATGCGCCCGCGCACCGATCCGGAGGCGTTGAGCGGCGATGACAGATCCACCTCGGCACGTGCGAAATCCCAGGAGCCTGCCGTGAGCCTGGCGCTGCCCTGGAACTCGGCCGTGGGCAGCTTGCGCACCAGGTTGATGGTGGCGCCGGGCGTGCCCGCGCCGCTCATCAGCCCCGAGGCGCCGCGCACGACTTCGACGCGGTCGAACATGGCCATGTCGCTGGTCTGGAAGATGGCCGGGTAGTCGCTGAACAGGCGGTTGACGCCATCGACCTGGAAGTTCTTGATCTGAAAGCCCCGCGCGAAGAACTGGTTGGTGTCGCCGCCCGTGGGACCGTACTGCGCATAGCTCAGGCCCGTGGTCTGGCGGGCGATGTCTTCCTGCAGCACGATGCCCTGGTCGTCCATGCGCTGGCGCGTGATCACGCTGACCGACTGCGGCGTCTCGCGCAGCGACAGGGACAGGCCCGTGGCGGCCCGCGATTCGCTGGCGGCGTAGGACTGCGTGCCCTCGGTGACGGCGCTGCGCTCGGCCTGGGCGGTGACGCGCACCTCGGCCAGCGTGGCCGCGCCGGTGGGCGCTCCCACGGCCAGGGACGGTCGCACCACAAAGCCGCCGCCCTCGCGCGGCAGGGCCTGCAGGCCCGTGCCGGCCAGCAGCGCGGACAGGGCCTGGTCCACGGTTCGATCACCCTGCACGCCGGGGCTGGTCCTGTCTGCGGTCTGGGCGGTGGAGAAGGACAGCAGGATGCCCGCCTGGGCGCCAAAGCGATTGAGCGTGGCGGTCAGCGGCCCGGCAGGAATGTCGTAGCGCTGCACTGCCTGGGCGTGGGGCTGTGCCTGTGCGTGGGCCTGCGCCGGGGCAAGCACCGCCACCAGCGGCAGTGCCAGAACGGCGGGGCGCAAGGCCTGCCGCAGTTGAAATGCCAGTCGTGTGGCGCGAAAAGTCGGGTGATGGCCCATGGTGTGCGTGTCCCTCGGTCCTGGATGGTTGGCAATGGAATGCGGGCGCAGAAAAAAGCGCTTCATCTCCATTGCCCCGCGAGACGCGAAAAGCGATCAGCCAGGATCGACAAGAGCCAGGAAATCAGGCCGGCTCGACCACCACCCAGTAGCGCGTGGCCGTGCGCAGGCGCACCGGCAGGGTGGCCAGCAGCATGGCCAGCACCTGGTCGGTGTCGGCCAGCGGATAGGTGCCGCTGACGGGCAGCTGCGCCACGGCGCCATCGCAGCCCAGGTGGCCGGGCCGGTAGCGCGACAGCTGGTCCAGGAACTCGGCCAGCGGCATGTCCTCGGCCACCAGCATGCCGCGCGTCCAGGCCGCCTGGGCCGGATCGGCGGGTCCGGCCGGCGTGGCGGCCTGGGTGTCGAACTGCGCCTGCTGGCCTGTTTGCAGCAGGTGGCGGTGGCCGGGCCGTTCGCGGGGCGTGATCTCCGTGGCGCCTTCAAAGACCGCAACCCGGCTGGCTCCCTGGCCGCGCTGGCGCACGACGAAGCGCGTGCCCAGGGCACGTATGCGGCCATGGCGGGTCTCGACGAGCAAGGGCGTCGCACCGTCCTTCAGGCCCTGGGCCGTGGCCACCTCGATGTCGCCGCCACGCAGGCGCACCAGGCGCTGCTGCGGGCTGAAATCCAGGTCGACCGCGCTGTCGGCATTCATCTGCAGCTGGGTGCCGTCCGGCAGGCGCAGGCTGCGCCGCTGGGCCGTGCCCGTGCGCAGGTCCGCCCCCAGGCCGGCCAGCCAGTCGCCCGAGGATGCCGGACCTCTCCATGCCACGGCACCGGCACCCGCGCCCGTGAACAGCAGCACAGCCAGGCTGCGCACCGCGAGGCGCCGCCCGCGCCCGCGTGCCGTGCGCGCGGCCTGAGCCAGGGCCACGCTGGCCGGCGTACCGGACAGCGGCTGCAGGCGTGCGCCCATGGCCTCTATGCGCAGCCAGGCGCGCTCATGGTCGGGATGGGATTCGCGCCAGTGCTGCAGGCGCTGCACCAGCATCTCGCGCGTGCCGGCGCTGTGATCATCGGACTGCAGCTCCACCAGCCATTCGGCGGCCTGCTCGCGCACCGCAAGAGGAATGGGCAGGCTCATGCGCCGTCGTCGTCCAGAAAGCAGACTTGCACCACGGCCCGCGCGATATGGCGGCGCACGGTGGGCACGGAAAGGCCCAGTTCAGCCGCGATGTCGGCCTGCCTCATGCCGTCGATCTGCGACAGCAAAAAGGCCTGGCGCACGGGCAGTGGGAGCAGGGCCAGCAGGCGGTCCACCTCGACCAGGGTCTGCAGCACGATGGCGCGGTGCTCGGGGGACTGGGCCACGGCCTCGGGCATGAGGGCCAGGGCGTCCAGATAGGCCTGCTCCACGCAGCGCTTGCGGTAGAGGTTGGCGGCCAGACCCTGGGCAATGGTCATCAGCAGGGCACGCGGTTCGCGAATGGCCTGGATCTCGGCGCCGCTACGGCCCAGCAGGCGCACATAGGTGTCCTGGGTCAGATCGGCCGCATCAAAGGCATTGCCCAGGCGCTTGCGCAGCCAGCCCAGCAGCCAGCCGTGGTGGTCGGAGTAGAGAGTGGCGACATCGGGAGCAAGGGTGCGGTCGGCGGCGGGCATGAGAAAGCGGCACGAGTGAAGCAGGAGGAAAGGCACCGGGGCAATATGCGCCGGTAAACAAGAATGCTTCTTATTTTCATTGTATCCAAATCCTACATCGTCATTGCACCAACCTGCGCACCAACGCCTGAGTGTGGACGCTCGGCGCGAGCACCATCGTGGGCTGATGCCACCTTCGTTGAAACCAGTCGGAGCGACGGCATTGAGTCGACAGGAATCAGCGGTGCAGCGCGAAATGGGGCCTTCGAGGCGAAGCACGGCGCACCGAAGAGTCGACTGGCCACTTCCAAACGGTGAAGCGGTCGTCCAACAATGGAAGCCTTCAACGGCCGGTGTTGGTCGTCCCTGTCACTCTCGCTCTGCACAGTGAAGGGCATAGATCAGCCTGAGGCCATCGTTAGAAAGTCTGCAGTTGCCAACTGCTCCGCAGCGATTGCTGCTGCTCACGGCCACCTCGTGACCTATCAGTTGCAGCCACATGGTGGTCATCCAAGCTTCAGGGCTGGCGGCATCTCCAGATGCTTCGCTCCTCATCCGCACCCGACCTGGTCAAGCTCCCCTTTAGGACTGGCCCGTCATCGTGCCACGAAGGCGGAGCTTCCCTCCCTCCGACTCCACAGAGGTCACCAGCCGAGGCTTCGGTCTCGTTCGCGCCTGATCTAGGTCAGTCACTTTGCACGGCTGGCTGATCTTGGGTGCGCTCAACCCCACGGCCAGGCGCGCCCTCGATGCGAGGTTAGGGCACCGCCCGCAAGGCTGCATGTTGATTCAGCGCCAGCCTTTCGCCGGAAGCTCTGTGTGCTCCTGCAGGCCGCGCTTCGCCGCTGGCCAGCGCGGGAGAGCCCCGAAAAAACTAAAGATCAGTGGCGAAAAAACTAATGTGTAGTGGCGTTCCGCACGCAGTCTATTTGCCGTACATGTCATCCAGCTCTTTTTGGCCGTCGCGATATTCCTTCCAAGCCTTGGCGTTGGTGTCTTTGATGTTCACTTCCACGTATGCCGATCGCACTCGGTGTAGAAGTTCCTGCAAGGCGGTCGACATGTCAGTAGTCGCGCGCTCAATCTCTTGCCAGTCAATTTCTTGCTCGTGGTCCAGAGGCGCGTCGCCAGGGTTAGCGAAGACGTAGTTATCCCCACCAGGCATGTCGTGATACCTTCCGGGAAACGCGAGCGTTGTCGCCCACGCATCGGAAAGCTTGGAAATGGTGGCAGACAGAATCGGGTCGTAGACGTGGAACAGACTGTTGGTCACGACTCCCTTGTAGCTCTCCCAAAACCAAAAGATCTTGCCGCGAAGGTACCGAGGCAACCCTACGATGTAGTCGTCCAACGTGGGGATGTGGAGCTGCGACAGGAGCCAAGTTAAATTCTCGACATCCCGCTGGTGTTGAATCTTCTCCGGCGTCAGCCCACGCAGCTGTACGGGCGTCTTCGGGCTCTTGTCGATGACTGCTTGGATAGCCATTTGAAGGAGCGAGGCCAAATCTGTCGCAGATTTCTTCTTTTCGGGAGAGGGGGAAGTGAAGCTGTACTTGCTGACGCGATTTTGAATGATGTCGAACGGAAGGTCCTTTGGGAATTTCCCGATTGCGTCGTTGAACAGGAGGATGGTGCGGTCCCACCCGACCAATGCGATCGCGTATCCGAGCTCAATGAGGACGTTCGGATTCGCGCACGGGCGCTTAGCCCGTTGCGATGTGACCGTGGTAATGTCTGCAATGTAAATGTCCGCAGCGTCAATTTTCTCCAAAATTTTGTTCGCGATGTTCGGACTTCCCGATGTACCGCGTGTCGCCTCGTCCAGCACGACCGCGAGACCAGGATTTTTAGCTTCAATCGCCTTCTTAGCTACTTTTAATGCATTGCGAATGGCGCCGGAGTTGCTGTCTGACGGAGAGTCGCTTTGCCAGGAGAAGAAGACGCGAGCCGTTCTGGAAGGGTTTGTCATCGGATTAATCTTATCTATTTAGCTTCCGAGAAGTGCCGCTCCGTCAGTCAAGGGCATGCGCGAGCGACTTGCTGGGATCGGGTGCGTGTCGATCCTATCAAAGGTCAGGCGCTCGGCGGCATCCGGATGGGGCAACACTGCCGACCAAGACCGGACCGGACTTAGCGGCGGGCTCGCGCATGCAGCCTGAACGTTCCGTGCGCAAACCGGAAGGAAGTGGGAAATGGAAACCCATGTCTGCTTTGGGCCAACCGCGATCGCTGGTCGCACCCGTCGCCCAATGACGGCTATTGGCATCCGCAGACAACGGGAAGCGCCAAACGACCGACCGCAACCAGCCTAAAGCCATCGTCTTACACACAACTCTAGCCTGCCCGAAGATTACGCACACCCTCAACGAACACGGCCACATCCCGCAAGCCCAGCCATAGCGTCTTGGCCCCTGGCTCCCCATCACCCTTGCGTCCCAGGAAGCCCCCCAACTGCGCAATCAACCGAATCGCCTCTCCCAACGGCGACGTCTTCCTGGGCACAGGCTTTTTGGTCAGCGCATACGCCGCCTTCCATTCATCCCTGTCCAGCAGCACGTCGGCTGGCAGCTGTGGCAACGCTCTGCCCAGCCTCATCAACTGATTGATCCGCCAGGCCACCACCAGGTACAGGGCCAGCACCGTCTCGATGCACTGGCTATCTTGCAGCTGCAACGCCTCGACTCGGCAGCCTTCATTGAGTATCAGAAACAGCAGCTCTATCTCCCAGCGGGCCCGGCATCAGTCGATCAACTGCAGCGCCTGCTCCAGGGTATCGACCTGCCGGTTACTCAACAGCCGCCAAAGTACCGGCTTGGCGCCTTTGGGCGCACCCATCTCCTCGGCCAGCACACACGTCACGGGCAGGCACTGCCTGGCTCCATCGTCGAGCTGCACGCGTTGCACCCGGATGCGCTGGGTTACGCTGCGTGCCTTGCGTCCCCGCCCTGCAGGCAACTCAAAGCGCACCTGCCCAAGTACCGGCGCCTGGGCCAGTTGCTGCCATAGCCGCCCGCCTTCAGGCAGAGCACGGTCATGCTGGCAGCGGATCAGGTAGTCGGCTGCATGCTCTAACTGCCTGGCCCGCACCAGCAAGGCCATGATGTCAGCCTCACGGTCTCCCTCGGACTCCACAGAGGTCACCAGCCGAGGCTTCGATGCTCGTTCGCGCCTGATCTAGGGCAGTCACTCTGCACGGGTGGCTGATCTTGAGTGCGCTCAGCCCCAAGGCCATGGGCGCCCTGCGACGGCAGGACTCAGCCCGCAAGGCTGCATGGTGATTCAGCGCCAGCCTTCGCTGGAAGTTCTGTGTGCTCCTGCAGGCCGCGCGTCGCCGCTGGCCAGCGCGGGCGCGTCCCGAAAAAACTAAAGATCAGTGGCGGAAAAACTAATGTGTAGTGGCGTTCCGCAGCGTCGCTGCACACTGCGGAACGCCAATGAACACGCAGCGCGCCACGCCGATAACTCGTTGATTTCTCACGTCCTCGCAAGCCATGCGCCATCGATCTTTAGAGAGATGCGCCACTTTACTTTCGTCTGCACGGGAAACGCGCCACTGTACTTTAGATTTTTTGGCCAGCAAGGCTGAATAGCGAGCTATCGGCCGAGGCTCAAGCGCTCAAGGCCGATGTGCTGCGGCGTCGCGGGTTGTCAAGGGCTCTCGTGTGGCAGCTAGCGACCCATTGCCGCCGGTTTGAGTGTCCTGGTTCAGCGACTGCTTTATCTGTACGGTTCCTGGGAGTACGAGGAATCTGCGCTCTTGGCCTACGATGTTCTTCTGCCCGTTAAGAGGCGCTCCGAGCGCAAGGCAAACACGGAAGCTTATTGCAAAGCATCGGGCGATCATATTGCTATATTAATACCCATATCCAAACTCCACACGTGAACACCAAGCTTTCAAGATTCTTTGGATTTTTTGATAAATGGCGAGTCTTTAATAAGGTCATTCTCATTTTTTGCGCTGATTAAAAATTTTCGACCAAATCCTGTGTGCAAAATACGAAGTTGCTTAATAATTTGGGGTTGCAGTCGGCGCCATACTATGGCCGAATCAATCCCTGGAGTATTTGTCCAGGGAGCTAGCGTTGTTCGAAATTGGATAATTTTGCTTTCAGCGTCTGTATCCGGCAGAAGAAAGCAGTGAAAATTCGGCCCAAGAGGGACGGAAAGGATGGTGTCATTTTCATGGAGTACGTTATAAACGGTTTGCGGTAGAAAATTAGTATTTATTAGTATCTCCGACACTGGGTGGTCGCTAGTTACAAGACTATTATCTTCTACATAACTAAGAACTATCTTATAGCCATTAATCAATCGAGCGGGCAGTCGATTCATGCCAAGCTTTACGAGTTCATAAGGCCGATTCTGTTGTTGGAGTAGCTTCTTTTCCACGTCCGATAGGCCGCTTGCTTGTATGGAACTTTCAATTTCCTCTACTGTACGCGAGGTGCGTATGAGTTGAGCACTGATGAAATCTAGCAAATTTTTTTTCGCGTCTGGTGCAGACAAAAGCCGGGCTGCTTCCTCGCACATAGCCTCTTCTCGTGACACAGAACTCGTGAGATTCTCAGGATCTAATTTAGAAATACTTTTGAGTAGCGGAGCGACTGCAGACTCTATATCTCCCAAATAATTCTCTATTTCATTACTTGGATTTGCGGCATCATCCTCGTAGAAGTAGTCGTTGCCCAAAATTCTCCTGGTCGCCCTGGGTGAGCTTTTATCTTCGAGCAAATCGTGCAACCACACGTGATTTTCTGGATCAAACCACAAGCGCAGGTAATGTTGTGGAACTTGATGCTGAAACTTTGTTATTTGCTTATTCATTTGTGAAGTTTGAAATTCGAGATGTCTTGAAGACTGAATTCGGTTGGTGACAGTGAACTTCATCCAGCTAAACGCAATTCGTAACTATAGAACATCTGAAGGTCGGCCCAAACTGAATGTAAATTGTCGGCGATAGGCGTCATGAGCCTATTTTCGATGTTGCGAAGTCTCAGAGCATTATGACTTCGTTGAAGTGTATGTCAGGCGTTAACGTCTAGTTATGGCCGCCAGCTGTCCTTGTGTGAGGGCAGGCCTTTCTACGGAGCGCTAAGCGCCCCCTGGTGTCTCGCGTAAGCCTCCCTGTAGCGGGCGGGATGTTGGCCGCGACATTCCCGGGAGCGCGCCACTCTGGCTCGATTTGAGCCATCCAAACGATGCTCACCCCTCATCGCGCCAGTGAGGCAGGGCGGCCGAGCACTCGAAACCACCCCACATAGGTCATCGCCAGAGGCTTCGCTCCTCATCCGCGCCCGACCTGAAGTGAACGCGACCCCAGCTCTCGATCGCCCATACCTACATGACCCGCTCGCCCATCTGGAAGAGCGCAGCCTCAATCTCGCGCAGCGTTGCGAACTGGCTCGCCTGGCCGGCATTGAGCAGTGCGTCAGACAGCAACCAATTGGCACGCACGTTCCAGGTGTAGTGAACCTCGGCTCGGGTAATCCCGGGAAAGATTCCGGGAGCCGCATTGCGGTGACCGTGGGCACTGCCATTTGCCGGCAAAGTTCCAAACCGGAGATGAGTCGGTAAGTTCACCTGCAGCAAGTTCCTGACGTTCGTCCACCAGTGATTAGCAAGCCACGTTAAAGACGCCGCCACTCGGCTGTCGTAGATGATGAAGTCATCGATCAGCAATGCATACACCTTGGTCATTCCGGCATTGAACCGAAGGCCCTCCACTGTGCTCACGTCGTCGCCGTTAGCATGGTCAAGGACCACGGCGGTCAAGAGCGCGTGCAGGTTCGCGTGGTGGCGCGCCAACCATGGCTTGTTTCCGCCATTTGGCGTCGTTGTGTAGACCCCTCCCCAGTGAAGGATACCCGCAACCGCTCCTGCTAGCGCAAGGGTGTGCTCGTCACGGAATGCCCTGCGCAAGGCATTTTGCAGCGCGTCCAGCACCACCGCGTTGTTCGCAAGGGTTGCGCCGGTGGCAAGTGGCGGCACGATGGGATGGACGTACGGGTAGCCATTGTGCGGGTTTGGCAGACCGGCTTTGGCTCTCAATGGCCACGCGTAGGCGTTCATCGCTGCCGGCAGACTCGCATAGTGACGGTGCCCGACAGTGAAGGGCACCGGTTGCCCTTGTAGGCTTAGCGCGAGCCAGTCCCGAAAACTTGCTACCTCGCCGACCAAGTACTGGTTTCGATTCATCGCTTGTCCATTGTTGGGCGTCGCCCGGTTCTAAGGCACTCCGAGCCGGTCGCTCCTGAACGCCGCCTCGTGGCCGACAGCTGCACTTGTGCGAGGCAAGCCTTTCTACGGGGCGCTAAGCGCTCCTCGTGTCTCGCATCAGTCTCGCTGCAGCGGGGGCATGGCGGCCGCGAAGTCCCCGGGAGCGCGTTACTCAGGCTCGATTTGAGCCATCCAAGCGATTCTCACCACTTATCGCGCCAGTGTGGCAGGGCGGCCGAGCGCTCAACCCCCTCATAGGTCCTCGCTAGAGGCTTCACTCCTTATCCGCGCCCGACCTGGTCAAGGCCCTCTTTAGGACTGGCCTGTCATCGCGCCACGAAGGCGGAGCACTCCGCAGAGGTCACCAGCCGAGGCTTCGGTCCTCGTTCGCGCCTGATCTAGGGCAGTCACTCTGCACGGCTGGCTGATCTTGGGTGCGCTCAGCCCTGCGGCCAGGGCGCCCTCAATGCGAGGTTAGGACACAGCCCGCAAGCATGGTGAGTCAGCGCCAGCGTTTCGCCGGAAGTTCTGTGTGCTCCAGCAGGCCGCGCGTCGCCGCTGGCCAGCGCGGGCGCCCAGAAGAAACTAAAGATCAGTGGCGGAAAAACTAATGTGTAGTGGCGTTCCGCACGCACACACTGCGGCACATCCGACCCTACCCCTTGAAACCTGGCCGAATTGCCTTATTATTAGCACTCGTTGGGAATGAGTGCTAACAGTCCTCTGTTCCACATTGCTTCGAATGCCGGCCCGCCGGGCCGGCAAGTCTTTGTTTCAACTTTGTTGATGATTTAGGAGTTGGTATGAACCTGCGTCCCCTGCACGATCGCGTGATCGTGAAGCGCCTCGAGAACGAAACCAAGACGGCTTCGGGCATCGTGATCCCCGAGAACGCCGCCGAGAAGCCCGACCAGGGCGAAGTGCTGGCAGTGGGCCCCGGCAAGAAGAACGACAAGGGCGAAGTGATCGCTCTGAACGTGAAGGTCGGCGACCGCGTTCTGTTCGGCAAGTACAGCGGCCAGACCGTCAAGGTCCATGGCGACGAACTGCTGGTGATGAAGGAAGACGACCTGTTCGCAGTCGTCGAAAAGTAATCCGCGCTTCGAAACCGCACTTTCCAACTGAATCCGGAGAATTGAAATGGCAGCAAAAGACGTAGTTTTCGGCGGCGAAGCACGCGCCCGCATGGTTGAAGGCGTGAACATCCTGGCCAACGCGGTCAAGGTCACGCTGGGCCCCAAGGGCCGCAACGTGGTGCTGGAGCGCTCCTTCGGCGCCCCCACCGTGACCAAGGACGGTGTCTCGGTCGCCAAGGAAATCGAACTCAAGGACAAGCTGCAGAACATGGGCGCCCAGCTCGTGAAGGAAGTGGCCTCCAAGACCAACGACATCGCCGGTGACGGCACGACCACCGCCACCGTGCTGGCACAGGCCATCGTCCGCGAAGGCACCAAGTACGTGGCCGCCGGCCTGAACCCCATGGACCTGAAGCGCGGCATCGACAAGGCTGTCGCCGCCCTGGTGGAAGAGCTGAAGAAGCAATCCAAGGCCACCACCACCTCCAAGGAAATCGCCCAGGTCGGCTCGATCTCCGCCAACTCCGACGAATCCGTGGGCAGCATCATTGCCGAAGCCATGGACAAGGTCGGCAAGGAAGGCGTGATCACCGTTGAAGAAGGCAAGTCGCTGGCCAACGAACTCGACGTCGTCGAGGGCATGCAGTTCGACCGCGGCTACCTGTCGCCCTACTTCATCAACAACCCTGAAAAGCAGGTTGCCCTGCTGGACAACCCCTTCGTGCTGCTGTTCGACAAGAAGATCAGCAACATCCGTGACCTGCTGCCCACGCTGGAAGCCGTGGCAAAGGCCGGCCGTCCCCTGCTGATCATTGCAGAAGACGTCGAAGGCGAAGCCCTGGCAACGCTGGTGGTGAACACCATCCGCGGCATCCTGAAGGTTGTGGCTGTCAAGGCTCCTGGCTTCGGCGACCGCCGCAAGGCCATGCTGGAAGACATCGCCATCCTGACTGGCGGCAAGGTCATCGCTGAAGAAGTGGGCCTGGCGCTGGACAAGGTGACCCTGGAAGACCTGGGCCAGGCAGTGCGCATCGAAATCGGCAAGGAAAACACCACCATCATCGACGGTGCTGGCCAAGCTGCTGAAATCGAAGCCCGCGTCAAGCAGATCCGCATCCAGATCGAAGAAGCCACCAGCGACTACGACCGCGAAAAGCTGCAAGAGCGCGTGGCCAAGCTGGCTGGCGGCGTTGCCGTGATCAAGGTTGGCGCTGCCACCGAAGTCGAGATGAAGGAAAAGAAGGCCCGCGTTGAAGACGCCCTGCACGCTACCCGCGCTGCTGTGGAAGAAGGCATCGTGGCCGGCGGCGGCGTGGCTCTGCTGCGTGCCAAGCAAGCCGTGGGCGACCTGAAGACCGGCGATGCCGAGCAAGACGCCGGCATCAAGCTGATCATGAAGGCCATCGAAGCGCCCCTGCGCGAAATCGTGGCCAACGCCGGTGGCGAGCCCTCGGTGGTGGTCAACGCCGTGCTGAACGGCTCGGGCAACTACGGCTTCAACGCTGCCAACGACACCTACGGCGACATGCTGGAAATGGGTATTCTGGACCCGACCAAGGTGACGCGTACGGCCCTGCAGAACGCCGCTTCCGTGGCATCGCTGCTGCTGACGACCGAAGCCATGATCGCCGAGTCTCCCAAGGCTGAAGGCGGCCCTGCCATGCCCGACATGGGCGGCATGGGTGGCATGGGCGGCATGGGCATGTAATTGCCCGCCGCAACCGGGCAGGCCTTGCGCCATGCCCGGTTTGCCCAGCAAGACAAAGGCCGCCCTCGGGCGGCCTTTGTCATTGCACGAACGCTTTTGCCGATGTCTTTCAGGACACGGCCTGGCCCCAGGCCCGGCCCAGGCGCGCCACGGCCTCGGTGATCTGGGGCACGGTGGGCGCCGCATACGACAGGCGCATGCACAGGCCGGCCTTGTCTGCCGCATCGGCCGGGAAGAAGGCCTTGCCCGGCACATAGAGCACGCCCTGCTCCACCGCTGCCGTGAACAGCGCACGGGCCAGGGCCTGGGAGTCGCCCGCAAGCCGCTGCGGCGGCAGCAGCCGGGCCCAGACGAACATGCCCCCCGCAGGCCGCACGAAGCGGATCTGATCGCCCAGGGCCGACTGCATGCCAGAGCACAGCGCATCCATGCGCGCCGCGTACTCGGCGCAGGCCTGGGCCAGCTGGGGCGCATAGCGGCCCGAGCGCAGATAGTGCGCGGCGATCATCTGCGCCAGCGGCGAGGTGCACAGGTCGGCCGTCTGCTTGGCGATGGTGCAGCGGCGCAGCAGCTGGGCGTCGGCCAGCATCCAGCCGATGCGCAGCGCAGGCGCCACGGTCTTGGACAGGCTGGACAGGTAGACCACGGGATTGGCCTGGGCGCCGCACAGCGCCAGGCCCGTTTCGTAGATCGACGGTTCGCGCTGGCCGCTGAAGCGCAGCTCGCCATAGGGGTCGTCCTCGACGATGACAAAGCCATGCTCGCGTGCCAGCTCCACCAGGGCCGTGCGCCGCGCCGCGGGCAGCAGGGTGCCACCCGGGTTGGAGAAGTTGGGCACGGTGTAGAGCAGCTTGGGGCGACGCGCATGGGGCCACTGCGCCAGCAGGCGGGCCAGGGCCTCGGTGTCCAGGCCCTGCTCGTCCGTGGGCACGGCAACGACCTGTGCCTGGGCCAGCTTCAGGGTCTGCAGCGTGGCCGGGTAGGCGGGCACCTCGACCAGCACCGGATCGCCGGGCTCGACCAGCACCTTTACCAGCAGGTCGAAGGCCTGCTGCGAGCCCGTGGTCACGATCATGTCGGCCGGCGTGCAGGCAATGCCGCGCGTGGCGCACAGCGCGGCCAGGGCTTCGCGCAGCGCAAGCTGGCCTTCGCTGGCGCCGTACTGCAGGCTGGTGGCGGCATCCTGCTGCAGCGCGGCCACGGCGGCCTGCTGCAAACCTTCGGCATCGAACAGGCTGGGCGATGGATAGCCTCCGGCCAGCGAGAGCATGCCGGGACGGCTCAGGTAGGGAAACAGCTCGCGGATCGGCGAGCCTTCGGGCTGTGCGAACAGCGGGTTGAACAGATGGGCGGTGGGCGACGACGCGCCCTGGTCTGCGGTGCTCATGAAGGCCTCCGGCAAATGGCAAAAACAAAGGGGCGCACGCGCAGGCCTGGCGCCTGTGCATGCGCCCCGGGGAAGGGGATCGACGGTGGCGGGCTCAGCCCGGGTCGGCGCTTATGCGGCGACCTTGGTGGCCTGGCCGCGCAGCGCGCTGCGCAGCTGGTCGATGGATCGCTGCTGGGCCTGCTCGTACAGCGCGATCTCGTCATGCACGCGGGCACCCAGGTCGGCCTCGAAGGCCTGCTGGGCCGCATGGGCCGCGTACTGCTTTTGCTCTTCGCCGCCCAGGTTGGACTGGAAGATGCCGGCCGCGCTCACGGGCAGGAAGTCTTCGTAGACGATGGGCTCGGCCTGGGCCAGGCCGCGGGTGACCAGCGCGTCCAGGTCGGACGCGGCGGCCGCTGCGGCCTCGCCTGCGGCCAGGGCGGCGCCCTCGTCGCTCAGCGTGAAGCGGTAGAAGGCCAGGTCTTGCCGGCGCAGTTGCTCATGGGTGTCGGGGAAAGCCTCGAAGACCTGGGCCAGGCGGCTGCCGTAGTCGGGTGCGGCACTGCCCGCGCTGCCCATGTCGCGCACCTGGGCCAGCAGCTGGTCGTAGAGCGCGCGGCCCTTGCGCGTGAGCGCCACGCCGCGCTGCTCGATCTCGCCGAAGCGCGCCGTGTGCGAGCCCGCGCCCGTGGCATCGCCCGCAAAACGCACGATTTCCTTGAGCGCCTTGAAGCTGGTCTGGCGCAGCAGGATGGGGCAGGCGCGGCGCGGCGGGCCTTCGACCACGTCCTTGGCGTCCATGCCGCGCTCGGGCATGGCGGCCTGGGCCGCGTCGATGTCCAGGGTGCGCGGCGTCAGGTGGTTGATGTGCGGACCCTTGAAGCAGACCACGTCGGCGATCAGGCGGTGGGCCTTGTGCAGCGCGTCGTAGGTGGCGCCGTCCACGGTGGATTCGCTGTGCCAGCGAAAGGTCTCCAGCGCCTCGCGCACGAATGCGTCGGCATCGGCGTCGGCCAGGCCGCCATGGGCCTCGGCCTGGGCGATCAGCGCCAGCGCGCGTTCGGTGAAGATGCTGCGTTGCGCCAGGATGGCACCCGCCTGGGCCCGCAGCGCCTCGTCGGCAATCAGGTCCAGGCGCAGCAGCGAGGTGAAGACGCGGAAAGGGTTGGCCAGCAGCGCCGCATCGCCCACGGGACGGAAGGCCGTGGAGTGCACGGGCACGCCGGCCACCGACAGGTCGTAGTAGCCCACGGGCTCCATGCCCATGATGGCGAACAGGCGGCGCAGCATGGACAGCTCGGCCGCCGTGCCCACGCGGATGGCGCCGTGGCGCTCCACGCCCAGGCGGGCAAGCTCGCCGCTGCGCTGCATCCGGGCCAGCAGCGCGGGCTCGGCCTGCAGCGTGCGCTGGTTGATGTCGGCCACGAGTTCGATCAGCGTGCCGTACTGTGGCACTTCATCGCGGTACATCTCGGACATGGCGCTGGAAAACCGTGCGCGGATCTCGTCGGAGGGCACGAAGGTGTGGGCAGGCGTAGAGGACATGGTGCTCGTGGGGACTGAAGTTGGAGCCACAGGGCAGCCCTGCGGCGGGGTGGATTCCTGGCACGCATGCTAGGTCTGCGCCTTGAGCCTGGTCAAACGATAATCAGGCCCATAGGTCATTCCCAAACAGAATGCCCCCTCCCACGATTGCCCCACCGCCCTCCGCCATGCTGCTGTCCCGCCGTTTCCTGCCCCCCATGTCCCTGCTGTGCGCCTTCGAGGCGGCGGCCCGGCACCAGAGCTTCACGGCAGCCGCGGCCGAGCTGCACCTGACGCAAAGCGCCGTCAGCCGCCAGATCCGCGCACTGGAGGAGCGGCTGGAGGCGGAACTCTTTGTGCGCGAGCGCCAGACCGTGCGGCTCAGTCCGGCCGGCCAGGCCTATGCCCAGGAGATACGCGGCGCGCTGATGCGCATCTCCACCGCCACGCTGGGCTTTCGGGCCAACCCGCGCGGCGGCAGCCTGAACCTGGCCATCCTGCCCACCTTCGGCACGCGCTGGCTGGCGCCGCGCCTGCCGCAGTTCTTCAGCGCCCACCCGGGCATCACCATCAACCTGACGACGCGACTGTCCCAGTTCGACTTCCAGCTCGAAGCCGTGGACGCCGCCATCCATTTCGGCCTGCCGCACTGGCCGGGCGCCGAGCTGGCCTTTCTGATGAGCGAGACCGTGGTGCCTGCCTGCAGCCCCGCCCTGCTGGCCCAGCATCGCTTTGCCCAGCCCCAGGACCTGCTGCAGGCGCCGCTGCTGCACCTGGCCTCGCGCCCCGATGCCTGGCAGCGCTGGCTGTCCGTGCACCATGCGCCCATGGCCGAGGGCCAGGGCATGCTGTTCGACCAGTTCGCCACCGCCGCCCAGGCCGCCATCGCCGGCGTGGGCGTGGCCCTGCTGCCGCGCTTTCTGATCGAGCGCGAACTGGCCCAGGGCGACCTGGTGCGTGCCCTGCCCCATCTGCCCGAGATGGAAAGCGCCGAGCGCTACTACCTGGCCTGGCCCACGAGCCGCGGCAACTACCCGCCGCTGCAAAGCCTGCGCGAGTGGCTGCAGCAGGCGGCCCAGGATTTCATGCGGGACGGCCCGCAGCCCTGACGCCCGCAGCGCCTGCCACCAGCGCCTGCAGCGCGGCCACCGGCAGCTGCCCGGCCAGGCCGATGGCCACGATGGCGGGCACCTGCTGCTGCGCGGGCGCGGGCGCTGATGCGGCACGCAGCCGGCCGCTGCGCCCGGCAAACTGAAGCTCGCTCCACTGGCCCGCCCCGGTCTGCACCACGCCCTTGAGCCGCAGCACGCCAGCCGGCATGGCCTGCAGCCACGCCTGCAGGGCCGTCTCGGACAGCATCCCGGGCGGCTGGCAGGACCAGGTCTCGAACTGCCGGCCATGCATGGGGCGCGCAGTGCTGGCACCCCATGAGACCTCCCGCACGCCACGCAGCAGGGCTGCGCCGCTGAGCAGTTCCACGGGCACCCGGGCTTCGTGCACATCGCAGCGTTGCGCGGCTGGCGCGTGGCTGGCTATCCAGCCGTGCACGCGCTCCAGGGTCCGGGCATCGGCCAGATCGGTCTTGTTGACGATGACCAGATCGGCCCTGGCCACCTGGCGCTGCAGCGTGTCGGCCAGCAGCGGATCGGCCGCCTGCCCGGGCAGGGCAGCGGCATCGACGACCACGATGACGCCGTCCAGCGCCAATGCGGGATCGGCCAGGCCCAATTGGGCAATGCGCCAGGGATCGGAGACGCCGCTGGCCTCGACCACCACGGCGTCGAAGCGCTCGCGCTGCTGCAGCACGCCGATCAGGGCCATGGAGAGGTCGTCACCGATCTGGCAGCACACGCAGCCATTGGTCAGCGCGATGGTGTCGCCGCTGTGGGCCTTGATCAGGCCGGCATCGATGTTGAGCGCACCGAAGTCGTTGACCAGCACGGCCAGCCGCTGGCCATCCGCATGGCGCAGCCAGTGGTTGAGCAGCGTGGTCTTGCCGGCGCCCAGGAAGCCGCCGATGACCGTGAACGGCAGCCGCTGTCCCATGTCATGCCGCCTTGAAGACGCGCCCGGACAGCACCGTGCCCCAGACCCGGAGGTCCTTGAGCACCATGGGGTCCAGGGACAGCGGATCGTCTTCCAGCACGCAGAAGTCGGCCCGCTTGCCACATTCGATGCTGCCGATCTCGTGGTCCATCTTCAGCGTCCAGGCCGCGCCCAGCGTGACGGCATGCAGGGCCTGGGCCACGGTCAGGCGCTCGGCCGCGCCCAGCACGCGGCCCTTGGGCGTGATCCGGTGGACCGCGCACCAGGCGGTGAACAGCGGCCCCAGCGGCGTGACGGGCGCATCCGAATGGATGGCCAGCGGCACGCCGGCGGCCAGCGCGCTGGCGCAGGCATCGAGCCGCATGGCCCGGTCCGCCCCCATGGTCATCTCGTAGTGCTGGTCGCCCCAGTACCAGAGGTGGTTGGCGAACAGGTTGGCGCACAGGCCCAGCGCCGCCATGCGGCGAAACAGCGGCGCATCGATCATCTGGCCATGCTGCAGCGTATGGCGGTGGTCGGGCCGGGGCGCGCGGGCCAGCACGCGGCCTATGGCGTCGATGGCGGCTTCGCTGGCCTCGTCGCCATTGGTGTGCGTATGGATGAGCAGGCCTGCGCGGTGGTAGGTCTCGAAATCGGCCTCGTACTGCGCGGGCGCGGTGACCCAGATGCCGTTGGGCGCGCCGTTGTAGTGACCGGGCCAGCGCAGGCGCGCCGAAAAGCCCTGGATGGAGCCGTCCAGCATCATCTTGACCAGGCCGTAGCGCAGCCGGTCGGTGTTGCGATCCATGAGCGTGCGCACATGCTCGGCGCCTGCCTGGGCGCCATGCGTGCCGTGGAAGGCCTGGAAGGCCGGCAGGATGCGGATGGGCACCTGGTCATCGGCCAGCGCGGCCTCCAGCACGCGGCAGTCCTGCTCGCCCAGCCGGTTGACCAGGTCGGTGGCCGTGGTCACGCCCTGGCGGCAGGCCAGGCGTGCGAAGGAGCGCACGCCTGCCTCGGTCATGGGCGCCAGCAGCCCGGCCTCGCCGATCTTGCGCAGCACCAGGAACATGGCGGCCGGTTCCTGCAGCTCGCCCGTGGGCTCGCCGGCCAGGGCGTGGCCGGGTGCGAAGCGCACCACGCCCTCGACCTCGTTGTCGCGCGTGATCTCGGCCAGGCGCAGCATGGCGCTGTTGACGTTCATCAGATGGCCGTTGGCGTGCGAGATGACGACGGGACGGCCTGCGGCGGCCCGGTCCAGGTGCTCCACCGTCATGCGCTCGCCGCCAAAGTAGATGGGATCGAACCCCCAGGCGATCAGCGGCTGGCCGGTCGGCAGGCCCTGCGCATCCATGCGCGCCGCCACCTCGGCCAGGCGGTCCACCACGGCATCCATGGAGCGCAGGCCGGGCCAGGTCTTTCCGTCGGGGTCGCGCCGGTCGAACCAGCCCGTGTATGTCCAGTCCCACATGCTGCCTTCCTTGAGATGGCAGTGGCCCTCGACCAGCCCGGGCAGCAGCACCTGGTCCGCAAAGCGATCGTCGATGCGGCACTCGCCCCAGGCCGTGCAGCGCGCCAGGTCCCCGACCGCGAGGATGCGCCCGTCGCGCACGGCCACATGCGTGGCCTCGGGCTGCATGGGGTTCATGGTGATGATCTTGCGGGCGACGTAGACGGTGATGCTCATGGTGGCGGGTACTCCGGATTCAAAGGGCCAGCGGCGCGCGCGGCACGCCATCGATGTGGTCCACGCGGATGCAGCGCACCCAGTGGCCGGGTGCGGCTTCGCGCAGCGGTGGCGCCTCGGCCGAGCACGCAGGCACGGCCACGGGGCAGCGCCCTGCGAAGCGGCAGCCTGCAGGCGGGTTGATGGGACTGGGCGGATCGCCGGCCAGCCGTATGCGCCGCGCCGCGCGCTCGCGCCCGCCGCGCACCGTGGGCACGGCCGACATCAGGGCCACGCTGTAGGGGTGCAGCGGCCGCGCGAAGAAGGCCTGGCGCGGTGCGCGCTCCACGATCTGGCCCAGGTACATGACGGCGATGTCGTCGCAGATGTGCTCGACCACGGCCATGTCGTGCGAGATGAACAGGTAGCTCAGGCCCAGCTCGCGCTGCAGCCGCGCCAGCAGGTTGAGGATCTGGGCGCGGATGGCGATGTCCAGCGCCGACACGGGCTCGTCGCAGACCACGAGTTCGGGCCGCGTGGCCAGGGCGCGCGCGATGTTGATGCGCTGGCGCTGGCCGCCCGAGAACTGGTGCGGGAACAGCTGGCGCTGTTCGGGCCGCAGGCCGACCTGGGTGAACAGCTCGGCCACGCGCGCCTCGCGCTCGGCCGGCGTGCCCACGTCCATCAGGTCCAGCGGAGCGCGCACCGCATCGCCCGCGCGCTGGCGCGGATTCAGCGAGGAAAACGGGTCCTGGAACACGATCTGCATGCGCCGCCTCGCCTGGCGCAGGGCCTCGCCCGACAGGCCGCCCAGGTCGGTATTGCCCAGCTGCATGCGGCCCGCCGTCACGGGCGCCAGGCGCATCACGGCCAGCGCCGTGGTCGTCTTGCCCGAGCCCGACTCGCCCACC
Organism: Delftia sp. UME58; assembly: GCF_014170385.1. Taxonomy (NCBI): domain Bacteria; kingdom Pseudomonadati; phylum Pseudomonadota; class Betaproteobacteria; order Burkholderiales; family Comamonadaceae; genus Delftia; species Delftia sp. UME58. Next base: position 266,211 of record NZ_LZZV01000052.1, read on the forward strand.
ACGGCCAGCGTGCTGCCGCGCCGCAGGCTGAAGGACACGCCGTCCACGGCCTTGACCACCTCGGGGCTGCCGAACAGGCCCTTGCCCGCGCGCGGAAAGTGGACCTTGAGGTCATCGACCTGCAGCAGTGTGTCGTCCATGCGTGCGTTCATGCCAGGGCCTCCGTCTTGACCCGGATGTGCGGGGCGCAGGCATGCAGCCAGCAGGCCACGCCGTGGGATGGGTCCTCCAGCGCGACCAGCGGCGGCGCCTCGCTGGCGCAGCGCGGCAGGGCCTCGCGGCAGCGCGCGCGGAAGGCGCAGCCGCTGCCCAGCTCCCAGATCGAGGGCACGACGCCCGGGATTTCCGGCAACTCGCGGCGATCCGCCGCCTGGCTGCTGCCCAGCTCGGGCAGGCAGGCGATCAGGCCGCGCGTGTACGGATGGGCGGGCGCCGACAGCACCTGCTCGCAGCGGCCCTGCTCGATCACGCGGCCCGCATACATGACCATGACGCGGTCGGCCATCTCGGCCACGGCCCCCATGTCGTGCGTGATCAGCACGATGGCCGTGCCCTTTTCGCGCTGCAGCGCGCGCAGCAGGTCGAAGATCTGGGCCTGCACGGTCACATCCAGCGCCGTGGTGGGCTCGTCGGCGATCAGGATGTCGGGCCGGCAGGCCAGGGCCATGGCGATCATCACGCGCTGGCGCATGCCGCCGGACAACTGGTGCGGGTACTCGTGCACGCGCCGCTCGGGCGCAGGGATGCCGACCTGCCGGAGCATCTCCACGGCGCGCTGACGCGCGGCGGCCGCATCCAGGCCGGCGTGCAGGCGCAGCGGCTCGGCGATCTGCTCGCCCACGGTGAGCACCGGATTCAGCGAGGTCATCGGCTCCTGGAAGATCATGGAGATGCGGTTGCCGCGCACCTGGCGCATATGGGCCTCGCCGGCGGCCACCAGGTCCTCGCCCTGGAAGCGCACCTGTCCGCCCGTAATGCGGCCCGGAGGCGAGGGAATGAGGCGCAGCAGCGCCAGCGCCGTCATGCTCTTGCCACAGCCGGACTCGCCGACCACGCACAGCGTCTCGCCCGCGCGCAGATCGAAATCCACGCCGTTGAGCACCATGGCCTGGCCGCGCCGGCCCTGGAAGGCCACGCGCAGGCCGCTGACTTGCAGCAGGGGGGTGTCGGTATCCATCAGCGCTCCCTCAGCTTGGGGTTGAGTGCATCGTTGAGGCCATCGCCGATCAGGCTGACGGCCAGCACGGTGACGAAGATGGCGGCGCCGGGAAAGGCCACGGCCCACCAGCAGGACAGCAGGTACTGGCGGGCCGATCCGATCATCAGGCCCCAGCTCATCTGGTTGGGATCACCCAGGCCCAGGAAGGACAGGCCGGCCTCGAACAGGATGGCCGCGCCCACGGCCAGCGTGGCCGACACCACCAGCGGCGGCAGCGCATTGGGCAGGATCACCTTCCAGATGATGCGGCCGTGGCGCGCGCCGATGGCGCTCTCCGCGCGCACGAATTCGAGCTGGCGGATGCGCATGAACTCGGCCCGCGTGAGCCGCGCCGTGGCCGGCCAGCTGACGCTGCCGATGGCCAGCGTGACCGTCACCAGCGAGGGAGAGAACAGCGTGACCACCACCATGGCGAACAGCAGTGCGGGCAGCACCTGGAAGAACTCGGTCACGCGCATCAGCAGCGCATCGACGCGGCCGCCGTAGTAGCCGGCCATCGCTCCCAGCGTCACGCCGATGCACACCGACAGCAAAGCCGCGAAGGCGCCCACCAGCAGCGTGGCGCGGCCGCCATGGATGATGCCGGTGAGCACGTCGCGCCCCAGCTGGTCGCTGCCCAGCCAGGCCTCCTCGCTGAACGGCGGGCTCAGCGGCATGGTGCGGATCTCGAACGGGTCCGCAGGCCAGATCCAGGGGCCGGCGATGGCCACCAGCAGCACGATGAGCAGCATGGCCATGCCGGCAATGGCCGAGGGGTTGCGCAGGAACATGCGCAGCGCTTCGCGCGCCGGGTGCTCGGCATGGGCTGCGGCCTGCGGCGCGGCGACGGTCGGCACGGACACGGAAGGTGGAGTGATGGCGTTCATGGACTCAGGCCGCCTTGATGCGGGGATCGATCAGCCGGTAGCACAGGTCGGTGACGAGGTTCATCACGACCACGACGATGGAGGAGAACAGCAGCACGCCCAGGATGGTCGGGTAGTCGCGCCGCAGCACCGAGTCGAAGGCCAGCCGGCCCAGGCCCGGCCAGTTGAAGACCGTCTCCACGATGATGGCGCCGGCCATGACGTTGCCGAACTGCAGGCCCAGCATGGTCACCACGGGCAGCAGCGCGTTGCGCAGCGCATGGCGGTAGAGCACCACATGCTCGGCCAGGCCCTTGGCGCGCGCCGTGCGGATGTAGTCGGCGCCCAGCACGTCCAGCATGGACGAGCGCGACAGCCGGCTGTACTGCGCCAGGTAGACCAGGGCCAGCGTCAGAGCGGGCAGCACCAGGTGCCGGGCCACGTCCAGCAGGTCGGCAAGGCCCGCGCCGCCTGCGGCATCGGCCGAGCGCATGCCCGACACCGGCAGCACGGGCCACCAGGAGGCAAACGCCAGCACCAGCAGCATGCCGGTCCAGAACACGGGCGCCGCAAAGCCCACCAGGGACAGCACGGTGATGCACTGCGACAGCAGGCCGTTGGGCCGGCGCGAGGACAGCACGCCCAGCAGCGTGCCCACCACGAAGGCCGTGAGCACGGCGGCCAGCACCAGCAGCAAGGTGGCGGGCACGCGCTCGGCAATCATCTGCGCCACCGGCAGGTTGAAGAAGTAGGAATGGCCCAGATCACCACTGGCCACGCGCGCCAGGTAGATGCCCAGTTGCACGGGCAGCGGCCGGTCCAGCCCGTAGCGTGTGCGCAGCTCGGCCATGAGCTCGGGCTCCATGCCGCCGCTGGCGCCGGCAATGGTCTCCACGGGATCGCCGGGCGCCGCATGCACCAGCATGAAGTTCAGCACCACCACGGCCAGCACCAGCGCCAGGCCCTGCAGCAGCCGCTTGAGGAGTGTGCGAAGAAAAGCCATGGACTGCACCTCCCCGACTACTTCAGAAAGATCTCGTCATAGGGCGAGGCCGGCCCCCAGATCGTGGTCGGCAGGTTGCCCACGTTCTTGCGCGCGGCCGTGTGGTAGGGCGAGTTGTTGATGAAGATCACGGGCAGCTCGTCCGTCACGGTCTTCTGGAAGGCCGCATAGAGCTTCTTGCGCTCGGCCGTGTCCAGCGTGCTGCTGGCCGTGTTCAGCAGCTCGTCCACCTTGGGATTGCGGTAGGACTGGGTGTTGGTCCAGACCACGGGCTTGATGTTGGTGGACAGGTAGCTGCGGTGCACGCCGATGACCGGATCACCCCAGTTGAAGACGATGTCCATGGACAGGTCGAAGTCGTGCGTGGCCAGGCGCCGGGCCCAGGCCGGGAAGTCGGCCGAGGCGCGTACCTCGACGGCGATGCCCACCTTCTTGAGCTGGGCGCGCACGTACTCGGCCACGTTCTTTTGCTGCTCGTCCGAGCCGGGCAGGTAGTCGATGGTGATCTTGAAGCGCTCTCCGTTGGCCCCGGGCTTGAGGCCGGCCTCGTCCAGCAGGGCCGCCGACTTCCTGAGGTCCAGCGGATAGCGCACCAGGTCGGCCGAGGCAAACGGGCTGGCCGCCACGATGGGGCCGTCGGCCACGCTGGCGAAGCCGCCCATCAGCGCCTTGGTGATGAAGTTCTTGTCGATGGCATGCGCAATGGCCTTGCGCACGCGCACATCGTCCAGCGGCTTCCTGTCGGTGTTGATGGCCAGCCAGTTGATCGAGCCTATGCCCTCGAAGCCCTTGCCGGTCAGCGTGACCTGGGGATTGGTGGACAGGCGCTTCAGGTCGATGGAGGCCTGCAGGTAGGGCACCATCTGCACGTCGCCGCGCTCCAGGCTCAGCAGCAGGCTGGAGGAGTCGGGCACGATGTTGAAGACCAGCTTGTCCAGGTAGGGACGGCCCGGCAGGAAGAACTTGTCGAAGCGCTCCATCACGATGCGCTGGCCCGCGCGGAACTCGGTCAGCTTGAACGGCCCCGAGCCCACCACGTCGGCGCTGTTGCGCGCATGGGTCTTGAGGTCGGCACCATCGCCATAGATGTGCCTGGGCAGTATGGGCGCCAGCGCCGGGCTCATGGCCAGCAGGATGGCCGGATGCGGCGCGTTCATGCGGATGATGGCCGTGTACGGGTCGGGCATGTCCACCTTCTCCACGGGCCCCAGCATGGTCTGGAACGGGTGGTTGGCCTTGATGGCCATGATGGAGAAGGCCACGTCGGCCGAGGTGATGGGCTTGCCGTCGTGGAACACGGCATTCCTGCGCAGGTTCAGGGTCAGCGACTTGCCGTCCTCGGCGAGCTTCCAGGACTCGGCCAGGTAGGGCTGGGGCTTCCACTGGTCGTCGAAGCGCAGCGGGCTGGCGAACAGCTGGGTGGAAGGCATGGCCGTGGCAATGCCCGATTGCACGGCGCCGTTCAGGTGCCGTGGCACCTGGGTGCTGCCCACGATCAGGGTGCCGCCGCGCGCGGGTTCCTGGGCACGCAGCGGTGGGGCGGCCAGGCCCGCCAGCGCGCTGGCCAGTGCCAGGGCGCCCAGGACGCGGCGTCGGAAAGTGATGGTGCGCATGGACTTCTCCCTCGTTGATTCACTAGGTCGCGCAGATCGCGGCCTTGCGTTTCAGAATACGCAGGAAGCGCCCGCAGCGTATGGGCCACAGTCGCCCAAAAGTAGGAGCCAGAAGCCCAGTGTTTACCCGCATCGAAGGACCCATGCCTTTACTTGGCCGTACCCGGCCCGCAACATGGCGCGGACTTTGCGTTCGTTTCCGATGACGACTTGCGCAAGAAGGAACGAAACCAGCGGTTTGCCCTATGGCGCAGCGCTTTGTCACATCCTGTTTGCGTAAGTCCTGCCGATATCGCTCCCGACTGCCTCCGTTGCTCCATGAGTTCTCCCTCCCCTGCAGATCCCCGCCATCAATGGTCCCACCTGTTCGTGCTGCCCGAGCAACCCGCCCTTGCCCTCAAGGACAGGCTGCGCCTGGCTCTGGTCCAGCCCATCCTGGAAGGCCGCCTGCCGCCCGGCGCCTCCATGCCGCCCTCGCGCGAACTGTCGCGCCTGCTGGCGCTGTCGCGCAATACCGTGACGGCGGTCTACCAGCAACTGGTCGATGAAGGCTTTCTGCAGGCCCGCCCGCGCAGCGGCGTGTTCGTGGCGCCCGATTCGCGCCTGGCCGGCGTGGACGAGGCCCTGCCCGCGCCCGCCGCAGGCCCTGGCGCGCCCGCCCCCGACTGGTCGGCGCGGGTGCTGCGCTCGCTGACGGACAGGCACACGCTGTCCAAGCCGCAGCAGTGGCGCGAGTACCCCTACCCCTTCGTCTACGGCATGCACGATCCCGCGCTGTTTCCCACCGAAGGCTTCCGGGAATGCTGCACGCGCAGCCTTGCGCGCGCCCAGCTGCCGCACTGGACGCCGGACTTCGAGACCGACGACGTTCCCGACCTGATCGAGCAGATCCGCCTGCGCCTGCTGCCCCGGCGCGGCGTGTTCGCGCTCAAGGAAGAGATCCTGGTCACCGTGGGCGCGCAGCAGGCCTTCTACCTGCTGGCCGACGCGCTGCTGGCCCCCTCGCAGCGCCTGGGCTTCGAGGAGCCCGGCCACCCGCATGCGCGCAACACTTTTTCGCTGCGCCGCCCGCGCTGGGTGCCCGTGGCCGTGGACGAGGAAGGCGTGGTGGTCGACGGCCTGCCGCCGCTGGACTACCTGTTCGTCACGCCCTCGCACCAGAGCCCCACCACCGTGACGCTGAGCCTGCAGCGGCGCGAACAGCTGCTGCGCCGCGCCGAGCAGGGCGATTTCGTGATCATCGAGGACGACTACGAGGCCGAGAACCTCTACCAGGGCACGCCCATGCCCGCGCTCAAGAGCCTGGACCAGGGCGGGCGTGTGATCTATGTGGGGTCGCTGTCCAAGAGCCTGTCGCCTGCGCTGCGGCTGGGCTATATCGTCGCGCCGCGCGCGCTGATCGACGAGTTGCGCGTGCTGCGCCATGCCATGGTGCGCCACCCCAGCACCTTCCTGCAGCATGCCTATGCGCTGTTTCTGTCGCTGGGCCACCATGAGGCCCATGCGCGCCGCGTGAACCAGGCCATGCTGGAGCGCGTGGCGCAGGTGGACCGCTCGCTGCGCGCGCACCTGCCGGATTTCATCTTCCGCCAGCCCCAGGGCGGCGCATCGCTGTGGGTGCAGGCACCGGCCTGGCTGGACGCCGATGCGCTGGCCGCCGTGGCGCGCCGCCACGGCGTGCTGATCGAGGCAGGCAGCGCGTTCTTTGCGACGCCGCGCCAGCCCTGCCCCTTTTTCCGGCTGCGCCTGTCTTCCATTGCCACCGATCAGATCGATGCAGGCATTGCAGCGCTGGCACGGGCGGTGGCCGAACTGGACCGGCCGCGCTGACCGGGCCCGGGCCCGTGGTCACTGCTGCGCGTAGGACTCCAGCGGCTTGTCGTTGGGCTTTTGCAGCAGTTGCTTGAGCAGGTCGCTCATGGGCAGGTTCAGCGGGGCATTCTTGGGCGGGATGGGCTGCACGAACCACTTGTCGTAGATCTTCGCCACTTCGCCCGAGGCCATCATGCCCACCAGCACATCGTCCACGGCCTTCTTGAAGGCGGGGTCATCGCGGCGGAACAGGATGGCGATGGGCTCGGAGCCCAGCACCTCGCCCACGATCTTGAAGCCTGCAGGGTTCTTGGAGTTGGCGATGACGCCGGCCAGCAGGTTGTCGTCCAGCACGAAGGCATCGGCACGGCCCGATTCGAGCATCAGAAAGCTCTCGAAATGGTCCTTGCCCAGCGAGGTGGGCAGGTTCACGCCATTGTCGCGCCCGTACTTGCGCAGCAGTTGCACGGCAGTCGTGCCGGCCGAGGCCGCCACGGGCTTGCCGTCGAGCTGCTTGAAGGAGGTGATGCCCGAGTCGGCACGCACGGCCATGCGCACCTGGCTCACGTAGGTAGTCACGGCAAAGGCCACCTGCTTTTGGCGCGCAAGGTTGTTCGTGGTCGGGCCGCAGCCGATGTCCACGGTGCCGTTCTGCACCAGGGGCATGGTGTTCTGCGAGGTCAGCGCCATGTACTCGATCTTGGCCTTGGGCACGATCTGGGCCAGCACCTTCTCGCACAGCTCCACGTGGTAGCCCACGTACTTCTGCGTGGTGCCGAAGGCATAGGCCATGGGCGCCGAGCTTTCGCGCACGCCCATCACCACCTTGCCTGTGCTCTGGATCTTGTCCAGCGTGCCGGCCGCATCCTGCGCATGGGCAGCGCCGGAAGCAGCCACCACACATGCCATCGCCACATGGGCCAGTACGAATCGCATCGAGGGTCTCCTTGGATAGTTGTTGCAGGTCCGAAGGCGCGTTGCGCCTCCACCCTGCCGTGCCGCCGTCACCGGCTGCCTCCAGGCAGGGCCGCCGTCAAGGCGATTGCATCAACTATCGAGCAATCAGGCGCCTGTGCATAACGATGAAATGGAAGAAGGTCATGCTCCGCCCACATGACCTCGCACCCGCCTGGTGCGCTGCAGCAACCCTCTGCCCGGGCACCGGGGCTAGCCGGCCGATCCTGCCGCAAGCCGGTGCATGAGGCCCTGCGTCGATGCATCGACGCCCTGCCAGTCACCGCTGTCCTGGCGCGCATGCAGCTGGCGCGCCAGGTGCTTGCCCAGCTCCACGCCCCACTGGTCGAAGCTGTTGATGCCCCAGACCGCACCGGCCGAGAAGACACGGTGCTCGTACAGTGCGATCAGGGCGCCCAGCGATGCCGGATCGAGCTGCTGCAGCAGCAGGAAGCTGCTGGGCCGGTTGCCCGCGCAATGGCGCTCTGCACCCTCGCCGTGGCGCCCCTCCATCAGGGCCTGGGCCTGGGCAATGGCGTTGACGACCAGGCTCTGGTGGTGTGCGCCCAGGTATTTGCCGCCGTCGCGCAGCGCGATGAACTCCACGGGAATCACGTCCTGGCCCTGGTGCAGCATCTGGAAGAAGGCATGCTGGCCATTGGTGCCGGGCTCTCCCCAGATCACGGGCGCCGTGCGCACGGGCAGTGTCTGCCCGTCGCGCGTCACGCCCTTGCCGTTGCTCTCCATCTCCAGCTGCTGCAGGTAGGCGGTCAGCCGCCGCAGGCCATGGCTGTAGGGGGCGATGCAGCGGCTGGAGAAGCCGCAGAAATCGCGGTACCAGACGTCCAGCAGGCCCAGGCGCAGCGGCAGATTGCCTTCCACGCCCGATGAGAAGAAATGCGCGTCCATGGCATGCGCGCCGTCCAGCAGCGCACGGAACTGCGCCGCGCCAATGGCAATGGCCACGGGCAGGCCGATGGCCGACCACAGCGAAAAACGGCCGCCCACCCAGTCCCAGAATCCCAGCGTGCGGCGGATGCCGAAGTCGGCTGCGGCCCGCACATTGGTGGTGAGCGCCACGAAGTGCCGGTCGATGGAGCACGCGGCCTGCGGGTCCTCGCTGCCGCCCTGCTCCAGGAACCACCGGCGCGCCGAGTGCGCGTTGAGCATGGTCTCGGCCGTGGTGAAGGATTTGGAGGCGATCAGGAACAGCGTGCTGCGCGGGCGCACGCGGCGCAGCACATGACCGAGCTCATGGCCATCGACGTTGGAGACGAAATGGAAATTCTTGCCCGCATCGACCCAGTCCTCCAGCGCATTGACCACCACTTCGGGGCCCAGGTGCGAGCCGCCGATGCCGATGTTCACGATGTCGGTGATGCCCTCGTCGCCGCGCACCTGCTCGGCCAGGGCCAGCATCGCGTCCAGCGTCTCATGCACCTGGTCCAGCGCCTCGTGCATGGCAGGCTGCCACTGCTGCACGGTGGCGCAGTGGCGCAGCTGTCCGCCATCGCGCGGCATGCGCAGCAGCCAGTGCATGACGGCGCGGCCTTCGGTGCAGTTGACGGGCTCGCCGGCCAGCATGGCCTCACGCTGGGCCAGCACGCCGGCCTGCTGTGCCAGGTCGCGCAGCAGCGCCTCGGTGGCCTCGGTCCAGAGGTTCTTGGACAGGTCGGCAAAGACATGCGGGGCCTGCTGGCTCAGCGCCTCCAGGCGGCCTGCGTCCGCGGCAAAGGCCTGGCGCAGATCCAGGGACCGGATGTCTTCGTTGAAATGGCGTTCAAGTGCCGACCAGGCCGGCAAGGTATTGCACAAAACGGGCAAGATCTTCATCCAATCAGTCTGCGGCCTGCTGCATCAATGCTTCGAGCTTGCGCGTGTCGGCAGCGAAGGCGCGTATGCCTTCGGCCAGCTTCTCGGTGGCCATGGCGTCCTCGTTGAGGGCCAGGCGGAAGCCGGCCTCGTCGTAGTGCACGGGATCGAGTTCCAGGGTCCGCGCGGCCTCGGGGTCCAGGGCGCGCGACAGGGGCGCATCGCTGGCGCCCAGCTGGGCCAGCAGTTCGGGGGCGATGGTCAGCAGATCGCAGCCCGCCAGCGCCACGATCTGGCCCGTGTTGCGAAAGCTCGCCCCCATGACCTCGGTGGCGATGCCGAAGTGCTTGTAGTGCTCGTAGATGGCACGCACGGAACGCACGCCGGGGTCGTTGGCGCCGGCCATCGCGGCCTCGTCCCACTGGGCGCCGGCCTGCTTCTTGTACCAGTCGTAGATGCGGCCCACGAAGGGCGAGATCAGCTGCACCTTGGCCTGGCCGCAGGCCACGGCCTGGCAGAACGAGAACAGCAGGGTGAGGTTGGTGTGGATGCCGCGCAGCTCCAGCTGGCGCGCGGCCTCGATGCCTTCCCAGGTGGAGGCGATCTTGATGAGCACGCGGTCGATGTGCACGCCTTCGGCCTGGTACAGCTCGATCAGGCGCTCGGCACGCGCCACGGTGGCCGAGGTATTGAAGGACAGGCGCGCATCGACTTCGGTGGAGACGCGGCCCGGAATGGTGTTCAGGATCTCGCAGCCGAAGCGCACCAGCATGCGGTCCATGACCTCGTCGAGGCTGCGGCCCTTGTACTGGGCCACGGTGGCACGCATCAGCGGTGCGTACTCGGGCTTTTGCACCGCCTTGAGGATGAGCGAGGGATTGGTGGTCGCATCCCGTGGCTGGAACTGGGCCAGCTGGTGGAAGTCGCCGGTATCGGCCACCACGGTCGTGTACTGTCGAAGCGCGTCAAGCTGGTTCATGGAACATCCTTTGGGCGGGAACCTGGCGAGGGGCGGCATCGCACCAGGGCGGTGCGGTTGTACCGGCAAATCCTCCGAGTGTATGCGCCCGCATGGTTTGCATCGGCGTCAGGAAAGTAAGCGAAGGCTGCCGCTCATGCAAAATGCGCGCTGGACCTGCCTTGCGGCAACCGCTTCCCTTCACCCATAGAACAACGCCCACCGCCTAATGCTGGACCGCATCACCGCCTCGCTGCCCTCGCTTGCTCCCGCCGAACAACGCGTGGCCCGCCTGGTGCTGGCCGATCCTCGGGCCTTCGCACGACAGCCGGTGCGCGAACTGGCCGAGCGCGCCCATGTCAGCAAGCCGACGGTGGTGCGCTTTTGCCGCAGCATGGGCTACGACGGCCTGGCCGACTTCAAGCTCAAGCTGGCCGGCAGCGTGAGCGAGGGCGTGCCCTTCATCCACCGCAGCGTGGACACCGACGACAAGACCAGCGACGTGATGGTCAAGGTGGTGGACAACGCCGTGGCCGCCTTCCTGCAATACCGCAATGCCGCCAGCACCACGGCCATAGAGCAGGCGGCGCAGGCCATCGCCTCGACCTGGCAGACGGGCCGGCGCATCGAGTTCTACGGTGCGGGCAACTCGGGCATCGTGGCGCAGGACGCGCAGCACAAGTTCTTTCGCCTGGGCGTGACCAGCCTGGCCACCAGCGACGGCCACATGCAGGTGATGAGCGCCACCCTGCTGGGGCCCGGCGACTGCGCGGTGATCATCTCCAACTCGGGCCGCACGCGCGACCTGATGGACGCGGCCGACATCGCGCGCAAGAACGGCGCCACCACGATTGCCATCACCGCCAGCGGCTCGCCCCTGGCCTCGGCCTGCCACATCCATCTGGCCGCCGACCACCCCGAGGGCTACGACCGCTACAGCCCCATGGTGTCGCGCCTGCTGCACCTGCTGGTCATCGACGTGCTGGCCACCTGCGTGGCGCTGCGCATCGGCCCGGCCCTGCAGCCTGCGCTGGAGCAGATGAAGAACAACCTGCGGGCCAAGCGCTACACGTAGCACCGGCCCCCAGGCCCACCCGCCTCGTTCAGCCCTGCCAGCGCCTGAGCACCAGCGAGGCGTTGACGCCACCAAAGCCGAAACCGTTGACCAGGGCATGCTCCATGGCCCAGGGCCTGGCCGCGCCGGCGATCAGGTCCAGCCCCTGGGCCAGGGGATCGGGCTCCACGAGATTGCGCGTGGCCGGCGCCATCTGGTCGCGCAGCGCCAGCACCGTGAAGATGGCCGCCACCGCGCCCGCTGCGCCCAGCAAATGGCCCGTGGCCGACTTGGTGGAGCTGATCGCCACGCCGCTGCCCTCGCCAAACAGGGAGCGCATGGCCGCCAGCTCGCCGCGGTCGCCCACGGGCGTGGAGGTGGCGTGGGCATTGAGGTACTGCAGCTGATCCGGCGACAGCCCCGCCATGGCCAGCGCCTGCGCCATGCTGCGGCGCGCGCCGTCGCCATCTTCCGGCCCCGAGGTGATGTGATAGGCATCGGCGCTGGTGCCATAGCCCACCACTTCCGCCAGCGGCACGGCGCCGCGCGCCAGCGCATGGTCCAGTCCCTCCAGCACCAGGGCGCCCGCGCCCTCGCCCATCACAAAGCCGTCGCGGCCTGTGTCGAAGGGGCGCGAGGCCTCCTCGGGCCGGTCGTTGTATCCCGTGGAAAGGGCCTTGGCCGCCGCGAACGCACCCAGGCTCACGCGGTCGATGGCTGCCTCGGCGCCGCCGCACAGCGCCACATCGGCCTCGCCCGAACGGATCATGCGCAGGCCGTCGCCCACCGCCTGAACGCTGGCCGCGCAGGCCGTGACGGGGGCGCCCAGCGGGCCCTTGAGTCCATGCCGTATCGACACATGCCCGGCCGCGAGATTGACCAGGAAAGACGGCACGGTGAAGGGCGACAGGCGCGACACCCCCCGGCTGTCCGTGGTGCGCACGGCCTGGGCAATGGCGCCAAAGCCGCCGATGCCCGAGGCAATGATGCAGGCCGTGCGCGTGCGCTCCTGCTCGCTGGCAGGCTGCCAGCCGGCCTGGGCCAGGGCCTGGCCCGAAGCATCCAGCGCCAGCGGAATGAAGCGGTCCATCTTGCGCTGGTCCTTGGGCGAGACCACGGCATCGATGTCCCAGCCGCCTTCCGGGTCCCGGGCCAGGTCGGGCACCTGGCCTGCCACCTGGCCCGGCACATCGGGCGCCAGATGCTCGGGCAGCCGGCTCAGGCCCGATGCGCCGGACAGCAGGCGCCGCCAGGCCAATTCAGTGCCCCGCCCCAGCGGCGAGACCATGCCCATGCCCGTGATGACCACGCGGCGGGGCAGGTGGGCCGCAGTATGGGCCGTATGGGATGTATGCGCCGTATGGACCGTACTCATGAGCCGCTCCTGGCACACCGTGCGGAGGTCGGAGCGTGCCCAGGCAACAGGCTGCGCAGAAGTGAACAGGCATTCATCGGTTCTTCCCTGTAGAGTGCACAGCCTCTGCAGAACATGGCGCACAGGCCATGGCAGGGGCTGATTTATGATGATGGCCGTCATCATAAACGTGTTTTGATAACGACCACAATCATTGGACAGCGCACATGAAAGTCACGAAAGCCCAGGCCGCGCAGAACCGGCAGGACATCCTCGAAGCCGCCGCACGGCTGTACCGCGAGCACGGGCTGGACGGCGTCGGCGTGGCCGAGGTGACGCGCGGCGCGGGGCTCACGCACGGCGGGCTCTATCGCCACTTCGAATCCAAGGATGCGCTGGTGCGCGAGGCCTGCGCACGCGCCTTCGACTGGTCCATCGCGCCGCTGGACGGCCTGCAGGGTGAACAGGCCGGCAGCCTTGCCGCGCGCGTGCAGTCCTACCTGTCGCCGCAGCACCGCGACAGCCCCGGCGAGGGCTGCCCCGCTGCGGCGCTGGCCGTGGACGTGGCCCGGGCAGGCGGCGATCTTTCAGCGGTGTTCGCCGAAGGGGTGGAACGCAACATCGGCAGATTTGCGCGCGTGATCGGCACACTTGGCGACGATCAGGCACCCGATGCCACACAGCGCGCCCAGGCCATGGCCATGCTCAGCAGCATGGTGGGCGCCCTGGTCCTGGCACGCGCCACGGTCGCGGCCAATCCAGGCTTGTCCGACGAGATTCTGAAAACGGTGCAGGCCCACCTTCTTGCGCCCGAGGGCAAGGCCCGTTGACCCGCTCCGCCTGCGCTATACGTCCTGCGAATGCAGCGGCATGGCCTGCTCGATCAGGCTGGCGTGCAAGGCCGCGCCCAGTGGCAACACGTCGTCGTTGAAGTCATACCGGCTGCTGTGCAGCGGCACCCCGGGCTGGGCGCCCGTGGATTGCCCCAGGCGCAGGTAGGCACCGGGCTTGTGCTGCAGCATGAACGAGAAGTCCTCGGCGCCCATGCTGGGCTCCAGCTGCCGGTCCAGGTTCTCCACCCCCACCAGCGTCTGGGCCACATCGGCAGCAAAGGCGGCCTCCGCGGGGGAGTTGATGGTGGCGGGATAGATGCGCTCGTAGTTGACCTTGGCCGTGGCCCCCAGCCCCAGCGCCACCGCGCTGCACAACTCCTGCAGGCGCTGCTCGACACGGTCCTGCACGGCGGGGTCGAAGGTCCGCACGGTTCCCACCAGCGTTGCCGTGCCCGGCATCACGCTGAAGGCGCCCAGGTCCCCGGCCTGCACGGCGCACAGGCTGATGACGGCACTGTCGATGGCGCGCACATTGCGCGAGACGATGCTCTGCACCGCCGTGGTGATGTGCGCGGCCGCCAGCACCACGTCCACCGTCTGGTAGGGATGCGCACCATGGCCGCCGCGCCCCGTGATCTCGATGGTGATGCGGTCGGCAGCCGCCATCATCGCGCCCATGTTGATCCCCACCGTGCCCGCACGCATGGCGGGCCAGTTGTGCATGGCGTACACGGACTGCATGGGAAAACGGTCGAAAAGACCATCGGCGATCATGGCCCGCGCGCCGCCGCGCCCTTCCTCGGCGGGCTGAAAGACCAGCACGGCCGAGCCGTCGAAGCGCCGCGTCGCGGCCAGGTAGCGGGCGGCGCCCACCAGCATGGTCGTATGGCCGTCGTGCCCGCAGCCGTGCATCAGCCCCTGCTTGCCGGACTTCCAGGGAAATTCGTTGTGCTCGACCATGGGCAGTGCATCCATGTCGGCACGCAGGCCCACCATGGCGCCCGAACTGTGGCCCTGCCCGCGGATCACGGCCACCAGGCCCGTGGTGCCCAGGCCTTCGTGGATCTCGTCCACGCCGCACTGGCGCAAGGCCTCCTTGACGCGCGCCGCAGTGAAGCGCTCCTCGAATCCCAGCTCAGGATGCGCATGCAACTCTCGGCGCAGCGCCGTCAGCTCCGGGTGGTACTGGGCGATCCGGGCAAAGGCCCGACCGCCTGCCTTGTATCGAGTGGCTTCCATAGCCTTGGTTCTTTCGCTTCGTTGGCCTGCGCATTACCTTAACGCAGGAAATCGCGCCCGCCCACCGTCAGCCCATCGACAGGAAACAAAAAGGCCTCCCGAAGGAGGCCATTCGTTGCGCGAACGCCGCGTGCTCAGAAGCGATGGCGCAGGCCGACGGTGAAGCCCGTGCGCTTGGTGGCGCCATTGGCGTCCAGCATCACGCCCGAGCCGCCGCTGGTCTTGGTGTGGTCCAGGGCCACATAGGCATCGGTACGCTTGGAGAAGGCGTAGTCGACCACCGCCACCAGGAAGTCTGCCTTGCCATTGAAATTACCCGTGCCCGAGCCCGACTGCTTGGCATGGTAGTAATGCGCGCCCACATTGATCTGGGGCGTGATCTGGTAGCCGAAGCCCATCTTGTACATCTGGCGCTTGTTGGCGTCGCCGGCCACGAAGCCGCCGTTGGACGAGCCCGTCCAGAAGGAATTGAGGATGGCCTGGTCGAATCCACCGCCTGCGGTTGCCGCCGGGTATGCGTCCTTGCGCTTGTTCAGGCCGTAGCCCAGGTTGACGTACCAGGGACCCACGCGGTAGGAGCCGCCCAGGGTATAGGCATCGACCTTGGTGCCGGCCGGCAGCGTGGTGCCCAGGTAGCCGGCGCCTGCGGAAATGCCGCTTTGGGAGTAGCGCAGATAGCCGCCGGCCGTCTTGATGGCGCCACCAGGGCTCACGGCGGCACCGACCTTGTCGAAGGTGTTGTTCTCGTCGAACGAATACTGCAGGGCGCCGCGCACGGGGCCGAACTCGGCCAGGTACTTGACCATGTTGCTGGCGCGCGCCCCCATGGACATGCCGATTTCAGGCTTGTAGGCCTCCATGTACGGCGAGTATGGGAAAGATGCATAGGTGGAGGTCACCAGGTCGAACAGCATGTTGTACTGGCGGCCCAGGGTGACCTGGCCAAAGCTCTTGCTGCGCAGGCCCACCCAGGATTGCTGGAAATAGCTGGCCGCGGCCTGCTCGCCGGTATCGGTGAGGAAACGGGCTTCCAGGTTGGCAATGGCTGCCAGACCGCCGCCCAGGTCCTCGGTGATGTTGATGCCCCAGCGGCTCTGCGACATGCCGCCGCCGATCATCTGGGTCTTGCCGCTCTTGGTCGGACCTTCATTGGTGGTGTGCCGCACACCGGCATCGACGATGCCGTACAACTGCACGCTGCTTTGCTGGGCGAATGCTGCCAAGGGTGCCGTTGCTGCCAACACCGCCAGTGCCACGCTCTTTTTCACGAATGAAGAATTCATTGTGTTGTCTCTCTCTTGTTAACGATTGGTTGGTGGAAATTTCATTCTAGAAACGCTTTTCCCGCCTCGTCACCGTTGGCACAAGCACAACACAGGTCTTTCCCTAGCACAAAACAAAAGAGCCAGTCCGAAGACTGGCTCTTTTTTGCTTCAAATGGCAACTGGCTTACGCCAGCCGTTCATTAGAAAGCGTGGCGGATGCCGACTTGCACGCCAGTCTGGCTTTCGCCAGGACGCACGGAGTAGGCAGTAGCGCCTTCGCTGTAGGAACCCAGACCCTTGGCGCCCAGACCCAGAGTGGAACCATCCTTGTTCTTCAGGAACGCCAGGTTGCCGTACAGAGCGGTGCGCTTGGACAGGTTGTGGACGTAGCCCAGAGTGATCTGGTGAGCCTTGGAGTCGATGTTCTTTTGGTCGTACAGAGCATACTGCAGCTTGACTTCGCCCACGCCGCCCACGGGAGCGGAAGCGCCCAGCATGTAGGAGTTGGTCTTGATGTCAGCGCCGACGTCACGCTTGAACTTGGTCTGCTGCAGCAGGCCGGTCAGCTTGGCAACGCCGAAGTTGTACGAAGCGCCCAGGGTCATTTCGTCACGGTCAGCAGCGATCAGGCCAACGGCAGTCTTTTGTTGTGCCAGGGCCAGGCTCACGCTCAGGGGGCCGTTGTCGTATGCAACATAGCCGCCGACGTAACGGCCAACGTTGTTAGCGGAACCAGCAGCACGCTTTTCGTCGAAAGCGTAGCCGATACCAGCGTTGAAGCCGCCGAAGTTGGGGGTGTAGTAAGACACCAGGTTGTTGGCGCGGATACCGTTGTCGTCGGAGTTCACACCGCCGGCCCAGTTACGGAAGCCCATGAACTGGCCGATACCGGTGGCGCTGAACAGGTCGTAGGAGGTCAGCTTCTGGAAGCTGGGCACTTGGTCGCGGCCCAGGCGCACTTCACCGAAGTTGCCCGACAGGCTCACGGTCGAACGACGCTTGAAGTCAAAGCCATTGCCATTGCCGGTATCGCCGAAGATTTCGCCTTCCAGCCAGAAGCCGGCCTTCAGACCACCACCCAGGTCTTCCGTGCCGCGCAGGCCCAGACGGCTGGTTGCGTTGCCGCTGGTGCCCAGACCGTAGCGGCTGTCGCCTGCTTGATCCTTGTTCACGTAGGCGATGCCGGTGTCCACGATACCGAACAGGGTCACGGAAGATTGAGCCATTGCGGCGCCGGAAGCAGCCAGCACTGCCAGGGCAATCAGAGATTTTTTCATTACGAGTTACTCCAAGGTTTAGAAGGGCGCCGGTCGTGAGGAAGAGAGGCTTGGCCTGATGCTCCACCGGTTTCCCGCGCCAACCTCCTGGTGGGGAAGTTAGGGCCTATTGCACCAGACCACCGCTGCCCATGCAAAGAAATTCACCCACAAACGGGCATTACCCCCCGTTTTTCGTTGCACTGCCGCAACAAACCTGCAGACCAACACAATCAGGCCCAACCCGAACATCGCGCCGGCCTTGTTGCGCTTGCACAAAGAGAGGGCATGGCGTCCTGGTGTACCGTTCAGACCCTGAATTTGCCAAGACTTTCCGCTCAAGGGACCGCCCATGGACAAGATACTGACTGCCGCCGATGCGGCGCTTCGCACCCTGTTTGCACAGCCTTCCGCCGCCGAGCGCTCGCCCGCCACCGGCATCGCGGAGGGTGAGCTGACCGAGGCACAGCGCCGCCTGTCGGGCGCCTTGATGCGCGTCAATCATGTCGGAGAGGTCTGCGCCCAGGCGCTGTACAACGCCCAGGCCATGGTGACGCGCGACATGGTGCTGCGCGAGCACCTGCTGGAGGCGGCGCGCGAGGAGACCGACCACCTGGCGTGGACCCGCGACCGGCTCAACGCCCTGGGCGACCGGCCCAGCCTGCTGAACCCGCTGTGGTTTGCCGGCGCCTTCGCCATCGGTGTGGTGGCCGCCAAGATCAGCGATGCGGCCAGCCTGGGTTTTGTGGTGGAGACGGAGGAGCAGGTGTCCGCCCATCTGGAAAGCCATCTGGACCTGTTGCCCGAGCAAGACCGCGCCTCGCTGGCCGTGGTGGCCCGCATGAAGGATGACGAGGAACGCCATGCCGCCGCAGCGCGCGAAGCCGGCGCCCTGGAATTGCCCCCCCCTGCCCGTGCCTTGATGCGCCTGGCGGCCAAGGTGATGACGACAACCGCCCACCGCATCTGAACCTTCAAGAACAATTGAAACGGCATTCCAGCGCAAAAAAGCGGGCCCTGCCCGCTTTCTTCATTTCAGGAGGGCCGCACCGAGGCGCAAGCCCGGCCATCGGCCGACATCAGGCCTCGACGATGTCGAATCCCGTGGTGATCTCGGCCGTCTTGCCCAGCATGATGGTGGCCGAGCAGTATTTGTCATGGCTCATGGCGATGGCACGCTCCACCGCGCCCATTGGCAGGCCCGTACCGCTGACGGTGAACTGCATGTGGATCCTGGTGAACACCTTGGGGTCCGCATCGGCGCGCTCCGAAGTGAGCTTGACGCTGCAGCCTTTGACGGCATGCCTGCCGCGCTTGAGGATCAGCACCACGTCGTAGGCCGTGCAGCCGCCTGCACCGGCCAGCAGCATCTCCATGGGGCGGGGTGCCTGGTTCTGCCCCCCGTTGGCGGGATTGGCCGCATCCGGCGCCCCATCCATATTGACCACATGGCCGCTGCCCGTTTCCGCCACGAAGCCCATGCCCGAGCGCATGCCGGTCGTGCCGCCTGTCCAACTCACTGTGCATTCCATTGTCGCGTCCTCAAAAAACTGTTGCTATTTTGCATCAACTACACAAAAACCCTGATTTTGTTGCAACGCAGCACTTGTCGTGCATACAATGCACCCAAGCGTTATCTGAAGGGTTAACCCGGACACTCCTCCAGATGGACTGCAGATTGTGAACCAACTTCGCTCTGTATCGCACCAGTTGTCTCCTCCACCTCCTCTATTGGTGGATTCAGCCCCCGGCTTTGCGGCCTGGGGCTTTTTTTTGGTTTCGTCGCTCCCGGCCCGTGCAGGAGGCTGCACTGCAGCATGATTCACAAGCGCCTATGATGGCCGCCTGACACCGACGGGCCGCCTCCCGGCCTGCTGCTCTCCAGCCTTTCGCCGACGATGAACCACCCCCTGACCCCTGCCGACTACCTGACCAAGATCCTTACCGCGCGCGTTTATGACGTGGCCGTGGAGTCGGACCTGGAGCCCGCCAAGGCGCTGAGCCGCCGCCTGCACAACAAGGTGCTGCTCAAGCGCGAGGACCAGCAGCCGGTATTCAGCTTCAAATTGCGCGGCGCCTATAACAAGATGGCGCACCTGTCGGCCGAGCAGCTGGAAAAGGGCGTGATCTGCGCCTCGGCCGGCAACCATGCGCAAGGCGTGGCCCTGGGTGCACGCAAGCTCGGCTGCCGTGCCGTGATCGTGATGCCGACCACCACGCCCCAGGTCAAGATCGATGCGGTGCAGGCACTGGGCGGCGAGGTGGAACTGGCCGGTGAAAGCTATTCCGACGCCTACAAGCACGCCGTCAGGCTGCAAAAGGAAAAGGGCCTGACCTTTGTGCACCCCTTCGACGATCCCTACGTGATCGCCGGCCAGGGCACGATTGCCATGGAAATGCTGAGCCAGCTGCAAAAGCTGGGCAGCCCGCGCCTGGACGCGGTCTTTGTCGCCATCGGCGGCGGCGGCCTGATCTCGGGCGTGGCCAACTACATCAAGGCCGTGCGCCCTGACGTGAAGGTGATCGGCGTACATACCAAGGATTCGGACGCCATGCTGCAGTCCGTGCGTGCCGGCCATCGCGTGGAGCTGGCCGACGTGGGCCTGTTCGCCGACGGCACGGCCGTCAAGCTGGTGGGCGAGGAAACCTTCCGCATCGCCCAGGGCCTGGTGGACGACTATGTGGTGGTCGATACCGACGCCGTCTGTGCCGCGATCAAGGACATCTTCGTGGACACGCGCTCCATCGTCGAGCCGTCCGGCGCCCTGGCCGTGGCGGCCATCAAGCAGTACGTTGCCAAGCACAAGACCAAGGGCGAGACCTATGCCGCCATCCTGTGCGGCGCCAACATGAACTTCGACCGGCTGCGCTTCGTGGCCGAGCGGGCCGAGGTGGGCGAGGAGCGCGAGGCCCTGTTCGCCGTGACCATCCCCGAGGAGCGCGGCAGCTTCAAGCGTTTTTGCGAAGCGGTGGGCAAGCTGCCCGGCGGCCCGCGCAACGTGACTGAATTCAACTACCGCATCAGCCACGAGAACAAGGCCCATGTCTTCGTGGGCCTGACCACGGCGGCACGCGGCGAGTCCGAGAAGATCGCCAGGAACTTCGAGAAGCAGGGCTTCGAGGCGCTGGACCTGACCTTCGACGACATGGCCAAGGAACATCTGCGCCACATGGTCGGCGGCCATTCGCCGCTGGCGCAGGAAGAGCGCCTGCTGCGCTTCGTCTTCCCCGAGCGCCCCGGTGCACTGTTCAAGTTCCTCAGCCTGATGGCGCCGACCTGGAACATCTCGCTGTTCCACTACCGCAACCAGGGCGCCGACTACGGCCGCATCCTGGTCGGCATGCAGGTGCCGGCCAAGGATGGCAAGAAATTCGACGCCTTCCTGAGCAATCTTGGCTACCCGTGGGTCGAGGAAACCGCCAACCCGGCCTACCAGCTTTTCCTCAAGTGACGGTCCTGGCTGGCCGGCACTGACACGCCCATGCAGCCGCTTCGCCACTTTGTCCTGGCCGTCCAGTTCTTCAGCCGCATCCCGGTCACGGGGCGGCTGGCCGCCTGGGCTGGCTGGAGCCCCCAGCTGCAGCACGCCAGCGTTGCCCATCTGCCCGGCGTCGGATGGCTGGTGGGCGCATGGGGTGCAGCGTGCCTGGCGGCAACGGGCTGGCTGCTGGCGCCCAGCCCCTGGATGCCACTGGTTGCCGCCGTTCTTTCCACCGTTGCCACGCTGTGGCTGACCGGCGGGCTGCACGAAGACGGATTGGCCGATGTGGCCGACGGCCTGGGCGGCCTTGTCCCGCCCGAGCGCGCGCTGGAAATCATGAAGGACTCGCGCCTGGGAGCCTACGGCGCCATGGCCCTGGTGATGGCGCTGCTGGCCAAGCTATCCCTGGTCGCGCTGCTGGTCGGCGCCCGCCTGCAATGGGCGGCCTTGCTGCTGTGCAGCATCCATGTGCTTTCGCGCATGGCGCCGCTGGCCCTGATGCAATGCCTTCCCTATGTGGGTCAGGCCGCCCACTCCAAGGCCTTGCACGCCGCAGGTCGGCCATTGGCTGCCAGGGGCCTGGTCGCGGCAACCCTCTGGTGCCTGCCCGCCCTGGCGCTGACAGGCTGGCTGGCGGGCCCGCCGCTCGTCATCGGCGTAGCCCTGCCCGGCGCCCTGGTCACGGCCGCCATGGTGCACTGGCTGCGCCGCCGGCTGGGCGGCATGACGGGTGATTGCCTGGGCGCCGCCCAGCAGGTCTGTGAACTGGCCATGCTGCTGGGCGCCGCCGCTGTGCTGATGCGCATGCAATGAACGCTTTGCCCATCCCGCGCCTTTGGCTGGTACGCCATGCCCGACCCTTGGTGGCGCCCGGCATCTGCTATGGCCGGCTCGACATGGAGGCCGACGCCCAGGCCACGGCCGATGCGGCGCAGGCCCTGCATCTCGCCCTGCCTGCGGATTGCCTGCTGGTGCATTCGCCGCTGCGTAGATGCCGTCAATTGGCACAGGCCCTGCAGGCACTGCGGCCCGGCCTGGCATCGACGGCGGACAGCCGCCTGCTGGAGATGGACTTCGGCGAGTGGGAAGGCCAGCCCTGGGATGCGCTGGACCGCAGTGCCATCGACGCCTGGGCGGCAGACCTTGCCGGGCACGCGCCGGGCCGGGGGGAGTCCCTGGCGGCCATGCTGCGCAGGGTGGATGAGGCCTTGCTGCAGGCGAGCAGGGGTTCGGAGGGCGAGGGCGAGGGCGCCGCACGCGACACCGTCTGGATTACCCATGCCGGCGTGGCGCGCTGCGTGCAATGGCTGATGCGCGAAGGCAATGCCCTGCCCCAGGCAGACCGATGGACGCTGCCCGCGCCTGACTTTGGCGGCTGGCTGGTGCTGGACCTGCCGTTGCCGCGCTGACCGGGATCAGCGCTTGTCGGGCAAGGGAATCTGCAGCGTGATGGAAGCCGGGCCATCGACCCTGGGACCCAGGCGCGCCTCGCGGCCCGACACCGACTGCAGCACCACGCCGTCTTCCACGGCGCGCCCCACGCGGAAGGGCTTGGCCGGCTGGTTGCCCACGGCGATGACCGCCGCGCCGCCGCCGCTGTCGCGCCCGGCCAGCACGCCGACCAGCGCATAGCGCGAGACCACAGGCGCTGCAGCGGGGGCGACGGCGCCCTGCGCGGCTGCCACCCCTCCCAGCGCCTGCGCCAGCGCAGGCGCATCGACCTGCAAGGGCTCGGCGGGCGCGGGTGGCACGGGCGCTCCCGCGCCGCCGTTGCCCAGGCGCATGGCCCAGAAAGCCACGACGCCGGCAGCCAACAGCCAGAGCACGAATGTGGCCGCCTTGACATGCCAGGTCCGGGCCTGGCCGCGGTTCAATGAAAGTGTCACCATCGCGCGATTATGATGGAGCGATATGTCCAATTTGCTGCACCGTTCCATGACCAGCCTTCCCCGCCGTCCGTTGCCTGCCCTGCGCACTGCCGTCCAGCGCGGCTTCACGCTGATCGAGCTGATGGTGGTCCTGGTCATCATCGGCGTGCTGGCGGCCCTGATCGTGCCCAATGTGCTGGACCGCGCCGACGATGCACGCGTCACGGCTGCACGCACCGACATCACCAACATCTCCCAGGCGCTCAAGCTCTATCGCCTGGACAACCAGCGCTATCCCACGGCGGAGCAGGGCCTGCAGGCCCTGATCGTCCGCCCCACGAGCGGACCGCTGCCCAACAACTGGAAGCCCTACCTGGAAAAGCTGCCCAACGATCCCTGGGGCCGTCCCTACCAGTACCTGAATCCGGGCATCAAGGGCCCCATCGACATCATGTCCTTTGGCGCCGACGGCCAGGCCGGCGGAGAGGGCAAGGATGCCGACATCGGCAGCTGGCAATAAGTCGATGGCCCGGGCGACGGCCCGCAGGGGCCGCGCCGCATCGCACCACAGGCCCGCGCTCCCGGCGGGCCTGCCTGCTCTCATGCCCCGCCAGACCGCTCCCTCCTCCCTGCCCTCTCCTTCGCGCGGCTTCACCCTGCTGGAGTTGATGGTCGTCATCAGCATCATGGCGATTGCCGCCGCAGGCGTGAGCCTGTCGCTGCGCGACAGCGGACAGGCACAGCTGGAACGCGAGGCCGAACGCCTGGCCGCGCTGCTGGAGTCTGCCCGCGCCCAGGCCCGTGCCAACGGCGTGCCCGTGCGCTGGCGGCCCATGCCGCAGGGCTTTCGCTTCGAGGGCCTGCCGGCCAGCGCGCAATTGCCCTCACAGTGGCTGCAGCCCGGTGTGCAGGCACAGCCGGCCACGCCGCTGGTACTGGGCCCCGAGCCGCTGATTCCGCCCCAGTCCGTCACGCTCACGCTGCGCGACTCCACCAGCCCCCCGCTGCGCGTGGCCACGGATGGACTGCGGCCCTTTGCCGTGCAGTCCCTGCCATGACAGCCATTCACGGACCGCGTCGAAGACACGGTGCCCCCAGGCGCCCGGCACGCGGCTTCACGCTGATCGAGGTGCTGGTGGCCCTGGGCATCGTGGGCATTGCGCTCATGGCCGGTCTGCAGGCCACATCGGCCCTGACACTCAACGCCGAGCGCCAGTCCGAGGTGCTGCTGGCCCAGCTGTGCGCGCAAAACGAGCTGGTGCGCATGCGCCTGTCGCGCCAGATGCCACCCGTGGGCGACAACAGCGTGCCCTGCGAGCAGGGCGGCCGGCAACTGCAGGTCCGGCTCAGCGTGCGGCCCACGCCCAATCCCAGCTTCCGCCGCGTCGATGCCCTGGTGGTCACGGCAGAGCATCCCGTGCTGCGCGTATCCACCATCGTGGGACGCTTCTGAATGCGCTTGCATCACCCCTCCCGCACGCACGGCTTCACCCTGGTGGAGCTGATGGTGGCCATCGCCGTCATGGCCCTGCTGGCCCTGGTGAGCTGGCGCGGGCTGGACAGCATGGTGCGCTCGCAGGAGACCATTCGTGCCCGCAACGAGCAGCAGATGGTGCTGCAGACCGTCATCGCCCAATGGAATGCCGACCTCGAAGCGCTGATGCCGCTTGAAAACACGCAGGTCATCGACTGGGACGGCCAGGTGCTGCGCATGACCCGCAAAAGCAGCGCCGTCGTGGACGACGGCGCCGTGGTCGTCGCCTGGGCGCGCCGCCAGACGGCCGGGCGCGACCAGTGGCTGCGCTGGCAGTCGCCGCCGCTGCGCACGCGCGCGCAGTGGCGCGATGCCTGGAACCAGGGATCGCAATGGGGGCGCAACCCCTCGGACGACCAGCGCCGGCGCGAAACCGTGCTGATGCCCCTGGACCAATGGCGCCTGTACTACTACCGCGACAACGCCTGGAGCAATCCGCAGTCCAGCGGCTCGGACAACGGCACGGGCACGGTCAACCCGCCGTCCGGCGGCACCAACAGCAGCGCGCAGCTGCCCACGATTCCCGACGGCATCCGCGTCGAACTGACCCTGCCGCCCGACAGCGCCATCCCTGGCCGCGTCACCATGGACTGGGTCAACCCCTTGCGCTCCAACAGCCGATCATGATCCGCGCATCCCGCCCCCTGCCCGGCCGCCGCAGCCACCGTGGCGTGGCCCTGCTGGCCGCCATGCTCACCGTCACGCTGGTCGCCACGTTTGCCGCCACCGCGCTGTGGCAGCAGTGGCGCAGCGTGGAGGTCGAGACCGCCGAGCGCAACCGCATGCAGGCCGCCTGGATCCTGCTGGGCGCGCTGGACTGGTCGCGCGTGGTGCTGGCCGAGGATGCACGCACCAGCCTGCAGGTGGACCATCTGGCCGAACCCTGGGCCGTGCCGCTGCAGGAGGCGCGCCTGTCCACCTTTCTGGCGGCGCAGAACAACGTCAGCCAGGTCGATGACGGCATGGCCGACATGCAGGACGCCTTTCTCTCGGGCCAGATCATCGACCTGCAGTCGCGCCTGAACCTGCGCAACCTGCTGGGCGCGCCCGACAGGCCCGAAACCCTGCGCCCGCTGTCCCGTCTGCTGGAGCACCTGAACCTGCCCCCTGCCTATGCCACGCAGATCGTCCAGGCCCTGCGCGCGGCCGCCACCCCTGGCGAGGGCTCGCAGTTCCTGATGCCACGCACGCTGGGCCAGTTCGGCTGGCTGGGCCTGCCGCCCGAGGTCGTCGCGCGCCTGGAACCCTATATCACCCTGCTGCCAGAGAACACGCCCGTCAACCTCAACACCGCCAGCGCCGAAGTCATCTGGGCCAGCGTGGAGGACCTGACCTGGTCCCAGGCCAGCCAACTGGTGCAGCTGCGCGCATCGCGCCCGCTGCGCAGCCTGGCCGATGCCTCCAACGCGCTGGGCCTGCCGCAGAAATTCGAAGGACAGAACCTGTCGGTGGCCACCAGCTTCTTCGAGGCGCGTGGCCGCATGCGCCTGGGCGAGATCATGGCCAGCGAACGCTCCATGTTGCGTCGCAGCAACATGACAGTCACTACCATCTGGCGTGAGAGGGGGGACTGGGGATTGCCCGAAGCTCCCGCGCCATGACAGATGGCTGTCACACTCGCCCCCTACAATGCCCGCTTCCGCCCATGAGCACCTTGATTCTTCATCTGCCTGCGGGCCCCGCTGGCGAATACGCCTACGCACTCAGCAGTGACGGCCTGCGCGCCGACCGGCATGGCCACGCCGCCGCAGGCCTGCTGCCCGATCCTGGCCGCACTGGCCAGACGGTTGCCGTGGTGCCGCACCAGGCCTTGTCCTGGCATCTGGTCAGCCTCCCCCATGGCGTGCCTACGGGAAGCCGGCGTGGACATGTGCGCCTGCGCGCCGTGCTCGACGGGCTTCTGGAAGAGCGCCTGCTCGACGAGCCCTCCCAACTGCACCTGGCCCTGCAGCCACAGGCACGCGCAGGCGAGCCCTGCTGGGTTGCCGCCTGCAACAAGGCCTGGCTCCATGCCCACCTGCAGGCCCTGGAATCCGCAGGGCGGCCCGTGGGCCGCATCGTGCCGGAATGTCCGCCCCAGGCCACACCCCAGCTCTGGGCCGTGGGCTCGCCCGAATCGGCCTGGCTGCTGGCCACCGGCCTGAGCACCGCCCCGCAGGGCCTGGACTCGCTGGCCTGCCTGCCGCTGCGCAGCGACAGTGCCGACCCCGCCCTCCTGGCCGCACTGCTGCAGGCCGTGCCCCCCGACACCCCGGTCCAGGCCGACCCGGCGCTGGCCCGCGCCGCCGAGGCCCTGCAGCGCCCCGTCAGCCTGCTGACGGACGCCCAGCGCGGCCTGGCAGCCCGCGCCCAGGCCTGGGACCTGGCACAGTTCGACCTCGACCTGGGCGGCGGCAGCCGCACCCGTCGGCGCATGCTCGACGGCTGGCAGAGCTTTCTGCGCGCGCCGCAATGGAAAGCAGCGCGCTGGGGCGCCGTACTCGCCCTGCTGGCCCAGGTGGCCGGCCTCAATGCCTGGGCCTGGACCGAGAACCGCGCCATCGCGGCCAAGCAGGTCCAGGTGCGCTCCACGCTGGCCACCAGCTTCCCCCGCGTGCCCGTCATCGTTGACGCGCCCGTTCAAATGCAGCGCGAAGTCGCCATGCTGCGCCAGACCGCCGGCGCGCTGACGCAGGGCGACCTGGAGCCCATGCTGGCCGCCGCATCCCGGGCCCTGCCCGCTGGCCAGTTGCCCCAGGCCATGGACTACCAGGACCGGCAGCTGCGCCTCAAGGGCGTCTCGCTGGAGGCCGAGGCACTGGAGCAGGCACAACAACATCTGGCTGGCAGCGGCCTGCGACTGCAGCGCGACGGCGCCGACCTGCTGCTTGCCCCGGAGGCCCGGCCATGAACATGCGCACATCCCGCCAAAGCCTGGCAACACTGCGCGCGCGCTGGAATGCCCTGGCGCCGCGTGAACAGAACATGACGCTGCTGGCCGGTGGCGTGGTGGCCCTGGCCCTGCTGTGGTGGGTAGCCCTGGCCCCCGCGCTGCACAGCCTGCGCACCGCGCCCGAACGCCACGCCCAGGCCGACCGCCAGTTGCGCCAGATGCAGCTGCTGCAGGCCGAGGCCGAACAGCTGCGCGGCAACGCACGCCCCGTGGTCGGCGATGCCAAGGCGTTGCTGCAAAGCTCGCTGTCCGCCGAACTGGGCGCCTCCGCCCAGTTGAACTGGATGGGCGACCGCGCACAGATCACGCTCAAGGCCGCACCCGCCGCCGCGCTGGCGCGCTGGCTGGCCCAGGTCCGCAGCAACACCCATGCCGTTCCGGCCGAGATGAAGCTGGCCCGCAGCGCATCCCCCAGCGCTGCCTCCGGCGCCGCAGGCGCTGCCGATGCCGTGCGCTGGGATGGCAGCCTGGTGCTGGACCTGCCCGCCGATCCGTCGCGGGCGCCTTGAGCATGCAACGCAAGTCCCGCTCCCAGCCGTCCCTGCGCGCACCGCGCGGCTGGGCGCTGGCCGGCGCCCTGTGCGGCCTGGTGGCCACCACCGTCGTCTGGGCACCCGCCGCCTGGCTGGCGCGCGGCGTGGATTCGGCCACGCAGGGCCAGGTGCTGCTGCAGCAGCCGCGCGGCACGCTGTGGAACGGCTCGGCGTCCCTGGTCTTCACCGGAGGCGCGGGCAGCCGCGACCGTGCGGCCCTGCCCACACGGCTGGAATGGACGCTGCGCCCCCGCCTGGACGGCGCCCGCATACAACTGCGCAGCGAATGCTGCACACCCGCGCCCGTGGTGCTGGACCTGCTGCCCCGCTGGCAGGGCCTGAGCGCCGTGGTGCATGACAGCGACACGCGCTGGCCCGCCTCGCTGCTGTCCGGTCTGGGCACGCCCTGGAACACGGTGGACCTGCAAGGCCAGCTGCGGCTGGCCACTCAGGCCCTGCAGCTGCAACTGCTGTGGCAATCGGGCCGCTGGCGCAGCGAGGGCAGCACGCGCCTGGAGGCGCTGGCCGTATCCTCCCGACTGTCACCGCTGCGCCCGCTGGGCAGCTACCGGCTGGACGTTCTCGGGGGCGACAGTCCGCAACTGCAGCTCAGTACCCTGACCGGCGACCTGCGCCTGAGCGGCCAGGGCCAATGGGTGGGCCAGCGGCTGCATTTCCAGGGCGAGGCCTCGGCCAGCCCGGAGCGCGAAACCGCGCTGTCCAACCTGCTCAACATTCTGGGACGGCGCCAGGGGCCCCGGTCCATCATTTCCTTTGGTTGATCCATGACTCAGCAGCACACGACCCCGTTCTGGCGCAACACCCTGCACACGCTGGCCGTCAGCGCCATGCTGGCCTGCACCGCTGGCACCGCCCAGGCCCAGCAGACCAATGCACCGGCCGGCGCCACGCCCAGCCTGCGCCCCGGCGAGCCTGTGACACTGAATTTCTCGGGCGCCGACATCGAGGCCGTCTCGCGCGCCATCGGCGCCATCACCAACCGCAACGTGGTGGTCGATCCGCGCGTCAAGGGCCAGATCACGCTGCTGACCGACAGGCCCGTGCCGCCTGCCACCGCCTACCAGCAGTTCCTGGCCGCGCTGCGCCTGCAGGGCTTCACCATTGTCGAATCGGCCGGCCTGTACAAGGTCATCCCCGAAGCCGACGCCAAGCTGCAGGCCAGCGAAGTGGCCGTGGGCGCGAGCCGCAGCAGTGCCGGCAGCCAGATCGTCACCCAGATCTTCAAGCTCAACTACGAGAACGCGGCCAACCTGGTTCCGGTGCTGCGCCCGCTGATCAGCCCCAACAACACCATCAACGTCAACCCGGGCAACAACTCGCTGGTCATCACCGACTACGCCGACAACCTGCAGCGCATCTCGCGCATCGTGGCGACCATGGATGTGTCCAACGCCACCGATGTCGAAATCATCCCGCTGCGCCATGCCGTGGCCACGGACATGGTGGCCCTGGTCTCGCGCCTGATCGAAGGCGGCACGGCCAGCCCCGGCGGCCTCGCCGTGGCTGCCGGCGGCGCCAATATTCCGGGCCAGAGCGACAATGCCTTCAAGACCTCGCTGATGGCCGAGCCGCGCAGCAACTCCATCGTGCTGCGCGCGGCCAACCCCGCACGCCTGGCCCAGGTGCGCTCGCTGATCGCGCGGCTGGACCAGCCTGCCATGAACGGCGGCGGCGACCAGGGCAACATCCACGTGGTCTACCTCAAGAACGCCGACGCCGTGGCGCTGGCCACCACCTTGCGCGCGGCCATCGGCGCCCAGGCCACGGCCGCCGGCACCGCCGGCCAGCCCGGCGCGGGCGGCGCAATGGCGCAGGGCAGCGGCGGCATGTCGTCCACCCCCACCTCGCAGCCCGTGGTCTCGCGTGACTCCAGCGGCACGGCCTCCATGGGAATGGGTTCTTCCTCGGGCCTGGGCAGCAGTGGCGGCGGGGGAGCCCTGGGCGTGGCCCAGCAGCCCTCCACGGGCGGCATGATCCAGGCCGACCCCTCGACCAACTCGCTGATCATCACGGCCCCGCCGCCGGTCTACCGCCAGCTGCGCGCCGTGATCGACAAGCTCGACGGCCGCCGCGCCCAGGTGCTGATCGAAAGCCTGATCGTCGAAATCAAGGACAACCGCCTGGCCCAGTTCGGCATCCAGTGGCAGGCCATGCTCAGCAACAACGGCCGCGTGATCGGCACCCTGGGCACGAACTCCAATGTGGCGGGCGCCAACATCCTGAACCTGCTTGGCCTGGTCAAGGAGGGAGGCATCGACGGCAGCGCCATCACGGGCGACACATTGACCAGTCTGAGAGGCACCAACCTGGGCTTCACGCAGCGCGTCAACGGCAAGGACACGCTGGGCTTCCTGGCCAACTTCCTGCAAAACAGCGGCGACGCCAACATCCTGTCCACGCCCAACCTGATGACGCTGGACAACGAGGAGGCGCGCATCATCGTGGGCCAGAACGTGCCCATGGTCACGGGCTCCTACGCCAGCAATTCCACGGGCGGCACGGTCAACCCCTTCACCACGGTGGAGCGCAAGGACGTGGGCCTGATGCTGCGCGTGCGCCCGCAGATCAACGAGAACGGCACGGTGAAGCTGGCCGTGTTCCAGGAGGTCTCCTCGGTGGACGAGTCCACGCGCAAGGACAGCAACGGCCTGACCACCAACAAGCGCTCCATCGAATCCAACGTGCTGGTCGAGGACGGCAACATCGTCGTGCTCGGCGGCCTGATCGACGACAACTACTCCCAGGCCGAGGACCGCGTGCCTTTGCTGGGCGACATTCCCGTCGTGGGCAACCTGTTCCGCAACACCAACCGAAAGCGCAACAAGACCAATCTGATGGTCTTCCTGCGCCCCGTGGTGATGCGCGATGCGAGTGCGACCAACCAGGTCTCTTCCGAGCGCTACGAAGCCATTCGCGCGCAGCAGCAGAGCCTGCAGCCCGAGCCCAGCGCCCTGCTGCGCTCGGTCAATGCCGCACCCGTGCTGCCCACGCTGACGCCGCAGCACGATCCCGGCTCGTTCACCAACCCGGCCGCCATCGTCAACGTGCCGGGCGCCAGGCCGGAGCTGATCGACTTCACCCAGCCGCAGCCCGCAGCGCCCGCCCCCGTGCCGGCCGCCCCCGGCGCGCTCTGAGGCAGGAGGGCCCATGCGCTATCCCCTGCCCTATGCGTTCGCGCGCACCAGCCAGCTGCTGATCGAGGACGACGGCCACGAGCCCCTGCTCTGGCACGGCCCCTCGCCCGACTGGCAGGCCCTGTCCGAGGTCCAGCGCAAGCATGCGGTGCAGCGCTGGCAGATGCTGGACGCGGGCATGCTGGCCCACCGCATCAGCGCCGCCTACTCGCAGGGCGAGTCCAGCGCCGCCCTGGTGGTCAGCGAGGTCGAGTCCGACGCCGACCTCTCGCGCATGATGCAGGAGCTGCCCGCCGTCGAGGACTTGCTGGAGACTGCAGACGATGCGCCCATCATCCGCATGCTCAACGCCCTGCTCACGCAGGCCGCGCGCGACGGCGCCAGCGACATCCACATCGAGCCCTACGAGCGCCACTCCAGCGTACGCTTTCGCGTGGACGGCGACCTGCGCGAGGTCGTGCAGCCCAACCGGGCCCTGCACGCGGCGCTGATCTCGCGCCTGAAGATCATGGCCGACCTGGACATCGCCGAAAAGCGCCTGCCCCAGGACGGCCGCATCAGCCTGCGCCTGGGCACGCGCGCCATCGACGTGCGCGTCTCCACCCTGCCCAGCGCCCACGGCGAGCGCGCCGTGCTGCGCCTGCTGGACAAGAGCGAGAGCAAGCTCAGCCTGGAGGCCGTGGGCATGCAGGGCGAGACGCTGAGGCGGTTCACCCACATGACGGCCCAGCCCCACGGCATCGTGCTGGTCACCGGCCCCACGGGCTCGGGCAAGACCACCACGCTGTACGCGGCGCTGTCGCGCATGGACGCCAGCCGCAGCAACATCATGACGGTGGAGGATCCCATCGAGTACGAGCTGGCCGGCGTGGGACAGACCCAGGTCAACGCCAAGATCGAGTTGACCTTCGCCAAGGCCCTGCGCGCCATCCTGCGCCAGGACCCGGACGTGATCATGATCGGTGAAATCCGCGACTTCGAGACCGCGCAGATCGCCATCCAGGCTTCGCTGACGGGCCACCTGGTGCTGGCCACGCTGCACACCAACGACGCCTCCAGCGCCGTTACCCGCCTGATCGACATGGGCGTGGAGCCGTTCCTGCTGTCCTCCTCCCTGCTGGGCGTGCTGGCACAGCGCCTGGTGCGCAAGATCGACACCACCGAGCCCAGCGGCTACCGGGGGCGTACCGGCATCTTCGAGATGCTGGTGGTGGACGACACCATCCGCGCGCAGATCCACCGCCAGGCCAGCGAGGCCGAGATCCGCGACACCGCGCTGGCCTCGGGCATGCGCCTGATGCGCGACGATGGCGAGCGACTGGTGCGCGAGGGCATCACTACGCCCGAGGAAGTGCTGCGCGTCACGCGCGACTAGGCCCAGGGACACACATCCGGCCCCCCCCGGACAGACGCCCGGGACAGACGCCAACGCCAGACCCTGCGCAGCACGGGGCATCCCCGTTTGCCACAATGGTCGGCATGTTGGAATCCCTACGCGCCTGGAGCGCTCCCTATGGCGGCGACCTGTTCCTGTGGGTCGCCACGCTGAGCCTGATCAGCTACATCGCCCTGTGGTGGTTCAAGTCCCGGCTGTCCACCAGCCAGCTGCGCCGCGTCATCCGCCTGTCGGCGCTGGTGGCGCTGCCGCTGTCCTGGCTGGCCATCCAGCAGGGCGAGAACCATCTGGCTGCAGCCATCCTCCCCCTGGTCTGGTGCGTGGTGCTGGGCATCACCTGCGCGCGGGAAATGTCCAGAAGAAACTGAGTGCGCGAACGCACACCAGGAATGCCCTGGCGCGGCAAGGCCCGCGCCGCCCCCACCCACCGTGAACTGGAAGTTGGAACCTGCCATGACATCATTCAATGAAGTCCGTCTGTCCATGCTCGACCTCGTGGCCGTGCGCGAAGGCGGCACCGTCGCCGAGGCCCTGGACATTGCGCTGGCCACGGCCCGCAAGGCCGAGGAACTGGGATTCGAGCGCTACTGGCTGGCCGAGCACCACAACATGCCCGGCATCGCCAGCTCGGCCACGGCCGTGCTGATCGGCCACATCGCAGGCGGTACCTCGAAGATCCGCGTGGGCTCGGGCGGCATCATGCTGCCCAACCATGCCCCACTGGTGGTGGCCGAAGCCTTCGGCACGCTGGCCGAGCTGTACCCGGGCCGCATCGACCTGGGCCTGGGCCGCGCGCCCGGCACCGATGGCGCCACCATGCGCGCCCTGCGCCGTGACCGGGTCGAGACCGAGGAAGACTTCCCGCGCGACGTGATGGAGCTGCAGCGCCTGCTGGGTCCGGCCACGCCCGATCAAAAGCTGGTGGCCACGCCGGGCGCAGGCACCAATGTGCCGATCTGGCTGCTGGGCTCCAGCCTGTTCTCGGCCCAGCTGGCCGCCCACCTGGGTCTGCCCTACGCCTTTGCCTCGCACTTCGCGCCGCGCATGCTCTACCAGGCCGTGCAGTTGTACCGCAGCCTGTTCAAGCCGTCGGCCCAACTGGCCAAACCCTATGTGATCGTCGGCGCCCCCGTGATCGCGGCGCCCACCGATGACGAGGCCGAGTACCTGGCCAGCAGCACCTACCAGCGCGTGCTGGGCATCATCACGGGCCGGCGCGGACTGCTGCCGCGCCCCATCGAGAACTATGCGGCCCAGCTCGGCGAGCAGGAGCGCCGCGCCATCGGCGACTTCCTGGCCGTGGCCTCCATCGGCGGCCCGGACAAGGTGCGCTCGCGCCTGCAAAAGCTGCAGGCCGACACCGAGGCGGACGAGCTGATCCTGGTCAGCGACGTGTATGACCGCGATCTGCGCCTGCGCTCGTTGGAGATCACGGCCCAGGCCCTGGGCCGCTGAAGGCATGAGCCGCTCCGCCCGGCTGCTGCAGCTGATCGACCTGCTGCGCCGCGCGCGCCTGCCCCAGGCCGGGCCCGTGCTGGCCCGGCAGCTGGAGGTGAGCCTGCGCACCCTCTACCGCGACATCGCCACCCTGCGCGAGCAGGGTGCCGCGATTGCGGGGGACCCGGGCGTGGGCTACGAGATGCGGCCCGGCTTTCTGCTGCCGCCGCTGATGTTCACGCCCGATGAGCTGGAAGCCCTGCTGCTGGGCGCGCGCTGGGCCAGCCGCCAGGCCGACCCCGAGCTCGCCCAGGCCGCCACCGCCGCCCTGGACCGCATACGCAGCGCGCTGCCGCTGGAGCTGCGCATCGAGGTGGACACCAGCGGCCTGCTGGTGCCGCCCATCTGCCACGAATCCGTGACCGAGCCCTGGCAGACCGCGCTGCGCCTGGCCATAAGGCGCCAGCACCGGGTGCTGCTGCACTACACGGATGAGAAGGGCCAGCCGACCGAGCGCCAGATCTGGCCTTTTGCCATGGCTTTCTTCGATCAGCGGCGCATTCTTGCGGCCTGGTGCGAACTGCGCCAGGACTTTCGCCATTTCCGCGCCGACCGCGTGCGCTCCGTCACCGATTTGCACGAGCGCTATCCCGACCATCGCAGCGGCCTGATCGAACGCTGGTCGCGGCAACTGGGCTACACGGTCCGCTGACACCACTGCTGACACCACTGCTGACAAAAACTGTCAGCATGGCCTCCTACAGTCGCTCCCATGGCCTTCTCGCCATGCATTCAAACCACTGGGAGCCTTCATGAACGACTCGATCAAGCCTCTGCGCTTTTACTTCCACCCCCGCTCGCGCGCCGTCATCACGCGCTGGATGCTGGAGGAATGTGGCGCCCGCTATGAGCCCGTGCGGCTGGAATACGGCAGCACCATGAAGTCCGCCGACTACCTGGCCATCAACCCCATGGGCAAGGTCCCCGCCCTGGTGCATGGTGATACCGTGATCACCGAACTGGCCGCCATCCTTGCCTATCTGGCCGACATCTTCCCCGAACGGCGGCTCGCACCGGCCGTGGACAGCCCGCTGCGCGGCGTCTACCACCGCTGGATGTTCTTCCTGGCCGGCCCCGTCGAGGCCGTGATGACTGCCAAGAGCCAGGGCCACCTGGAGCAGCAGACGGCCGACCAGGCCATGTCAGCCGGCTATGGCCGCTATGACGACGTGGTGCAGACGCTGCGCCAGGCCGTGGCCGGCAGGCGCTACCTGTGCGGCGACCAGTTCACCGCGGCCGACGTGCTCATGGCCAGCTACCTGCGCTGGGGCACGATGATGAAGCTGCTGCCCGCGCTGCCCGAATTCAGCGACTACGGCCAGCCGCTGATGGAACGCCCGGCCTCGCTGCGCTCCATCCAGCTCAACGAAGCGGACCTCGCGGCCCAGCCGGCATAGGGGCCAGGCAGGGGCTGCCGCCAGCCGCGGCGGCGGCCTCGCCATCCAGCCGTCACCGGCAGCGGCTACCATCGGGGGTTGGATCGCCGCCTGGCGTTTCCTGAACGCCATCCCTTCCCCAGCCCTTCCCGACTCCCGCCGCGCATGCCTGCCTTTTCCTTCGAAGCCCTGGATGCCCAAGGTCAGACCCGCAAGGGCACGATCGAAGCCGACAATGCGCGCGCCGCGCGCAGCCAGCTGCGGGCCCAGGCCCTGGTGCCCATGGCCGTGGAGATCGTGGCCTCGGGCTCTGCATCCGGCCCGCAGGGCGGCGCCTCGCGCTGGCTGACCCGTCCCGTACTCGGCTCCACAGGGCTCACCGTGTGGACGCGCCAGATGGCGGGGCTGGTGGCCTCGGGACTCCCCATAGAGCGCGCCCTGGCCGCCCTGTCCGAAGAAGCCGACGACCCGCGCCAGCACCACCTCGTGGCCGCGCTGCGCGCCGAGGTCAACGCAGGCTCCACCTTTGCCCGCGCCCTGGCCCAGCACCCGCGCGAGTTCTCCGACATCTACTGCGCCGTGATCGGCGCCGGCGAGGCCAGCGGCAGCCTGGGCCCGGTGCTGGAGCGGCTGGCCGATGACCTGGAATCGCGCCAGGCCCTGCAGTCCAAGCTCATCGGCGCCGCCCTGTACCCGGCCATCGTGACTCTGGTGGCCATCGTCATCGTGCTGTTCCTGGTCAGTTACGTGGTGCCCCAGGTGGCCAGCGTGTTCGCCGGCACCAAGCGCGCCCTGCCCTGGCTCACCGTGGCCATGCTGGCACTCAGCGACTTTGTGCGCAGCTATGGCTGGGCCGCGCTGATCGCCCTGGTGCTGGGCGCCGTGGGCTTCCGGCTGTCCATGAAGAACCCCGCGCTGCGCGAGCGCTTCGACGCCTGGTGGCTACGCCTGCCGCTGATCGGCCGGCTGGCGCGCAACTACAACGCGGCACGCTTTGCCGGCACGCTGGCCATGCTGGCGGGCGCAGGCGTGCCCATCCTCAAGGCCTTGCAGGCTGCCGCAGAGACCCTGGGCAACCGCGCGCTGCGCGCCGACGCCATGGATGCGCTGGCCCTGGTGCGCGAGGGCGCGCCGCTGGCCTCGGCCCTGGCGCAGAAAAAGCGCTTCCCGGGCCTGATCTCCATGTTTGCCCGCCTGGGCGAGCAGACCGGCCAGTTGCCCGTGATGCTGCAGCGCGCTGCCAACCAGCTGTCCACCGAGGTGCAGCGCCGCGCCATGCACCTGGCCACCATCCTGGAGCCGCTGCTGATCGTGGCCATGGGCATGGTCGTGGCCCTGATCGTGCTGGCCGTGCTCATGCCCATCATCCAGCTCAACCAGTTCGTCAAATAGCGAAAGGCGCCAAGCCATGCCCGTGACACTGCAAGACAAGCTGGTCGTCGCCATCTCTTCGCGGGCGCTGTTCGACTTCGAGGAGGAGAACCGGCTGTTCGACGCCGGTGACGAGCAGGCCTACATGCGCCGCCAGCTGGACCTGGTGCACCAGCC
The DNA here is from genome assembly GCF_014170385.1 of Delftia sp. UME58. Taxonomy (NCBI): domain Bacteria; kingdom Pseudomonadati; phylum Pseudomonadota; class Betaproteobacteria; order Burkholderiales; family Comamonadaceae; genus Delftia; species Delftia sp. UME58. Next base: position 302,749 of record NZ_LZZV01000052.1, read on the forward strand.
TGCCCGCCCGGGCATCGCCTTCCCGCTGGTGCGCAAGCTGCTGGCCTTCAATACGCCCGAAGTGCAGCGCGTGGAGGTGATGATGCTGTCGCGCAACGACCCGGCCAGCGGCATGCGCGTGTTCGCCTCGGCCAAGGCGGCCGACATGCACATAGAGCGCGGCGTGTTCACGCGCGGGCGCGATCCGTTTTCCTACCTGCGGCCGCTGGGCGCCCACCTGTTTCTCTCGGCCAACGAGGTCGATGTGCGCAGGGCGCTGTCCATCGGCTTTCCTGCCGCGCGCGTGATGGTCGATTCCACGCCCGCAGGCGACCGCTACCCGCAGGAGGTGCGCATCGCCTTCGACGGCGATGCCGTGCTGTTCTCCGACGAGGCCGAACGCGTCTACCAGCAAGGCGGGCTGCCGGCCTTTCTGCGCCACGAGGTGTCCCATGCCGCCACGCCGCTGGCGGAGGGGCCGTTCAAGCCGCTGCTGGTGGCGCTTCACCGGCTGCAGCAGCAGGCGGACTCGTCCCAGACCATGCGCATTCGCACGGCCCTGGTGACGGCGCGCAGCGCACCGGCGCACGAGCGCGCCATCCGCACGCTGCTGGAATGGGGCATCGCGGTGGACGAGGCCATGTTCCTCGGCGGCCTGGAAAAGGGCCCGTTCCTGCGCGAGTTCGAGCCGGACTTCTTCTTCGACGACCAGACCGGCCACGTCAACTCGGCCGCGCGCCATGTGCCGGCAGGCCACGTGAGCAGCGGCATCTCCAATCCGGACGCCGATCCGCCGAAGTAAACAATTGCAAAGGGCGGGCCGGCCATGCTTGCAAATGCCGGTTCCGTGCCCAAATAAAGCCCATGCATTTTCCCCTCATGAACCGCTCTGCCCTGCTGCGCCGGCCACCGCTGCTGCAGGCCGCCGTCGTGGTGCTGCTGACCAGCGCCTTCATGCTGCCCGCCGCGCGCGCGCAGGCGGCAGAAAACGCAGCCACCGAGCAGGCAACGGCCAGCCCGGCGCCGCTGACCAAGGGGGAGATCAAGGCCCAGCGCGAATTCAAGATGCTGGACTTCAACAAGGACGGCAAGCTCAGCCGCGCCGAAGTGGCGCTGTTCCCGCGCCTGTCAGCGGCCTTCGACGAGGCCGATACCGACAGGGACGGCTACGTCTCCTATGCGGAGGTGCAGGCCTTTGCCGTCAAGTACCGCGCCGAGCGCGACAAGGCAAAGGCCAAGGCGCGGGCCGAAGAAGCAAAGGCCGCCGAGCTTGCGGCGGCCGCGCCCGCTGCCAGGGACAAGAAGGAAGGCGAAGGCTCAAAGGACTGAGCCTTCTTGCCGCGCCCCTGACACTCAAAGTCCGCCGGTACGCTTGACCTTGGGTTCCGAATAGGTCAACGGTTCGTCGCGCACCTGCATCTTGTTGCGTGCCACATCGTCGGCCTTGCTGACCTCCTGGGCCTGCTCCACGGCCATGGCGCTGGCACGCCACATCGACTGGATGAACTCGATGAGCTGCTTGGAGATCGGCTCCTTGGGCGGCTCCTCGACCTCTTCCTTCTGCTTGATCTCCTCGGCCAGCGTCCAGTCGCGGTTTTCCTGGTCCACCACGGACGGTTTTTCAGGATCGCGCACCACCCGGCCCTCGCCGATGCGGTCCGTGGATTCGACGGCGTTGGTGGCGTTCACAGGGCGCACGGGCACCGCGCCCGACGCACCGGTGGAGTACAGATCGGCGCTTTGCGGGCGCCACGGTATGGGTGATCGGTCAACAGGTGGAATTGGCATGGCTCGACCCTCTTGCTGGATGTGTGCTGTGGGCGGGAATTTCCCGCCGTCGCCTCATCATCGACAGAAGCTGAAAGAACTGAAGCGCTTTTTTTGCAAGACGCTTCGGCCTGCCTCAAACCAAGGGTAAACCCCTTGCTCACCCCGACCAGGCTCTAGAGGAAACGCTCCAGCAGCTTGCGCGAGGTGCGGTCCAGCGCCGTGCTGTCGGGCACGCTGAACTGCACGCCGTCCTGGCTGGTGATCATCAGATGCGTGCGGCCCGACAGGCGCCGGATGTCCTCCTCGGCCTTGAGCACGAGCTGCACGGGGCCCCGGTCGGTCTCCAGGTCCCAGGTGCTGGGCGTGGAAAAGCCGGACACCTTGTGGATGCGCTGGATGACGGGCACGAACTCGCGCACGGCCAGGTCTTCCTCGATCAGCGTGCGGGCCTGCGCCGGCAGGTGGTCCATGTGGTCCACCCACAGCGCCTCCTTGCCATCGACGGAGACCAGGGACAGGCCTTGCAGCGGCGCGGCAATGGGAAAGGCGCGCACGGGCACCACGGATTCGTGGCGCGTGCCGTCGGCCAGGATCAGCACCAGGCGGCCATGGGCGTTGCGCTCCATGCGCACACCGCTCAGATCGGCGCCGGCAGCGGAATGTTGGGCGTTGGACATGGCTTACTCCTCGATGGTGGTTGCGGCCAGGGTCAGGCCTGCGGCCTGGGCATCCTCTTCGGCGCGCCGCGCCTGGGCCTGGTACAGGCGCCAGTAGGCGCCCTGCTTTTCCATCAGCTCGTCGTGCGGGCCCACTTCCACGATCTCGCCCCGGTCCATGACCACGAGACGGTCGGCCTTGCGCAGCGTGGAAAGGCGGTGGGCAATGGCAATCGTCGTGCGTCCCTGCACCAGGTTGTCCAGCGCCTTCTGGATCTCCTTCTCGGTCTCGGTATCCACGGCCGAGGTGGCCTCGTCCAGGATCAGGATGCGCGGATCGATCAGCAGTGCGCGCGCAATGGAGATGCGCTGGCGCTCGCCGCCCGACAGGCCCTGGCCGCGTTCGCCCACCAGGGAGTCGTAGCCGTGCGGCAGGCGCAGAATGAATTCATGGGCATGGGCCGCACGCGCCGCCGCCACGATTTCCTCGCGCGTGGCGTCGGGCTTGCCGTAGGCGATGTTCTCGGCAATGGTGCCGAAGAACAGGAAGGGCTCCTGCAGCACCAAGCCGATGTTGCTGCGGAAGTCCGAGACCTTGAGCCTGCGGATGTCCACGCCGTCGAGCTGGATGGAGCCCTCGCTCACGTCATAGAAGCGGCTGATCAGGTTGACCAGGGTGCTCTTGCCCGAGCCGCTGTGGCCCACCAGGCCGATCATTTCACCCGGGCGAATCTGCAGATCCAGGTTCTTGATCACGGCGCGGCTGCCGTAGCGGAAGCTCAGGTTGTCCAGCGTGATGGCGCCTTGCACGCGCGGCAGCTTGACCGGGTTGACCGGGTCGGGCACGTTGCTCACGTGGTCCAGGATGTCGAAGATGCGCTTGGCGCCGGCTGCCGCCTTCTGCGTGACCGAGACGATGCGACTCATCGAGTCCAGGCGGCTGTAGAAGCGGCCGATGTAGGCGATGAAGGCCGTCAGGATACCGACCGTGATCTGGCCACCGGCCACCAGCCAGATGCCGAAGCCCCAGACCACGAGCAGGCCGATCTCGGTCAGCAGCGTCACCGTGGGCGTGAACAGCGACCAGGTCTTGTTGACCTTGTCGTTGGCCTGCAGGTTGACCAGGTTGGCCTGGGCAAAGCGATCGGCCTCGCGCTTTTCCTGGGCGAAGGCCTTGACCACGCGGATGCCGGGAATGGTGTCGGCCAGCACATTGGTCACTTCGGACCAGACGCGGTCGATCTTCTCGAAGCCCGTGCGCAGGCGGTCGCGCACCAGATGGATCATCCAGGCGATGAAGGGCAGCGGCACCAGGGTGACCAGGGCCAGCCACGGATTGATGGAGAACAGGATGACCGAGGTCATCACGATCATCAGCACGTCGGTGGCGAAATCCAGTGCATTCAAGGATAGAAACAAATTGATGCGATCTGTTTCCGCCCCGATGCGCGCCATCAGGTCGCCCGTGCGCTTGCTGCCGTAGTAGTCCAGCGACAGCGTCAACAGGTGGTTGTAGGTGGTGGTGCGCAGGTCAGACCCTATGCGCTCGGACACCTTGGCCAGCACGAAGGTGCGCGCCCAGCCCAGGCCCCAGGCCACCAGCGCCGCCGCAAGCAGCCCGCTCAGGTAGAAGACCACGAGGCTGCTGTCGATCTGCTGCCCGTTCTGGAACGGGATCAGGATCTTGTCCACGATGGGAATGGTCAGGTAGGGCGCCACCAGGGTGGCGCCCGTGGAGGCCAGCGTCAGCAGAAAGCCCAGCAGCAGCTGGTGCCGGTAGGGGTGGGCGAAGCGCCACAGGCGCAGCAGCACCCAGGTGGAGGTCTGCGGGCCCTGCTGGCGCGCGCAGGCCGGGCATTCGTCGGCCTCGGGCGGCAGCTCGGCCTGGCAGGCCGGGCAGCGGGGCACGTCGTCCTCGGGCGCGGCAAAGTCCTCGCCGCGCGCCAGGCGCTCGCGCTCATGGTCGAACTGCTGCAGCAGGCGCAGCACGGCCGCCTGGTGGCGCAGCGTGAAGCGCCACAGCGCCAGCCGGGCGGCCGGGCCGTGCAGCTCGAGGTTGCCCACGCCGCCGTGGTCCAGCGTGCGCAGATTCTGATCAACAGATAGTGCCCACTCACTCCACTCTTGATCCGCAGGATCACAGGCGAGGAGCCGCTGGTTGGTCAGCACAACCCAGCCTTCGCCGAAGCGCATGTCGAGGGTCAGGTCAACCGGGACGAGGGCCAGCACGTTTTCATTGGAAGCGAGCCTGGCTCGCAGCCCAGCCCCGCGGGGGCTGGCAAGGAAGGCCGAAACGTCCACAGAATGGTGTTCTTGCATGTTGAGTTGTTTTTCCCGCCCCTGGCGGCTCCTGGTGTCATGCGGGCAACCGCAGCTCCCCGGTGGATATCCCGCGCTTTGCACGGCATACCCTGCTCAACGCGCCAGCCCTGGTTTAGGCTGACAGCACTGCGCATGGGCTTTCTGGGCGCACAATCCTCTCCCATTCTCCGGCGATCCGCACCCGGGTCGTCGCTCACGCTTACCCGTTGATCGACATGGCGAAATTCAAAGACATCCAACTCTTGCGCACCACCTACCTGCGTGGACCCAGCGTCTGGACCTACCGTCCCGTGCTGGAGGTCTGGCTGGATCTTGGTGAGCTGGAGGACTATCCCTCGAACAAGCTTGCCGGTTTCAACGAGCGCCTGACGGCCTGGCTGCCCGACCTGATCGAGCACCACTGCGGCGTGGGCGAGCGCGGCGGCTTCATCCAGCGCCTGGAAGGCGGCACCTGGTGCGGCCATGTGCTGGAGCACATCATCATCGAGCTGCTGAACCTGGCGGGCATGCCGGCCGAGTTCGGCCAGACGCGCGAGATTTCCCAGCGCGGCATCTACCGCATGGTCTTCCGCTGCCCCGAGGAAACCGTGGCGCGCACGGCCCTGGCCTACGGCCACCGGCTGATCATGGCCGCCATCAACGACGAGCCCTTCGACCTGAAGGCCGCCGTCAAGGCCATCAAGACCGAGATCAACGACCGCTACCTGGGCCCGAGCACGGGCTGCATCGTCGATGCGGCCGGCGAGCGCCGCATTCCCCACATCCGCCTCAATGACGGCAACCTCGTGCAGCTCGGCTATGGCGCCGCGCAGCGCCGCATCTGGACCGCCGAGAGCGACCAGACCAGCGCCATCGCCGAGGGCATTGCCCAGGACAAGGACTTCACCAAGCGCCTGCTGGCCGCCTGCGGCGTGCCCGTGCCCGAAGGCCAGATCGTCAACAGCCCCGAAGAAGCCTGGGAAGTGGCACAGGACATCGGCTTTCCCGTCACCGTCAAGCCCTCGGACGGCAACCACGCGCGTGGCGTGACGCTGGACCTGCGCGACGAGGCCGACATCAAGGCCGCATTTGCCCTGGCCCAGCCCGAAGGCTCCGACGTCATCGTCGAGCGCTTCATCGACGGCACCGAGCACCGCATCCTGGTGGTGGGCGGCAAGGTCGTGGCGGCCTGCCGTGGCGAGACCGTGAGCGTGGCCGGCAACGGCAAGTCCACGGTGCGCGAGCTGGTCGCCGTGGTCAACCAGGACCCGCGCCGCGGCCCCGAGCAGGAATACCCGCTGGACTGGATCAACCTCGAAGCCCCGGCCGTGAAGCTGGAACTCAAGCGCCAGAACGTCACGCCCGACACCATTCCCGCCCAGGGCGCCAGCGTGCTGCTGCAGCGCAACGGCAACATGGCCATCGACTGCACCGACGAAGTCCACCCCGAAGTGGCCTACATGGCCACGCTGGCCGCCAAGATCGTGGGCCTGGACATCGCGGGCATGGACATGATCCTGCAGGACGTCTCGCGCCCCATGAAGGAGCAGGGCGGCGCCATCCTCGAAGTCAACGCCGGCCCCGGCCTGCTGATGCACCTGAAGCCCACCAGCGGCGCACCGCGCCCCGTGGGCATGGCCATTGCCGACCATCTGTTCCCGCGCACCGAAGAAGGCACGGCCGCCGGCCGCATTCCCCTGGTCGGCATTGCCGGCACGCGAAACAACGGTTTCACGGCCCGCCTCGTCGGCTGGCTGCTGCAGTTGTCGGGCAAGCTCACGGGCGTGGCCAGCAGCGAGGGCATGTTCCTGTCCAACCGCCAGACCCAGAAGACCAACACCGCCAACTGGGCAGGCGCCCATCGTCTGTTGACCAACCGCCTGGCCCAGGCCGCCGTCATCCAGACCACGGCCCGCTCCATCCTGGAGGAAGGCCTGGCCTACGACCGCTGCCTGGTCGGCGTGGTCACCGACATGGACGGCTTCGAGCAGCTGCCCGACCATGACGTGCACGAGCAGTCGCAGATGACGCGCGTGATGCGCACCCAGATCGACGTGGTGCTGGACGAGGGCGCGGGCGTCCTCAATGCCGACATCGAGCAGGTGGCCGACCTGGCACGCCTGTGCGACGGCGAGGTGCTGTTCTACTCGATGCAGGCAGACAGCCCCGTGGTGGCAGAGCACCGCAAGACCGCCGAGAACGGGGGCGAAGGCCGCGCCGTCTTCGTGCGTGGCAACCAGGTGATCCTGGCCACGGGCGCTGCAGAGCGCGTGCTGGGCACGCTGGACGCACTGAGCCTGCCCGGCGGCCTGCGCCCGGACACGCCGGCCCTGCTGGCCGCCATTGCCGCCGCGTGGTCCATGGACATTGCCCCCGACCTCATCGTCGCCGGCATCAAGACCTTCGACTACACGCCGGCCGCCGCAGCCACCGCCGCCTGAGCCCGACCCCACGATGACATGCAGGCAGGCCCGGCGACGCGGGCCTGCCCTCCGAAAGAAGACACTATGCAGATCACCCGCATCCGAGCCCTGCGCGGCCCCAATCTCTGGACCCGCAGCACCGCCATCGAAGCCATCGTGCAATGCGAGCCCGGCGAGTGCGACTACTCGGCCCTGCCCGGCTTCGAGGACCGGCTGCGCGCGCGCTTTCCCAAGATCGGCACGCTGCAGCCGCACGGCGCCGACCAGCGCCTGTCGCTGGCCCAGGTGCTGGAAGTCGCGGCCCTGTCGCTGCAGGCCCAGGCCGGCTGCCCGGTGACCTTCAGCCGCACGCATGAAACCGTGGAGACCGGCACCTACCAGGTGGTGGTGGAGTACACCGAAGAGGCCGTCGGCCGCCTGGCCATGGAGCAGGCCGGCGAACTGCTGCAGTCGGCCCTGGCCGATACGCCCTTCGACGCCGACAAGGTGGTGGCCCAGCTGCGCGAACTCGACGAGGACGAGCGCATCGGCCCCTCCACCGGCTCCATCGTCGATGCGGCCGTGGCGCGTGGCATTCCCATCCGCCGCCTGACCTCGGGCTCGCTGGTACAGCTGGGCTGGGGCTCCAAGGCGCGCCGCATCCAGGCCGCCGAGCTGGACCAGACCAGCGCCGTGGCCGAGTCCATCGCCCAGGACAAGGACCTGACCAAGCGCCTGCTGCACGCCGCCGGCGTGCCCGTGCCGCTGGGCCGCCCCGTCAAGGACGTGGAAGAAGCCTGGCTCGTGGCCCAGGAGGTGGGCCTGCCCGTGGTGGTCAAGCCCCAGGACGGCAACCAGGGCAAGGGCGTGGTGGTCAACATCACCACGCACGAGCAGCTCAAGGCCGCCTTCGCCACCGCCTCGGAATTCGGCGACGACATCATGGTCGAGCGCTTCCTGCCCGGCCATGACTTCCGCCTGCTGGTGGTCGGCGGCCAGCTGGTGGCCGCTGCGCGCCGCGAGCCGCCCCAGGTGCTGGGCGACGGCCAGCACACCATCCGCGAGCTGGTGGACATCGTCAACCAGGACCCGCGCCGCGGCTCGGGCCACGGCACGGCGCTGACCAAGATCCGCCTGGACGACATCGCCATCGCGCGCATCGCCACCGAAGGGCTCACGCCCGAATCCGTGCCGGCCCAGGGCCAGCGCGTGGTGCTGCGCAACAACGCCAACCTGTCCACCGGCGGCAGCGCCACCGATGTGACGGACGACGTGCACCCCGACATCGCCGCGCGCGCCGTGGAGGCCGCCCAGACCATCGGCCTGCACATCTGCGGCGTGGACGTGGTCTGCGAGACCATGCTGCGCCCGCTGGAGGAGCAAAACGGCGGCATCGTCGAAGTCAACGCCGCACCGGGCCTGCGCATGCACCTGGCGCCCTCCTTCGGCAAGCCGCGCAACGTGGGCGTGCCCATGGTCGATGAGCTGTTCGCACCGGGCCAGGATGGCCGCATCCCGCTGGTGGCCGTCACCGGCACCAACGGCAAGACCACGACCACGCGCCTGATCGCCCATCTGTTCACCTCGCATGGCTGGCGCACGGCCATGACGAACACGGACGGTGTCTACGTCAACGGCCGCCAGATCGACAGCGGCGACTGCTCGGGCCCGCGCAGCGCGCGCAACGCCCTGGCCCACCCCGAGACCGATGCGGCCGTGCTCGAATGCGCACGCGGCGGCATTCTGCGCGAAGGCCTGGGCTTCGACCGCTGCCAGGTGGCCGTGGTCACCAACGTGGGCGCGGGCGACCACCTGGGCCTGAACTTCATCACCACGGTGGAAGACGTGGCCGTGCTCAAGCGCGTCATCGTGCAGAACGTGGCCGCCGACGGCTATGCCGTGCTCAACGCCGCCGACCCGCTGGTCGCGGCCATGGCCTCCACCTCGCCGGGCAAGGTCATCTATTTCGCGGCCGACCGCCACCACCCCGTGATGGCCACGCACCGTGCCCAGGGCAATCGCGTGGTCTACGTGGACGGCGACAGCATCGTCGCGGCCGAAAGCTCGTGGCGCGAGACCATCGCGCTGCGCGAGATCCCCATCACGCGCAACGGCACCATCAGCTTCCAGGTGGAGAACGTCATGGCCTCCATCGCGGCCGCCTGGGGCGTGGGCATGCCCTGGCAGACCATCCGCCGTGGCCTGGCCGGCTTCGTCAACGACAGCGACAACGCACCGGGCCGCTTCAACGTCATGGACTACCGTGGCGCCACGCTGATCGCCGACTACGGTCACAACCCAGACGCCATCCGCGCCCTGGTCCAGGCCGTGGACGCCATGCCGGCACAGCGCCGCAGCGTGGTCATCAGCGGCGCGGGCGACCGCCGCGACCAGGACATCACCGAGCAGACCCAGATCCTGGGCCGCGCCTTCGACGACGTCATCCTCTACCAGGATGCCTGCCAGCGCGGCCGCGCCGACGGCGAAGTGCTGGCCCTGCTGCAGCAAGGCCTGCAAGGCGCACCGCGCACCGACTACGTGACCCAGATCCAGGGCGAGTTCAACGCCATCGACCACGCGCTGGCGCGGCTGACCCCAGGCGACCTGTGCCTGGTGCTGGTGGACCAGGTGGAAGAGGCCTTGGAGCATCTTCGCCGCCATGTAGCGGGTGAAAACACCCCCTGAGGCGCTTTGCGCCTTCCCCCTCTCTCGCCTCGCGGGAGGGGGGCATACGGGCCACCGACGACACCCTCGGGGCGGGGCGGCCCTTCCTCGGTGTCCCTGAGTTGGGCCGCGCCACTCTCGTACGCAACGCCATGATTGAACCCAGTATGAAGTATTTCCCGCGAGGCCGGGCCTTGCTCACGGCCGCTCTGGCCACGCTGCTGCTGGGCGCCTGTGGCGCCCGGGCCGAGCAGGTCGGCGCCGTGGACACGGTGTTCAAGTTCATAGGCCCGGACCACAAGATCGTGGTCGATGCCTATGACGACCCCAAGGTGGCTGGCGTGACCTGCTATGTCTCGCGTGCCAAGACCGGCGGCATCAAGGGCGGGCTGGGCCTGGCCGAGGACCGTGCCGAGGCATCGATCACCTGCCACCAGACCGGCGCCATCCAGATCCCCGCGCCGCTCAGGCAGCAGGAAGAGGTGTTCAGCGAACGCATCTCCCTGCTGTTCAAGCGCCTGCGCGTGGTGCGCATGGTCGATGCGCAGCGCAACACCCTGGTCTACATGACCTATTCGGACCGCGTGATCGAAGGCTCGCCGCAGAACAGCGTCACGGCCGTGCCCGTGCCGCGCAGCACGCCCATCCCGTTGGGCAAGTAGCGTGCACGGCGCGCATCGGCCCCATCCGGCCAGGGCCTCTGGCGCCCGTCTCAATACTCTGCCTTCTCCTGCAGGCAAGCACTGAGCGTTTCCGGACCCTTGTCCGCAGCCCGGGCAAGCTCGCGCATCCACTTGCGCCAGATGATCTCCGGCTTGTCCGCAGGAACGGAAATCTCTTCGTGAGGTCCACCGATGGAACGAGGCACGTGGGATGCCACCAAAGGCAGGTCCTGGGTCAGCACGATGGACTGCAGCGCCAGATGCTCCTGGTCCGGTGACGCATCGTTCGTGTGGCACGTGAACCAATAGCTGCGGCAGTTTTCCGCGTCGATCGGAGTCGGATGCATGAAGATCTGCGTTGACCGGGTCTCGGACCACTTGAAGAACAGCACCACGGTGAACGGCATGATCAAGTGGTAGGCGCCCGGGCCAAGCATCACCGACTCGGGACCCGAGGGCGGCCCGTAGGTCGCGTCGCCAGGATTGAAGGCGAGGAATGTATCGACATTGAACTCCAGGCGTCCCTCGCGCTGCGTGATCGGGTAGGGTTTGAAGCGCGTGTGCGGCGGGCCGCCGAGCGTTCCCTGGTGACCGAAGGCGAAGTGGGTCACATCGATGAAGTTCGCGACCCGGCGGCCCGATGAGCAAGGCCAGAGATAGGGTTCGCCAGGGATGCAGGTCATCTCGGGGTCATCCCACGCGGGAAAATGCGGAATCGAGGTATCCGCTCCGGGCTTCAGGCGGACCCAGATCAAGTCGTACTTGATCTGGCAGTCATAGCCCTGCAGTTTTGCACGTGCGGGAATCGGATCGCCTTCGCCCAGCGACGGGATGTCCACGCACTTGCCTTTCGAGTCGAAGCACCATCCGTGATAGCGGCAACGCAGGTTGTCCCCTTCGATCCAGCCCATCCCCAGCGAGGCGCCGCGATGCGGGCACTTGTCGTCGAAGGCCTGGATCTGCCCGCCCATTTCGGCCACAACGATGCGCTGGCCCAGCAAAACGGTGGACATCGGCCCCTTGCCGCTATGAGTGTGGCCGCGGAACTCCTTGACAGTCGCGACGGGGTGCCAGAAATATTTCCATGACTCTGCCGTGGTGCCGAGGTCGTAACTCGTTGCCGGGCTGTCGCTGGACTGCAGCGTTCGGTACTGCGGCGGCTGAACAGGTGTGCCGGGCTGGATGTTGTCCGAGGAGCCCAACCATTCCGGGCGGTGATAGGGCAGTTTGTCGCTGAGCCAGTTTTGGGCCATGGTGGTCTCCTGCAAGGGGCTTGGGCCTTGCTTTTCAGTAAAGATCAACTTCGATGTCGTCGCGGTAGATCACGATGCATTGCGTGGGACAGCTTCTGGCCGCCTTCTTCAGCACGTCCAGGGGCACCTCGTCGGCACGCCGCATCACTCCCGCGAAACCGTCATTCAACAGTTCAAATGCCTGCGGAGCCAGGTTTACGCACATCTTCGAGCCACAGCAGGTGGCCTGGTCCAGTTCAACTCTCAAGGTGCTCATCTGTCGTGTCCTTCGCCAGGTTGCTGGTTGCAAAGTTATGCCGATTGCGACCATCGGCGGCGCCACGCAGCCGCTCGACGAAGCGCGACAGCGCCGGGTGGTCCAGATAGGCGATGTTCAGGCGTATCCAGGCACGATCGCCGGACCGGCAGGAGAAGGCTGATCCGGCTTTCACGGCGAGGCCGCTGGCGCTTGCGGCCTCGCTGATCCGTGCATCGTCGGCTGCGCCCACCCCATCCGGCGAAGGCAATACGGCCGAAATGAAAATGCCACCCGTCGGCTGCGCCAAAGGCCTCATGCCCAGCCTGTGCAGGCGCTCCGTCCCCGAGGTCAGGCAAGTGCCGATCCGGGCCTGAAGCCGCGCCACCATTCGCCGGTACTCGCTCGAACCCAGAATCTGGCAAACAATCCGCTCCTCCAGTCGCGTGCCTGCGAAGCCCGTCGCGACTTTGCTGTCCACCAGCTTCGAGATCAGCGTCGGCGACGCAAAGATGAAGCCCACCCGCAGCAGCGGAGACAGCGTCGTCGTCGTGCTGTCCACCCGTACAACCCGCTTCAACCCATCCATTGCCGCCAGACAAGGCTGCCCCGGTTCGCCCATTGCACGGTACATGTCGCTTTCCACGACAAGCAGATCGAAGCGTTCGGCCAATGCCAGCAGGCGGTGCAACTGCAAGGGGGAAAGCGTGGTGCCCAGCGGGTTCTGGTAAACCGTCTGGATGAACAGCAGCCTGGGCGTGGCACGCAGGCAATCCGCACAAAGCGCATCAATATCCAGTCCCTCGGCGCCTCGATGCACGGGCACCGGAATGCAGCCATGCCGAAGAATCAAGGCCCGCAAAGTGGGGCTGCCGGGATCTTCCATGCCCACACGATCGCCTGGCCGACACAGCGTGCGCAGCAACAGGTCCCAGGCATGCGTCGCGCCGGCGGTCACCATGACCTGGTGCTCGTCGACGGCGACCAGGCTGGCTCCCAGCCGCTGGGCCATGAGGCGCCTCAACTCGGGCAGGCCCAACGGATTGCCCGCGCTCAGCAGCCGATCCGGATGCACCCGCAGCGCCCGGCGGGCAGCATCCTGTATCCAGCCATCGCCATACCAATCGGATGGCAGGTGGCTGCCCGACACAGGAATCCCGGCCTGTGGCGCGACGCGTCCCGGTGAATACGCCCGGAGCAGGCAGCCGTGTTCCAGGCCTGCGGCACTCCCGTGCGACGCACCGGTCTTGTGCAGACGCGACACGAAATAGCCGGCGCCGCGCCTTGCATAAAGCAGGCCAGAGGCGACCAGCCGCTCATTTGCCTCCAGCACCGTGAACGTGCTGACCTGCAGCCTTCTTGCAAGACAACGCACCGAGGGGATCTTCTCACCGGGCCTCAGGATGCCCGCGTCGATCGAGCGTTCGACGGACTCCACGATCTGCGAAACCAGGCTTGCAGGCGCGGCGCGGTCAACGCGGATGGCACCCGGCCATATCGACCGATCACATTCGATGACATCATGGGACATATTCTTCTCGCTGTGGACCAACAATGGGAATACATTCAATTCAAGACATGCCGCAAAAGCGGCACAAGCAAGATTGAATATCTCCTCACCTTGAAAAAATATCCAGGCAAAGATACATATTGATCAATGCAAACCATTCTAGGCAACAAAACTCAAGACCCGAAACCTTCTAAACCAATTGCAAAGCAAATCAACCAATGAATGAAGCACCATCAACGAAAGTTGATAATAAATTCCGTGCAAACCCTCTTCTCTGAAAATAGGGCGTGCCATGCACATTTACGCGCGGATAGCTGTCGTACGCAATACTCTGTGCATCTCATGTCGGTCCGGCCGCACTGTCTTTCTCCAGGCGGCTCCAGAACTTGAAAATAACCTTTTCTCTTTCACACCTGGGGGGCAGGAAAAATGAGAAGCTCTCAACTCTCGGCAGACCCTGAATTGCTGCACATCGTGGCGATGAGCGCGAATGATGGCATTTGGGACTGGAATATCGTCGATTCAACCGTGTATTACTCAAGCCGTTGGCTGGAACTCGTAGGAGAGCATGCCGAGGCCGGTCCGTCGCATATCAATACATTTCTCAGCCGCCTGCATGACCAGGACCGGCCTCGAGTCATCGACTCGATCGACGCCTACCTCAATGGGCGCGCCGAAGAATACCGGGTCGAGTTCCGTCTCAAGCACCACGACGGCGGCTGGCGCTGGATACTTTCCCGTGGAGCCGTCCTGCGGGATGCGCAAGGCCGGGCGGTCCGTCTGGCGGGGACTCACACCGACATCACGGACCGGGTCCTGAATGCAGAGCGGCTCGAGGCTCTGGTCGCCCAGCGAACGCGTGAATTGGAGGCAGCGAGGGATCGTGCGCAATCCAATGCGGCCGCGACGGCCAAATTCCTGGCCTCGACAAGCCATGACATCAGTCAGCCCCTGCAGGCCGCCGTGCTGCTGATCGGCACACTGCGCCAGGAGGTGCATACCTTTGCCGGCCACGAGATGCTGCAGGCAGTCGAGCATTCGATGCAGGCCTGCATGGAACTGCTGGAGAGCCTGCTGGAGTTCAGCCGCCTCGACGCCGGGGCGCTGCGCCCGCACATTGCCGCAGTCCATGCGGGAGAGGTCATCGCCGCGGTGGCCACGCAATTGCAGGCGCAGGCCCTGCGCCGGGGCATACAACTGCGTGTCGTCCCCAATCGCCAGCTTGTCTCCACCGATCCCCGGTTGCTCGGGCGCATATTGCGCAATCTTGTCTCCAACGCGTTGAAGTACACGTCGAGCGGCAAGGTGCTCATCGGCTGCAGGCGCAAGGGCACGCGCCTGCGAATCGAGGTCTGGGATACAGGCCGCGGCATTCCCGCCAATCAGCTCAAGCAGATCTTTCGCGAGTTCGTGCGCTTGCCCGATGGCCGCGACTCCTTCTCGCCCGGACTGGGACTCGGGCTTGCAATCGTGCGACGCCTCGCAAAACTGCTGGGACACACCGTAACGGTGAGATCGACACCAGGGCGCGGATCGGTGTTTTCCATCGAGGTACAAGTGGTCGACAAGTCCGGGAGAGGCAAAGCCTCGGCCAGGAGCGAAGCGAGGCCGCGCCTGCCCGCCTTGCTGCCGCCACGGCGTGTAGCGCTGCTGGAGGACGACCCGGACATCGCCGACGGGCTTGCGCGGACGCTGCAGGCCTGCGGCTGGCAGGTCTGGCATGGAACCACACTGCCCGAACTGCTGCAGCGGCTCGGCGACGTCATTCCGGAGTTGGTGATTGCGGACTGGCATATCAACGGGCCTATGGATGGCTTCGACGCCTACGACGAGCTCGAGCGCCGGTTCGGCCCCCTGCCCGGCCTGATGCTGACCGGCCACTACGATGCGTCCGAGTTGGCAACGAGGAATGGCGCGCGCCGCAAGGTGCTCTTCAAGCCCGTCATGCCGGCGGCACTGCACGCCGTGCTGCACAGCCTGTCGGCGTCAGGGCAGGGTTCGGAAACGCCGGGCCCTTGACAGCAGGCCAGCATTTTCTGCCGCGCGCAGCAATTGCACGCGATTGACCACGCCAAAGCGGCGCATGATTGCGGCCACATGGGCCTTGACCGTTCCCTCGCTCACGGACAGATCGAAGGCGATGCGCTTGTTTGGGTGCCCCTGCACAAGCAGATCGAAGACTTGCTGCTGACGTGGCGACAGGCTTAGCTGCGGCGCGATTTCGTCCTGGCCAGGAGGCTGCGCAAGCAGGTGCCGCGGCAGGAAAACGCCTCCAGCGCATACCACTCGAACGGCATCCTGAAGCATCTCGGCCGGCGCCCCCTTGTGAACATAGCCTGACGCGCCGTTCGCCAGGCAGCCATAGACGTCGTCCTGCTCGGCAGATGCGGATAGCACCAGGATCGGGGTTTTGCGCAGGCGCTCGCGAAGAATCTGAAGCCCGACGGGCCCGTTCATCCCAGGCATGTTCAGATCGATCACGGCGATGTCTGCGTCGGGATGCGCCTCGATGAGCGAGACAAGGGAGGGAAAGTCACAGGCCGCATGGATCTGCGCGCCCCCCGTCAATGCGTCCAGCGTCAGCTCCAGGCCGACGCGGAAGATGACGTGATCGTCGGCAACCAGAATCTTCATGGGGGTATTTGTACGTAGCGTCCCATGGTGCCGCACTCACCCCGCTCTGCCAAGCGGTAGTGGCCCTAGAGCGTGCCATGCACTTTTACATGCCCGCGAAGGCCGGCCAGCTACAACAAAGGAAGGTCTGCGGACGCGGCC
This sequence comes from Delftia sp. UME58, assembly GCF_014170385.1. NCBI lineage: Bacteria > Pseudomonadati > Pseudomonadota > Betaproteobacteria > Burkholderiales > Comamonadaceae > Delftia > Delftia sp. UME58. The sequence continues at coordinate 318,956 of NZ_LZZV01000052.1, forward strand.
CGGCGCACGACGAAAGGCCGCAATTTCGCGAATTGCCGGGGAGCATTCACTGCAATGGCTCCGACAGTCAGGCCATTTTCCACAAACGCGCCGACAAAGGGCCGTTGCTGCGGCGATCCGAGCAGATGGACCAGATCTGCCGACACCGTCCGTCCGATCGACTGGATTCTGCAACCGTACTGGTCTGACCAGAAATACGGCGCAGTTTCAAAGGCCTGATGGCCCTCTTTTCCTGCCAGCAGGTTCAGTGCGGCAAGACGCCCCTGGTCGCCGGCTGTCGTCCATTGCTCGCCGCGCACGCGCTCGCCAAGCCAAGTGTTGACGCACGATGCGACATCGCCCGCCGCATAAACGCCCTCGCAGCCGGTCCAGAGAAACTCGTCGCACAGCAAGCCGTTGCCGACAGACAATCCGGATCCGGCAAGCCACTCGACGTTGGGCACTGCGCCTATGCCCACGACTACCACGTCCGCCGGCAGCGTTGCGCCGTCCGTCAGCTCCACGCCGATGACTCGTTCATGACCGAGGATGCGGGAGACCTCGACGCCACAGCGCAGCACCGATCCGTGCTCGCCGTGCAGTTGGCCGAGCGCCATGCCCAGGCCTTCTCCGAAAACCCGCCGCAGGGGGCTTGCAGCAGCTTCCAGCACCGTCACCTCGACACCGAGTGCCCTGGCGCTGGCCGCAACCTCGGCGCCGATAAATCCGGCACCCATTACGACCAGTTGCATGCCGGGCTGAAGCGCAGCTTTCAGCGCCAGAGAGTCCTCGATCGAGCGAATGACGAAGACGCCCCGCTTTTGCATCCCGCTCTCCAGTCGGCGGGCCCGCGCGCCGCAGGCGATGATCAGGCCGTCATATTGCAAATGGCCTTTTGCGCCATGCGGTCCTTTTGCGTACATCACTCGCCGGGCGACGGGATCCAGCCCCGTTGCGGCCGAGCCAAGAATCAGTTCTATGCCCTGCCCGTCGTACCAGGCCTGGGGGTGATAGGACAGCGCCGCCGCGCCCACATCGCCCTTGAGCAGTTCCTTGGACAGTGGTGGACGGTCGTACGGCAAATGCGCCTCCGCGCCCAGCATGACCAGCCCGCCATCGAAGCCCTGCTTGCGCAGGGCTTCCGCCGCGCGCAATCCCGCCAGGCTCGCACCCACGATCACGATGCGCTTCTTGCCCATGGTCACGCACCGATGAAAGCGTTCAGGCTCTGCATGGACGAGGCGGCGGCCATTTCCGCCCCCAGGCCCCTTGCCGCGAATTGATGCCATCGCCAAGTGGGCCGGCTGGCCACCGTGGCCACGATGTCCTGGAACGTCAGGCGCGGGGCATGCGCCGGCTTGCGGGCGTGATGGGACAAGATGGTTCTCCTTCTGGGCCTGCTGCGGCATGTCGTTGGGGCCGAATCCCTGGAGGGAGCAACTGCAGGACCGGGGCGACAGGCCCGCGCGAATGCCGGCCCAGAGGCTCGTGCGCCCACTGTGGCACAGCGCAGACCGTGCGAACATGCACAGTTGACGGCCTATCCCGACCACACGTGCCGGAGCATTCCCCCAGACAGTCGGCCCGGATCGTCTGGCGCACAGGCCGGGCTCCTTCCGGTGGATGCGGCAGTCGCCACCCACCCCATCCGGTTCCCCCTCGGACTCATGTTTCGCACCGAGGTCACGAACGGGTTCTGGGAGTGGATCCCTGCCCCTCCAGGAGGCGCAACCACCATGGCTTTTATGCAGCGCCTCGGGCCTGCCGCACATGGCAGGCCTGCACAAAGGCCGCCAGCGCCGGCGAGCGGCGCTTGCCCGCCCGCTGCACCAGCGAGAAATCCCGCCACATGCGCGGCAGCGTGGTCGGCAGCACGGCCAGTTCTCCCGAGGCGACCAGGGCCTGCACCAGCACGCGCGACAGGCAGCTGATGCCCAGGCCCTGGGCCACGCAGCGCGCTATCGCCTCGGAGCTGCCCAGCGTGGCGGCGGCCGGCAACTGGTGCAGATGCGGCAGCAGCGCATGCTCGACCATCTCGCGCGTGCCCGAGCCGGGCTCGCGCAGCAGCCAGCGCGCACCACGCAAGGCGGCCACGCCCAGCGGGCGCTGGCCCGCGTCCTGCACCAGCGGGTCCTGCGCCGCGGCCACGATGACCAGTTCGTCACGCATCCAGGGCTCGACCTCCAGCCCGGGCCAGTGGCTGGTGCCCTCGATCAGGCCCAGGTCCACGTCCAGCGATTCCACGGCCTGGCCCACCTCGCGCGTGTTGGCGATCTGCAGGTCCACGCTCAGGTGCGGATGGCTGCGCGCCAGGTGCGCGAGCACGGCCGGCAGCGCATAGGTGCCTATGGTGGTGCTGGCTGCCACGCGCAGTCGCACGGGCAGGCTGGCGGCCCGCACCGAAAACGCCTGCTCTATGCCCCTGGCCTGCTCCAGCAGCGCCAGCGCCTCGGGCAACAGGGCCCGCCCGGCATCGTTGAGCGCCAGCCGCCGGCCCACGCGCTCGAACAGCTGGGCGCCCATGGCCTGCTCCAGCTGCTGCAGCGCGGCGCTGGTGGCCGACTGCGACAGTGCCACGGCATCGGCCGCAGCCACGGTGGAGCCCGCCTGGGCGACGGCGCAGAAGATTTCGAGTTGGCGCAGGGTGAGGTGCAGCATCGCGTGCAGTCTGAACGAGGCATCAACCTGTTTTCCCGGTTGGTGCTACAAAAACTATTCGTTATACGAATATAGCCAAGAAATCTAAAGTGCCTCCCATGCACCGCGCTCCTGACGCGGCGCGCAGGCACCATGAACACCACATCCCTCCCACGCCCCTCCCATCCGTCCGGCTGGCTTCGCCAGTTGACCGAGCTTGCGCCCGGCCTGCTGCTGGCCGGCGCCATTGCCGCGGCCGCCACCTGGGGCGCGCGCCAGCCCCTGCTGGCCGGCTCGGGCCTGAGCGCGCTGACGCTGGCCATCTGCATCGGCCTGGTCATCGGCAACACCGTCTATCCGCGCCTGGCGCCCGGCTGCCATGCCGGCGTGGGCCTGGCCAAGCAGCGCCTGCTGCGTGCGGGCATCGTGCTCTACGGCCTGCGGCTGACCTTCCAGGACATAGGCCATGTGGGCATGGCCGGCGTGGTGGTCGATGCCCTGGTGCTGGGCAGCACCTTTTTGCTGGCGCAGTGGCTGGGCCGCCGCGTCTTCGGGCTGGATGCGCGCACCACCGTGCTGATCGGCGCGGGCAGCTCCATCTGCGGCGCGGCTGCCGTGCTGGCCACCGAACCCGTGATCAAGGGCCGCGCCGAAGACGTGGCCGTGGCCGTGGCCACCGTGGTGGTCTTCGGCACCGTGGGAACCTTCCTCTACCCCGCACTGTTCCACTGGAACGCCGCCCACGGCTGGCTGGACATGTCGCCCGCGCAGTACGGCCTGTACGTGGGCTCCACCGTGCACGAGGTGGCCCAGGTCGTGGCCGCCGGCGAAGCCATTGCCCCCGAAGCCGCCGACGTGGCCGTGATCTCCAAGATGGTGCGCGTGATGATGCTGGCCCCCTTCCTGCTGCTGCTGTCCATGGCCGTGGCGCGCGGCAACCGCAGCAGCCAGGTGAGCGACGGCCAGCCGCGCCGCATCACCATTCCCTGGTTCGCGCTGGGCTTCGTCGCCATGGCCGGCGTGAACTCGCTGGGCGTGCTGCCTGCCGCCGTGGTGCAGGTGGGCGTGCAGCTGGACAACGCCCTGCTGGCCGTGGCCATGGCGGCCCTGGGCCTGACCACCCATGTCCGCGCCGTGCGTGCCGCAGGCACGAAGCCCCTGTTGCTGGCCGCCTTGCTGTTCGCATGGCTGCTGGTGGCAGGCCTGCTCTTCAACCGCTGGGTGCCCGGCCTGCTCTGAAGGCGTCCGCATCCATCGACCGGCCCTGCGAAGCATCGTCTTGCAGGGCCTTTTTCATGGACTGCCTGCCTTTCGAAACAAGGGAATACCCTTGGTATAAATGCAGGCACAATTAATTTGCAATGCAAATTAATTGAACTACAAAGATAATCGGGGAATGTCCTTTGCCTCTGCCCCTCCCCGCGCCCGCCTCGGCTTTCTCATGGTCACCCTGGTACGCCAGTGGCGCCGCCAGGTCGAGGAGCAACTGCTGGCCGACGGCCTCACCGATGCCACCTGGGCGCCGCTGATCCACCTGCGCGCCTGGGGCGACGGCGTCACGCAAAAGGAACTGGCCGAGCGCGTGGGCCTGGACGGCTCCAGCCTGGTGCGCCTGCTCGACATTCTTGAGGGCCACGGCTGGGTGGAGCGCCGCGCCGACCCTGGCGACCGGCGCAGCAAGCGCATCTTCCTGACCGATGAAGGCAACCGCGCCGTGGACCGCGTGCGCGCCACCATGCTGCAGGCCGAGCTGGCCATGCTGCAGGACCTGGACGATGCCGAGGTCGAGGCCATGCTGTCCGGCATGGCCAAGATCCAGGCGCGCATGGCCGCGCTGCGTACCGAGGGCACGCCATGAGCGCCCTCCACGATGCCTATGGCCGCCTGCTGCAGGCCTCGGTCCGCTGGGGCTTCGACCCCGTGCGCCTGCGCCAGCATCTGCGCACGGCCTTTGCTGCCTGCCTGGCTCTGCTGGCTGCCTGGCAGCTGGGGCTGGAGCATCCGCAGTGGGCCGCCATGGCCACCTGGGCTGCGTCCCAGCCGCTGCGCGGGCAACTGCTAGAGAAAAGCTTTTTCCGGGTCGCAGGCACCGTGGCCGGCACGGCCGTGGGCGTGGGCCTGGTGCTGCTGGCCCAGGGAAACCTGCTGTGGCTGGTGCTGGGCCTGGCCGTGTGGCTGGGCCTGTGCGCGGGCGTGGGCAATCTGCAGCGCAGCTTCGTGGCCTACGGCACCATGCTGGCCGGCTATTCGGCAGCCATGGTGGCGCTGCTGGACTTCGCCCATCCCGAACAGGTCTTCGCGCTGGGCTGGGACCGGCTGTTCACGGCGCTGACCGGCGTGTTCGCGGCCCTGCTGGTGGGCTGGCTGTTCACGCCCAAGGGCAGCGGCATTCCCGGCAATGCCGAGGTGCGCCAGCTGTTCGCGCAACTGCTGCGGGATCTGGCCGGCAGCCTGCAGGCGCGCGGCCGTGCGTCCCTGGGCTCGCAGGAGATCGCCGCCCGCCTGCTGGCCATGGCCGTGATCGAGGAGGGGCTGGACCCGCACGCCGCAGGATCGCAGCGCTCGCGCGAGGCCGTGCACGCGCTGCGCCGGCTCATGAATGCCCAGATCTCGGCCCTGCTGTGGCTGCGCGATGCCCCGTCGCAGGAGCCCCCTTCGGCCTTTGGCGAGGCGCAGGCCCTGGCCGCCGCGCAGGCACTGCGCGAAGCCGCCCTGGCACTGGAGACGCGCGTGCAGTTGCACGAGGCCGCGGCGGCCCTGGTGCGCGCACGCGAGGCGGCCATGGCCTGGCCCGGCGCAGCCGACATGCTGGCCCCGATGGGCTTTGCGCTGCAGGCCCACCTGGCCGCCACCCATGACGTGGCCCTGCCGCCCGGCCACCGCGCGCGCCAATGGCCGGTGGTGCTGCACAGCGACTGGCTGGGCGCACGCCGCGCCATGCTGCGCGCCAGCGCGGCCATCGCCATCGTGGGCCTGCTGTGGGTGGCCACGGGCTGGAGCGGCGGCGCCTACATGCTGCTGGGCATGTCCATCATGCTGACCGTGTTCTCGGGCTTCGAGAACCCTTCGGCCACCATGCGCCATGTGACCCTGGGCCAGGCCCTGGGCGTGCTGGTGGCCCTGGCCTGCCAGTGGCTGGTCTGGCCGTTCGCCAGCAGCCAGGCGGGCATGGTCTGGCTGATGCTGCCCTTCGTCTTCGTGGGTGCGCTGCTGTTTTCCCACCAGCGCACCATGCTGTCGGGCTACGACTGCAACATGGTGCTGCTGCTCCTGCTGCAGCCCCACTTTCCGCAGACGGCCAGCTTCGGCCATGCGCTGGCCCTGGGGCTGGCCGTGGTGTCCGGGCCGCTGGCCGGCTGGGCCGCCTACCGCTTCATCCTGCCGGTCACGCTGCAGGGGCGGCTGCAGGGCCTGCGCTCCATGATGGTCCACGAGCTGCAGGACATGGCCGCCACGCCCGGCCATGCGCGCGATGGCCGCATCTGGCGCGCACGCCTGTACCACCGGCTGCTGCGCCTGGTGCGCATGTCGGAGCAGGCCGCAGGGCAACTGGGCGCGCAGGCGGCCGAGTGCGGCCTGGCCGCCCTGCATGTGGGCCGCGCCATCCAGGCGCTGCACCAGCTGTCCGAGGAAGCTGCGCTTGGCGACGGCACGGCCCGCGCCGTGCGCGCCGCGCTGCTGCGCCTGCAGCGGCTGCAGCAGTCGCCCGGCCAGTGCCCGCCGCTTTTGCACGCTCTGGCGCAGCGCGTGGCCGAACGCCATCCCGGCCAGGCCCGCCAGCTGCGCCAGGCAGCGCATGAGATCGCGCAGCACGAAGCCTTCTTCCGCAACGCCGGCTGAATCGCCGGCCCATGCCAGAATGGCCGAGTCCCAGGCCGGCAGCGCCCCACGCTCCCTGTCCCCCTGTTGCGAGGAAAGCATCCATGTCGTGGAGCGACACCACCATCCACTCACAGCGCCTGGCGCTGCGCCCCTTCACTGCCGCCGATGCCGATGAGGCCTTTGCCTGCATCACGCCCACGCTGACGCGCTACCTGTCCTTCGAGCCGGCGTCGACGCCTGCCGAGTTCGAAGCGGTCTGGCGCGGATGGCTGCGGGAGATCGCAGCCGGCACGGACTTCAACTTCACGCTGCGCGAGCGCACGGCAGGCCGCTTCACCGGCCTGCTGGGCCTGCACCGCGCACGCGATGCCGAACCCGAACTGGGCATCTGGATACGCGAGGACGCGCATGGCCGGGGCTACGGCCGCGAAGCCGTGGCCGCGCTGGCCGCATGGGCCGTGGAGACCTTCGCCCCGCAGTCCTTCAGCTACCCGGTGGCCGAGGCCAATACGGCCAGCCGGCGCATCGCCGAAGGATTGGGCGGGATCGTCGTGGAGCAGCAGCAGCGGCCCAAGTACGCGTCCGTCGTCTACCGGCTACCCGCGCGCAAGCCGCACCCATGAAAAACGGCCCCTTTCAGGGGCCGTTCATCGTTCAACCGGCCATGATCACACGGCGGCAATGGACACGGCCTTGGAGACCAGGTAGGCCTCCAGCGCCTCGGGGCCGCCTTCGGAGCCGTAGCCCGAGTCCTTGATGCCGCCGAACGGCATCTCGGCCGAGGCCACGGCCGGCTGGTTGATCCACAGCATGCCGGCCTCGACCTGCTGGGCCAGCTGGTGGGCCGTCTTGATGGAGCGCGTGAACGCATAGGCAGCCAGGCCGTAGGACAGGCGGTTGGCCTCGGCGATGGCATCGCCCAGATCGTCAAAGCCGCGGATGGCGGCCACGGGGCCGAAAGGCTCCTGGTTGAAGATTTCGGCGCTCAACGGCACGTCGCCCAGCACCGTGGGTGCGAAGAAGTTGCCCGCGCCACCCAGCGAGGCACCGCCCGTGAGCAGCTTGGCGCCCTGCTTTTGCGCATCCTCGATCAGATGGGACAAGGCCGTGACGCGGCGCGGATTGGCCAGCGGGCCCATTTGCGTGCCCTGCACCAGGCCATCGCCGACCTTGAGGCCTTCGGCATGCGCGACCATGGCGCGCGTGAATTCCTCGCGCACGCTGTTGTGCACCAGAAAGCGCGTGGGCGAGATGCAGACCTGGCCCGCGTTGCGGAACTTGGACGCGCCTGCGGCCTTCACGGCCAGGGCCACGTCGGCATCCTCGGCCACGATGACCGGCGCGTGGCCGCCCAGCTCCATGGTCGAGCGCTTCATATGCTGGCCGGCCAGCGCCGCCAGTTGCTTGCCCACTGCGGTGGAGCCGGTGAACGTGACCTTGCGGATCACGGGATGGGCGATCAGATAGGAGGAAATCTGGGCCGGATCACCGAACACCAGGCCCACCACGCCGGCCGGCACGCCGGCATCGACGAAGCACTTGAACAGGGCGGCGGGTGCGGCCGGGGTTTCCTCGGGCGCCTTGCACAGGAAGGAGCAGCCCGTGGCCAGCGCCGCGCCGATCTTGCGCACGATCTGGTTGACGGGGAAGTTCCAGGGCGTGAAGGCGGCCACGGGGCCCACGGGCTCCTTGATCACCAGCTGCTGTACCTCGGGGCGGCGCGAGGGCACGATGCGGCCGTACACGCGCAGCGCCTCGTCGGCAAACCATTCGATGATGCCCACGCCGGCCAGGATCTCGCCCTTGGCCTCGGCCACGGGCTTGCCCTGCTCCTGTGTCAGGAGCGCGGCGATCTCGTCGGCGCGCTCCTTGAGCAGGGCGGCGGCACGGCGCATGGCGGCGCCACGCTCATGGGCGGAGACATTGCGCCAGACCTCGAAGCCGCGCTGCGCGGCGGCCAGCGCACGGTCCAGGTCGGCCACGTCGGCATGGGCCACATGGCCGATGACTTCTCCGCTGGCCGGGTTGCGCACGGGAATCTTCCTGCCGCTGGCGGCGTCCTGCCATTGGCCGTCGATCAGGAGTTGGGTGTCGGAGTAGGAGTGGCTCATGCTGGATCAGGTCCTTGGTGGATGGCGGTGGGCACGCGCGCAGGCAGGCCGGCGCAAAAGAAAACGGAGCGAGAGCGGGGCAAGGCAGGCGCGGTCATGCGGTGTCCGCGCCCGGCTGCCGCTGCCGCGCAGCGACCATTCTAGGAAGGGCCGGACGGCCCTGCGGTCATTGGGCTGTCACGCACACAACACCTAAAATGCCCGGGTCTCGCAATATCCACCAATCCGTTGAGAGGGAGCTCATGACCGATCTTTTCGACACCACTGCGCGCAGGGGTTTGCGCAGTGTCGCGCTGGCGCTCGCCCTGGCGGGCAGCCTGGGGCTGGCCTGGGGGCAGGCTCCGGCCAGCGACGCGCCGCAGTACATACCCCGCATGAGCGTGGACTCGCGCGTCCAGCCGCAGGACACGCCCCGGGAGTTCCTGGCTTCGCGCAGCCAGGCTGCAGCCACCGAGGTCACGCCGCTGCGCGTGGAGCTGGGCGCATGGAAGGAATACCGCGCCGCATCGGCACCGGCAGCAGGTGGCGCAATGCAGGTGGGCGCCCAGCGGCTGAGTGAGCAAACGGCCACGGTGGACGCATTGGCATCGCAACTGCAATGGAGCACCACCGCCTCCGGCGCACGTGTGGCGGCCGTCAGCGTGCGCTCGGAAGGCGCCTATGGCATACGCCTGGGCGTGGAAATGAACCAGTTGCCCGGCAACGCGCTGCTGCGCGTCTATGCGCAGCAAGACCGCGCAGGCGCCTACGAGATCGCCGGCCAGCGCATTCTGCAGGTTCTGCAGGCCAACCTGGACGCGGGCGACACAGGCACGGACGGCCGCACCTGGTGGACTCCCGACACGGGCGGCGACGAGGTGACGCTGGAGATCGAACTGCCCCCGGGCGTCCCGGCCGACACGCTGCGCATCGCCATCCCGCGTGTGATGCATGTGCATGAGAACCTCTCGCTGCCGCTGGAAGGCGAGATGCAGTTCTCGGCACAGCTCAACGAATCCCTGCCCTGCCAACTGGATTCCACCTGCTACGACGCATACAGCTCGCAACGCAACGCCGTGGCCCGCATGCTCTACATCAAGGACGGGATGGGCTATGTCTGCTCGGGCACCCTGCTCAACGACACGGCAAGCTCCGGCACCCCCTACTTCGTCACGGCCAACCATTGCATCAGCAGCCAGACCGTGGCTTCCACGCTGGAAACCTCGTGGTTCTATCGCACGCCCTCGTGCAACAGCCGCACGCTGTCATCCGGGAACAAGGTTCTGCGCAACGGCGCAACCTTGCTCTACGCAACGGCAACCTATGACGGCGCCCTGATGCGCCTCAACGACACGCCTCCCGCTGGCGCGGTCTTCTCCGGCTGGACCACGCAGACGCTGACGAGCGGTGCCAGCGTCGTGGGCATACACCATCCACGTGGCGACCTGCAAAAGATCAGCTTCGGCACGGCCTATGGCTCGGTCGCATGCGAGCCGTCGAGTGAAGGCACGATGCGTTGCTCCAACGACAGCAAGGGCAACGGCGGCTTCAACCTTGTGATCTGGGACCAGGGGCTGACGCAGCCGGGCAGCAGTGGCTCGGGCCTGTTCCTGCAGGGACGGCTGGCGGGCACGCTCTATGGGGGTGACGACCAAACCTGCTCTGCATCTGGCGGCACCTCGATCTACGGGCGCTTCGACCTGCTGTACCCCGCCCTCCAGAAATGGCTGGCAGCCAGTGCGACCACGGCGCGCAGCCCTGTATACCGCTTCTACAACGCGCTCACGGGCGCCCACTTCTACACAGGCAGCGTTGCCGAGCGCGACTACGTGATCGCCAAGCTCCCGGAGTTTCAATACGAGAACGTGGCTTTCTATGCCTCTGCCCAGCCCCAGCAAGGCCTGAGCCCGGTCTTTCGCTTCTACAACCAGGATTCGGGAGCGCACTACTACACCATCAGTGAAAGCGTTCGCGACTACGTCCACCAGACCTTTGCCCGTTTCATCTACGAAGGCCCGACCTGGTATGCACAAAAGAATGCCGTCGCAGGCAGCGTGCCCGTCTACCAGTTCTACAACATGGATTCGGATGCTCACTTCTACACGGCCAGCGCCATCGAACGCGACTATGTGATTGCCACATTTGCCCGCTTCCGTAATGAAGGCATCGCCTACTACGTCTGGCCATCGCAATAAGCCCAACACTGGCTGGCCCGGCGCACTGCACCGCAGTGCATCCCCAAGAAGAAGGCCCCGCACTACGGGGCCTTCTTCTTGGGGCAACAGCCATCACCCCACCAGCACCAGCCCCGGCGGCAGGCTGTCTCCAAAGCTGCGCTTCGCGTCCTGCTCATCCATCCGCTGCACCTGCTCGACCAGGGCCATCCAGCGCTGCGGCGCACCTGCCGCGCGCAGGCGCTCCAGCACAACAGAGCGCTGCGCATCGGACAGGTCCAGCGCACGGTCGCCCGTCATGCGGGCCATCTGCACGGCGGCGAACATGGCGGTTTCGTTGCGGCGCCAGTCCTGGGCCAGGGTGGCGTCCAGGAACTCCTGCGCAGCCTCGGGCGGCATGACGCGGTGGGCATTGGCGGCCAGCGGCATGCGCGTGGCCAGGCGGCCTATGGCCCACCAGGTCTGCACGGATTCGCCAGGGTGCTTCAGCCGCTGCAGCATCCACCGGCCCATTTCCTGGCGGTACTGCCAGGGTACGGCCTCCATGGCGGCGAACAGGCGCAGCATGTCGTCGTAGCTGCCATGGGCGGACTTGCCCTGGCTGCGCTGCGTGGCCTGCTGCACCGCCTTTTGCATGTGGCCAGCGACCTCTTCCAGCAGCTCCATCTGCCGGGCCTCGTCCAGGCCCGCGGCCACGCGGCGCCAGAAGACCCACCATTCGGTGCGGTTGGCCGCCTCGCCGCCATGGCCCAGGCCCTGGCCATGCAGTTGCCAGACCTGCTGCATGCGCCAGCCGTCCAGCTCGGCGCCCACGCCGGGGCGCAGGCACCAGCCTGCCAGGTTCAGCCAGACGCGCTCGTGCTCGGCCGTGCGGCGGCGGCGCCTGGCGCGGGCCAGCAAGGCGTCGAACAGTGCGCGCAGCAGCGGCAGATCCCAGTCCTCGCGCGGGCCCAGCCGTCGCTCCAGCGACTGGCGCAGCTGGCGGACCTCCTTGGCCGTCACCTCCTGGGCCTGGCTGCCGAAGATGCGCTCGATCAGGGCCACGGCGTCGGCCAGCCGGTCCTTCCGGGCAGAAAGTTCGCCGGTGTCCTGCGCATCTGCGGCCAGCGCACCGCGCACGCTGAACGGCAGCAGCCACTGGCGCTGCGCATCGTCGGCGGCCACGCAGCGCACCTCCAGCGTGCCGACCTCGGACATGCAGGCCTGCAGTTGCACTTCCACCTGGGCCTTGTCCCGGCCCTCGGGCGCAGGCAGCACGGTGGACAGGGAGGGCAGCTCGACCCAGCCCTCGCCGTCGAGCGCCGCGATGCGGCCGGCCTGCGCAGGCGCCGCCGCCAGGCTGTTGGCCACCAGCGAAAAGCGCACGGCCTGGCCCAGGCGCAGCGCAAAGCGCCGGCCGGAGAGCACGATGCGCACGCCCTCCTCCGTGCCGCGCGGCAGCAGGCAGATGCCCTGTGGTGCGGCACCCGCCTTCTCGGGCAGGACCAGCCAGTAGCTGCGCGGCGAGCCACCGCCGATGCGCGGTACCGGGGCGGGCACCGTCCGGGCATCCTCCGATTCCGGCAGATCCTCAGACGGACGGCTCTGGACATGCATGGCCAGGCCATGCGCCGCCGCACCGCGCGCCACGGCCCAGTCGGGATGCGGGTTGTGCAGCAGGCGCAGCGGCTGGCCGCGCCAGGCCTGCAGTTGCGCCAGCAGCCGCTCGGCCAGCGCATGGGCGTGGAAGACGCCGCCATTGAGCAGGACCGCATCGGGCAGTTCCCCTGCCGCGTGCTGCGCCAGGAACTGCGCCAGGTGCCGCGTGATCGCCGCATCGGCAGGATATGGGAGCCCCAGGCCGCGCAAAGCGCCCTGGCGCCGGGTGGGCAGATCCTGCAGGCCGACCAGCGGCATGAAGCCTTCGACCACGGCCTCGCGCACCTCGTCGCGGCGCAGCGTGGCCGTGCGCGTCTGCGCCAGCAGCTTCGATCCGCTGCCCAGCAGGGTCACGGCCACGGACTCGGGCGCATCGCTGGCCAGCAACTGTTCCTTGGCCGTGCGGCAGCGCTGCACCAGTTGGGCGAACCGTGCGGCGGGCAGGCGCTCGCCGGGCGGGGCGAACTGCGGCTCCAGCCGATGGGCCAGCGCCAGGTCCATGTTGTCGCCGCCCAGCATCAGGTGCTCGCCCACGGCCGTGCGTGTCAGCACGGGCAGGCCTCCAGCTTCACCGGGCTGCACGCGGATCAGGGTCAGGTCGGTGGTGCCGCCGCCCACGTCCACCACCAGCACCAGGCGGCTGTGCGCCAGCTCGGTCGCCAGATGCTCGCCCTGCAGCACCAGCCAGTCGTGGAAGGCGGCCTTGGGTTCCTCCAGCAATTGCACCGCAGGCAGGCAGGCCAGCTGCGCGGCCTCCAGCGTCAGTGCGCGCGCGCCTTCGTCGAACGAGGCCGGCACGGTCAGCACGACCAGCTGGTCCCGCAGCGGAGCGCCGGGGTGCGTGCGGTCCCAGGCCTGGCGCACATGGTCCAGGTAGCTGGCCGAGGCCTGCAGCGGAGACAGCCGGGCCACCTCTTCGGGCGCGCCCCAGGGCAGGATGGCCGCCGTGCGGTCCACGCCCGCATGCGACAGCCAGCTCTTGGCGCTGGCCACCAGGCGCGACGGTACGGCCGCGCCCAGGTCACGCGCCCAGCGGCCATTGACGGCGGGCGCTTGCGCATCGGCGCCCAGTGCCGTCCAAGGCTGCTGCCAGGCATCGCCCAGCTCGCCGGGCGCCGCCTGGTAGCGCGCCGAGGGCAGCAGCACCTGGGCGGCGACCTCGCTGGCCGAGACACGCTGCGCCACGGGCAGCAAGGCGATGTCGGCCGCCGTGCCGCCCACGGGCACATGCGCCACCACGGTGTGGCTGGTGCCCAGGTCTATGCCCACGACGTGGGCTGCGCCGGACGCGAGAGCGGCAGAGGCGGAAGGTTCGGAGGCGGCGGTATCAGGCATATCGGCAGTCATACAGGGCACGGTGCGCGGCCCGGACCGGGCCTGCCGCCGGGGCGGGCTACGCTACATCGGCCCGCACGTCGAACTCCACCTTCCAGCGTTCTTCGCCACCCACGGGCACGGCGTTGAGTTCCAGCGTGCCGATGTCGGTCACGCGCGCATGCAGGGTGACGGGCACGATCTCGCCGGGCGCACGGCCTTCGGCGGGCAGGTGGGCCTCGATCTCCTGCAGCTCGACCAGTTCCTCGGGACCCCAGAAGTCCAGCACGGTGCCGACCTGGTCGGCCCGGCGCACGGAGGAGCCGAAGAAGCGCAGGCGCACGGGCTCGCCCACGACCAGGCCGAATTCCTGGGTGTCCAGCGCCACCTCGGTGCCCTCCTCCATGCCGAAGGGCGCCAGGCACAGGGCCGAGATGGGCGGCTCCATGCCGGGAATGGCGGGCATGTTGCTTTCCACACCCACGTAATAGCTCTGCGCCGTGCCGCCACGGATGCGCACGCCACGGCCGGCAGCCGCCACATGGCCGAAGTAGGCGGCGCCGCGCGCCACGGCCAAGTCGAGGTTGGCGCCGTCCAGCAGGCGAGCCGGTTGCGCGCCCTCGCCGGCCAGCCAGCCGTTGACGACTTCCAGGATGCGCTGCTCGATCTGCGGCGCCTTGAGCACGCCGCCGTTGAACAGGATGGCCGAGGGATGCAGGAAGGATGCGCCCTCGGGCTGCATGCCCTTGAGGCCTTCGATCTGCTCGGTGGCGCCGGCCTGGCGCGAGAGGAAGGCCGCCAGGTGGCGCGTGACGGCCGCATCCTGCGCATAGGGCAGGCCCAGCTGCGTCAGCGCGGCGCGCGCGCGGGTCTGGGGCTTGTCGGAGACGGCTGCGCGCGGGAAGAAACCTTCCACCAGCATCTGCAGCACCTCGTCACGCGTGACCTCGGTGCGGATGCTGCCGCCGATGAGCTTGCTGCCCCGGCTGGGCACGACCACGGGCACGGACTGCAGAGTGGCATCGGCCAGCAGTTGCTCCTTGGCCTGGCGGCAGCCATGGGCCAGGGCGCGGGTCTGCCAGGCGTCGAGCTGCCTGCCCTCCTGGGCCAGCTTGCGCGCCACGCCGTAGGCCAGGGCCAGGTCCATGTTGTCGCCGCCCAGCAGGATGTGCTCGCCCACGGCCACGCGCTGCAGTTCCAGGCCGCCGTCCTTTTCCAGCACGGCGATCAGCGACAGGTCGGTAGTGCCGCCGCCCACGTCCACGACGAGGATGATCTCGCCGCTTTGCACCTGCTTGCGCCACTGGCCGCCGCTGGCCTGGATCCAGCTGTACAGCGCAGCCTGGGGTTCCTCCAGCAGCGTGAGCTTCTGGAAGCCCGCGGCGCGGCAGGCCTCGGCCGTCAGCTCGCGCGCGGCCGGGTCGAACGAGGCGGGAATGGTCACCGTCACGTCCTGGGCGTCGAACGGCGCCTCGGGATGGGCCTGCTCCCAGGCCCAGCGCAGGTGCGACAGGTAGCGGATGGAGGCGGTCAGGGGCGAGACGCGGTGCACCTCCTCGGGCGCATCGGCCGGCAGCAGGGGCGAGCGGCGGTCCACGCCCGGATGGCACAGCCAGCTCTTGGCGCTGGACACCAGCCGGATCGGCGTGGCCGCGCCGCGCGATCGCGCGAACTCGCCCACCACGAAGTCCTGGCTGGCGCCCCAGGGCAGGGCCATGTCGGCCGCAGTCAGCTCGCTTTCATGCGGCAGGTAAAGGAAGGACGGCAGCAGCGGGCGTGCCTCCACGCTGGAGGGGCCGGTGAGCTGGGGAATGTCCAGCACGCCCTGCTCCACCTTCTCGCCATCGCTGGCCTGGCGGTCCACATAGGAGAGCGCGCAATGCGTGGTGCCCAGGTCGATGCCTATGCTGTAGCGCGCCTGGGAGGATTGACGGGTCTGGTCCATGTTCACAGCTCCACCTCGGCCTGGGCCACGATGGCGGCAGCCTTGTGATCGGTGAGCTGGGGCAGGCGCACATCGTCCACGCGCCAGCCGCGGTGGCCCAGCGTGCCCGTGAAGGGTGCCTGGCCGACCACGTTGCCCGTCAGGCGCACGGCGGCGGCATCAAAGCCTGCGGCCAGCGTGACGCGGCTGCCTTCGGCCTCGGCACGCACGGGGGCGATGCTGAAATGCTCGCGCAGCACCTTGCGGCAGCCTTCGTGCACCACGCGCGCGGCGGCGCCGATCTCGGCGTCGGCGTAGCCGGCCACGTCTTCCTGCACGAAGTCCACGAAGCGCGCCTCGCGCTGCAGCAGGCCCAGCAGCTGCAGGGCGGCGGTGCCAGCGGGTGCGGCCGGCTCCACGATGGTCTTTTCGACGATCTTCTCTACCGGCACCTCGACGCGCTTTTCAACCACTTTCTCGACCACCTTCTCGACAGGCACCTCGACACGGACCTCGACGATCCGGTCCACAGGCACCTCCACGCGCACCTCCTTGGGTGCGGGCGGCGGCACATCGGCGGCCAGCGGCTCGCCGTCGCGCAGGCGGTTGACATCGGCGGCCAGGCGGCCGTTGCCGAGGATGGCGAAGAAACTGCCGATCGCGATGGCGATGCGGCTCAGGAACGAGGGGGGAGTCTTGGAATTCATGGGCTTCTCTTGGCGAGAGGACCCTGCCGGGCCGATCGCCGCGCAGCAGGGCAACCGGGCGCCGATGGTCCTCCACCGGGCGCCCGCAGGGTCCGTGATGTTACCCAAAGCAACGAAGTCCCGTCCTGTACACGGCCCCATGCCCCCGTGCGCAAATGGCCTCGCGGCATAATCGCGGCTGCTCCTGCCCCTGTCCATGGCCCATACACGCCTTTTCCGCCACGCCCCGACCCGCTGCACCGCCTTGCGCGCGCAGCGGCCCCAGCGCGTGCACGGCGTGCCCACGGCCTTCATCAGCCTGTGCGGCTTCACGGCCCTGCTTTCCGCCGCCGTGCGGAAAGCCTGAGGTCCACCCCCAGCTTCCCGCACGGCCCCCGCAGCGAATCCCGCATGCGAAGCGCATGCCAGGAGCTGCCGGCCCACGCCCCGCATCTCCCTGGCCTGCACGCCTTTTCGGCCGCGCCGCCGCATGGCGCAGCCGCCTTGACCCCGGAGCCGATGATGGACATGGAACTCTCCCAAAACTTTCTGCGCGCCAAAAGCCCCTGCGCGGCGGGCTTTCGCTGGTTCGTGCGCAACCGCCATGACGGCAACGACTACCAGCGCGTGCTCGATGCCCTGGTGGGCGATGGCCGCGTCGAGGACGCGCGCTGGCTCATGAACCAGTTCGGCCCCACCGACGCCGTGCTGGAGGTCGATCACCTGGAGGCCGATGCCCTGGTCTTCGCGGGCAGCGTCGTCGTGCATGGCGAGCTGCGCGTGCCCGGCCTGCTGGCCGTGGGCCGCACGCTGCAGGCCGGCGCCGGCATCCACGCGGGCCGCATCGAGGCCGGCCAGGACCTGCACAGCGGAGGCGCCATCTTCTGCAGCGGGCCGCTGCAGGCCGGTGGCCTGGTCAAGGCCGCCTGGAGCGTGGACGTGCACGAGGAACTGCGCGCCGAAGACGTGCGCGCGGGCTGGGAGCTGCGCTGCGGCGCCGACCTGCGCCTGGCCGGCGGCGCCCAGGCCGGCCAGGACATCGAGGTGCAGGGCGCCATCCGCTGCGGCAAGGGCCTGCGCGCGGGCGGCAGCATCCGCGCCAGCGGCCTGATCGAGCTGGGCCACGGCCTGTACGCCGGCGCCGACGTGGAAGGCGGCAGCCACATCGAGGTGGACTGGGGCATGCGCGCGCTGGGCGACATCCGTGCGGCCTGCAGCATCCGCGCGGGCGAGACCCTGCATGCCGAAGGCGAGATCGCGGCCGGCCCCGGCTACGGCATCTATGCGGGCATGAACGTGCAGCAGGATGCCTGGCCGTCCTGTGCCTGGGTGCATGCGGCGCAGCGGCCCCCAGCCCTGCTCAGCGGCTGGTGGGAAGAAGCAGCGGCACCGGCCTGATGCCCGCAGGGACACGCCGGCCTGCGCCCCCGCAGCGCAGCGCCGCGATGCAAAATACCCGCTTCGCCGCCGCCCGGGCGGCTCCAAGGAATCCCACATCGTGTTCACCGGCATCATCCAGGCCGTGGCAAGCATTGCCGCGCTGCGCGACCAGAACGGCCTGCGCACCTTCACCCTCGACTTTCCCGAAGGCTTCTGCCAGGACCTGGCCATCGGCGCCAGCGTCTCCACCGACGGCGTGTGCCTGACGGTGACCGAGATCCTCTCGCCCACGCGCGCCACCTTCGACGTGATGCTGCAAAGCTTGAACATCACCACGCTGGGCGGCTATGCCGTGGGCGGGCGCGTCAATGTGGAGCGCGCGGCAAAGGATGGCGCCGAGATCGGCGGCCATCCGCTGTCGGGCCATGTGGACTTCACCTCGCCCGTGCTGGAAGTGGCCTCCAGCGACACCAACCACCGCATCCGCTTCGGCATTCCCGAGGGCTTTCGCCACTACGTGTTCGCCAAGGGCTACATCGCCATCAACGGCGCCAGCCTCACGGTGTCCGAGGTGGACCGCCAGGCGGGCTGGTTCGAGGTCTGGCTGATCCCCGAGACGCGCCGCATGACCGTGTTCGAGTCCAAGGGCGTGGGCGACCTGCTCAATGTGGAGATCGACCGCAGCACCCAGGTCGTGGTGGACACGGTGCGCGAGACCGTGCAGCAAAGCCTGGGCCGCCTGCAGCCCGTGCTCGAGGCCCTGCTGAAAGAAAAAGGCCTGAGCCTGGACGACTTCATCGACGTCCCCAAGCTGCCCGGCTAACTGCCTTCGTCGTTCAACGCCCTGCCGCCAGCGGCGGACTGAAACGCCGCAGGCGCAGCGCGTTGCTGAGCACGAAGACGCTGGACAACGCCATGGCCCCGGCCGCGAACACGGGCGACAGCAGCGTGCCGTTGACGGGGTACAGCAGGCCGGCGGCCACGGGGATCAAGGCCACGTTGTAGGCAAAGGCCCAGAACAGGTTCTGGCGGATATTGGCCATGGTGGCCTTGGACAGCGCGATCGCATTGGGCACGCCGCCCAGGTCGCCCGACATCAGCACCACGTCGGCCGCCTCGATGGCGATGTCCGTGCCCGTGCCTATGGCCAGGCCCACATCGGCCTCGGCCAGGGCCGGCGCGTCGTTGATGCCGTCGCCCACATAGGCCAGCGTGCCGTGCCCGGCCTTCAGGCGCTTGACGGCATCGACCTTGCCGCCGGGCAGCACCTCGGCCACCACCTCGTCGATACCCAGCTGGCGCGCGATGGCCTCGGCCGTGAGGCGGTTGTCGCCCGTGATCATGGCCACCTTCAGGCCCAGGGCATGCAGGGCGGCAATGGCGGCCGGCGTGCTGTCCTTGATCGGGTCTGCCACGGCGATCATGGCGGCCAGGCGGCCGTCCACGGCGGCATACAGCGGGGTCTTGCCTTCGTCGCCGAAACGCATGGCATCGGCGGCCAGGCCGTCGACGGACAGGCCCAGCTCGCGCATGAAGCGGTCGGCACCGATCTCCACGCGCACGCCCTCCACCTGGGCGCGCACGCCAAAGCCTGTCACCGATTCAAAGCGATCCACGGCACCCAGCGGCAGATCCTCGGCCTTGGCAGCATCCACGATGGCGCGCGCAATCGGGTGCTCGGAGCGGTCTTCCACGGCCGCCACCAGCGCCAGCACGCGACTGCGCTTGCCCTCGAAGCCCGGGGCCAGCACCAGGTCGGTCAGCTCGGGGCGGCCGCGCGTCAGCGTGCCGGTCTTGTCCACGGCCACCACGCGGGCGTCCTTGAGGGTCTGCAACGCCTCGCCCTTGCGCAGCAGCACGCCCATCTGCGCGGCCCGGCCCGTGCCCACCATGATGGAGGTGGGCGTGGCCAGGCCCATGGCACAGGGGCAGGCGATGATGAGCACGGCCACGGCATTGACCAGCGCAAAGCTCAGTGCGGGCGACGGCCCCCAGGCCAGCCAGGCGCCGAAGGTGAGCAGGGCCACGGCCATCACGGCCGGCACGAACCACATGGTGACCTGGTCCACCAGCGCCTGTATGGGCAGCTTGGAGCCCTGGGCCTGCTCGACCATGCGGATGATCTGCGCCAGCAGCGTGTCCGCGCCCACCTTGGTGGCGCGAAAGGCCAGCGCGCCGTTCTGGTTCACCGTGCCGCCGACCAGTTCGGCACCTGCGGTTTTCTCGACCGGCACGGGCTCGCCGCTGATCATGGATTCATCGACGAAGCTGCTGCCCTCGATGACCTCGCCATCGACGGGAATGCGCTCGCCGGGCCGCACCTCGATGGTGTCGCCCGCACGCACGGCGGCGATCGCCACTTCCTGCACGCCGCCGTCCTTGCGCACGCGCGCCGTCTTGGCCTGCAGGCGCACCAGGCGGCGGATGGCCTCCGAGGTATTGCCCTTGGCGCGCGCCTCCATGAAGCGGCCCAGCAGGATCAGCGCCACGATCACGGCCGCCGCCTCGTAGTACACATTCACCGTGCCGGCAGGCAGCCACTGCGGCACGAAGGTGGCCACCAGCGAATAGGCAAACGCCGCCGAGGTGCCCACGGCCACCAGCGAATTCATGTCGGGCGCGCCGCGCAGCAGCGCGGGAATGCCCTTCTGGAAGAAGCGCAGGCCCGGCCCGAACAGCACGATGGCAGACAGCAGGCACTGCAGGTACCAGCTGTTCTGGGTGCCGATGGCCTGCCCCACCCAGTGGTGGAAGGCCGGCACCATGTGGCCGCCCATCTCCAGCACGAACACCGGCAGCGCGAACACCGTGGCCACGATCAGCGAGCGCTTGAGCGAGGCCCGCTCGCGCGCCTGGCGCTGCTCCGTGCCGTCCTCGGCCGGCGACTGCGCGGCGCCGCCTTCACTGGCCGGGTTCGCGCTGGCGCCCAGCGGACGCGCTTCGTACCCGGCCTTGTGCACAGCTGCCACAAGGGCCGCCACATCTGCACTGCCAGCCAGCGTCACCACTGCACGTTCGGTGGCCAGGTTCACGCTGGCCGACTGCACGCCGTCCACCTTTTTCAGCGCGCGCTCCACGCGGCCCACGCAGGAGGCGCAGGTCATGCCCTCCACCTCCAGTTCCACGCTGGACTGGGGCACTTCGTAGCCGGCCTTCTCGATGGCTGCAATGGCGGCCGGCAGGTCGGCCGCGCCCTCGAAGCGGATGCTGGCCTTTTCGGTGGCCAGGTTGACCACGGCCTCCTGCACGCCCGGCAGCTTCTTGAGCGCGCGTTCCACACGCCCCACGCAGGAGGCGCAGGTCATGCCCTGAACGGGCAGGTCTATGGCCATGCCGGCCTTGGTCGATGCATTCATTGCCTGACTCCTTTGTTCTCGCATGCAGGCACTTTAGAGATTGCCACCATGTCAAGGTCAAGCCCCCTGCAAGGCGATTTCATCGCCGTGTCATCAGCCTTGCCCAGCATCGGCGGCCGTGACAAACCGATACAGAGAGAACCCGTTCATGTCCTTGACCTCCCATCGCCCCGCCCTGCGCCCGCTGGCCGTGGCCCTGGCTGCCTCCGCCCTGATCGCCGGTTGCGGCGGCTCCGGCAACGACACGCCCGCAGGCCAGCCGCTGGAGCTGCGCATTCTGCACATCAACGATCACCACTCCACGCTGGAGTCCAAGAGCAAGACCCTGCAGCTGGACGCCGGCACGGGCAAGGCCGAAGCCGTGGCCGTGGACGCCGCAGGCTTTGCGCGCGTGACCCAGGCCATCGAGGAGCTGGCCGCGCAGTCGCCCAACGTGCTCAAGCTGCACGCCGGCGACGCGCTCACCGGCACGCTGTACTTCAACCGTGCAGGCGCCGACGGCGAGGCCGATGCCGCACTCATGAACACCGTCTGCTTTGACGCCTTCACGCTGGGCAACCACGAGTTCGACAAGGGCGACAGCGGCCTCAAGTCCTTCCTGGACCGCCTGCGCACAGGCAGCTGCAAGACGCCCGTGCTCAGCGCCAACGTGCGCTTTGGCGCCAACTCGGCCCTGAACGCGGCCAAGGCGCCCGGCTACGTCAACCCCTCCACCGTGGTGGAGCGCGGCGGACAGAAGATCGGCATCGTCGGCCTGACCATTGCGGGCAAGACCAAGGCATCGTCCAGCCCCGATGCCGACACCACCTTCGAGGACGAGGCCACGGCGGCCCAGCGCGAAATCGACGCGCTGCGCGCCAAGGGCATCAACAAGATCATCGTCATGAGCCATGTGGGCTATGAGTACGACCGCCAGATCGTGCCCAGGCTCAGCGGCGTGGACGTGGTCGTGGGCGGCGACTCGCACACCCTGCTCGGCCCCGACGTGCTCAACACCACCGGCGTGGGCACGCCCGGCGGCGCCTACCCCACGCGCCTGACCGACAAGGACGGCAGCCCCGTCTGCGTGGTCCAGGCCTGGGAGTACGCCCAGGTCGTCGGCGACCTCAAGGTCCAGTTCGACGCCGACGGCCGCGTCACCCAGTGCACGGGCACGCCCCATGTGCTGATCGGCGACAGCTTCACCATCGCCGGCAAGGCCGTCACCGATGCGCAAAAGACCGCCCTCAAGGCCAGCGCCGCCGCCACCGGCGTGCTGCGCGTGACCACGCCCTCGGCCAAGGCCACGGCCGCGCTGCAGCCGTTCAAGGACAAGGTCGCCCAGTTCAACCTCAAGCAGGTCGCCACCGTGCCCCAGGAACTGTGCTCGCGCCGCGTGCCCGGCGGCGTCGGCACCATGAACTACAGCCAGTCCAGCGCCGCCTGCAATGCCGAAGGCAGCGTCAGCGTGCGCGGCGGCGACATCCAGCAGCTCGTGGCCCAGGCCTACCTGGAAGAAGCCAACCGCCACTACGGCGGCGCCGACATCACCCTGCAAAGCGGCGGCGGCGTGCGCATCCCGCTGCTGGGCCAGACCACGGCCGCCCAGGTCATCCAGGTCCTGCCCTTCGGCAACAAGCTGTTCCGCCTGGACATCACCGGCACGGAAGTCAAGGGCATGCTCGAGGACGGCCTGCAGGCCGTCTACGGCCCCGGCGGCACGACCGGCCCCTACCCCTACACGGGCGGCCTGCGCTTTGACGTGAATGCGGCAGCGGCGGCCGGCCAGCGCGTGTCGGGCATCGAGGTGTATGACAACGCGAGCAAGACGTGGAGGCCGCTGGATACGGCGCGCACCTACAAGCTGTTCGTGCTGAGCTTCAATGCCACGGGTGGCGATGGCTACAAGACGCTGGCGGCCGTGCCTGATGCGCGCCGTCTGGACATTGGCGTGCTCGATTCCGATGTGTTCTTCAACTACATCGAGAGGCAGCCGGTGGATGCGGTGTCCGGCCTGCCGCTGCTGTCGCGGCTGCCGGTGGATCTGTACAGCACGCGTAGTTTTCAGGGTGGGCGCTGAGTCTTCCTGATGGGTTCAGGGATCTGTTTTGATCCCTGCCGGGGGGTTGTTTTTCGAGGCCGGGTCTCGGCCCGGCGGCCGACCTACCTTCTTTTGCTTCGCCAAAAGAACGTAGGCCAAGAAAAGGCGACCCGAATGTCCGCGACCCTCCGCTTCGCTGCGGGCAACCTGCGTCGTGGCGGTTGCGGGGTTCGCTGCGGAACTCGCTTTGCGCTTCGCGCGCCGCTCAGACAACCGCAGCGAGTCAGATCACGAAGCAGTCCTGTCCTTCGGCAGGACTGCAACCCCGCAACCACCACGCCGCAGGCGCTGACATACGGGGAGGTGGTGCGGGCCTTCGCTTCGCTCGGCCCCATTGAAAAAAACAGCCGAGCGTAGCGATGGCGCGTCGGCTGTTTTGCATTTTTGGCTGTTGGCTGTTCCCCAGCCCCCCTTCTGCCCACGCCTGCGTTGGGCGGGATGCGGGGTGGCAAGCCTGCCGAAGGACAGGCTTGCTTCGTCATCTGACTTGCCGCAGTTGTTTGAGCGAAGCGCGCCAGCGCGCAGCGAGTTCTGCGGCACACCCCGCATCCCGCCCAACGCAGGTCGCCCGCAGCGAAGCGAAGGGTCGTGGACAGTGCGGGGCGCGCTTCTTTGCCTACTTTCTTATGGCCGGCACTCCGGTCGCGCGATAAGAAAGTAGGTCGGCCGCCGGGCCGAAACCCGGCTCCTGCCCCCAGAGGCACGACAAAATCAAAAACAGGTCAAACAGAAATCACCCAATCCGAGCAATCACAGCCCCCAACAACTGCGCCTTCCCCGCCTCGGCCACCAAAGCCACCACCCCACTGCGATGCGCCGTCACCTGCATCTCCATCTTCATGGCCTCCATGACGGCAATCACATCGCCTTCCTGGACGGTATCGCCATCCGCCACCTTCCACGCATGCAGATTGCCGGCAATGGGTGAGGTGACGGCAGCAGGGTCCACGGCAGATTCGGCAGCCGGCGCGGCAGCCACGCCGCCGCCGGCCGATGCCAGCCCCTGCAGCAGCACCGCAGGCAGGCCCAGCGACACCCGGCGCCCGTCGATCTCGACCGCGCAGCGCACCAGGCTGGCGTCGGGCAGCGGCTCGGCGCGCACGGCGGCGGCCAGGGGCTCGGCGAAGTCGGATTCGATCCAGCGCGTGTGGACCTTGAAGCCGTCGTGGCCCACGAAGTCGGCATGGCCGATGACGGCGCGGTGGAAGGGCAGCACGGAAGACAGGCCTTCGATGCGGAACTCGGCCAGGGCGCGGCGGGCGCGGGCCAGGGCCTGTTCACGCGTGGCGCCGCTGACGATGAGCTTGGCCATCAGCGAGTCGAAGCTGCCGGGCACGACCGAGCCGGTCTGCACGCCCGTGTCCAGGCGCACGCCGGGGCCCGAGGGCGGATCGAAGCGCACCACGGGGCCGGGCGTGGGCAGGAAGCCCCGGCCCACGTCTTCGGCGTTGATGCGGAATTCGATGGAGTGGCCCAGCGGCGCCGGGGTTTCGGTGATGGACAGCGGCAGGCCGTCGGCCACGCGCAGCTGCTCGATCACCAGGTCCACGCCCGTGGTCTGCTCGGTCACGGGGTGCTCGACCTGCAGGCGCGTGTTGACTTCGAGGAAGGAGATGGCACCTGTCTGGCTCAGCAGGAATTCCACCGTGCCCGCGCTGACGTAGCCGGCCGCCGCGCAGATGTCGCGCGCCGAGCTGTGGATGCGGGCGCGCTGCTCGTCGCTGAGGAAGGGCGCCGGGGCCTCTTCCACCAGCTTCTGGTTGCGCCGCTGCAGCGAGCAGTCGCGCGTGCCCAGCACGACCACGTTGCCATGGGTGTCGGCCAGCACCTGGGCCTCGATGTGGCGGGGGCGGTCCAGGAATTGTTCGACGAAGCATTCGCCGCGGCCGAAGGCGGTGACGGCCTCGCGCACGGCCGAGTGAAAGAGTTCCTCCACCTCGTCCATGCGCCACGCGATCTTCATGCCGCGCCCGCCGCCGCCGAAGGCGGCCTTGATGATGATGGGCAGGCCGTGCTGCTGGGCAAAGGCCAGCACTTCGCCGGCATCCTTGACGGGGTCGGGCGTGCCGGCCACCAGGGGAGCGCCGACCTGCAGGGCGATCTTGCGCGCCTCGACCTTGTCGCCCAGCTTGGCGATGGTCTCGGGCGTGGGGCCGATCCAGCGCAGGCCCGCATCCAGCACGGCGCGCGCAAAGGCTTCGCTTTCGGACAGGAAGCCGTAGCCGGGGTGCACCGCGTCGGCGCCGCTCTTGTGCGCGATGGCGATGAGCTTGGCGATGTTCAGGTAGGTGTCGGCCGGGCGCTCGCCGTCCAGGCCATAGGCCTCGTCGGCCATGCGCACGTGCAGGGCGTCGATGTCGGCATCGGCGTAGACGGCCACGGACTTCACGCCGTAGTCGGTGCAGGCGCGGGCGATGCGGACGGCGATCTCGCCACGGTTGGCAATCAGGACTTTTTTCATGATCTGCTTCTTTCAGTTGCTGGGAGCGCCCTGCGGCGCTCCACCACGTTCAATTCGTCGATTCCCCGGCGCCGGGCGTGTACTCCTCGAAGGCGCGGATGGGGTTGAAGCGGATCCAGGCGCCCACGGGAATCTGGCCGGCCAGATCCAGGTGGTGCGGCGCCACGCAGCCGATGACGGGATAGCCGCCCGTCAGCGGATGGTCGGCCAGGAACAGCACGGGCTGGCCGCTGGGGGGCACCTGGATGGCGCCCAGCGGCGTGCCTTCGCTGGGCAGCTCGCCGGCCACGGCGCGCGCCAGGGGCTGCTCGCCCGCCACGCGCAGGCCCACGCGGTTGGACTGCGGCGTGACCTGCCAGCGCTGCGCGGCCAGCAGGGCCACGGCCTCGGGCGTGAACCAGTCGGTGCGCGGACCCAGCTCCACGTCCAGCACCACGTCCTGCCCGGTGGTGGGCAGGGACTCGGGCGGCAGCTCGGGTGCGGCCACGGCCTTGCGGTCTGCAGGCCGCACGGGCAGGACCTGGCCCACGGTCAGGGCGACTGGGCCGACATTCGCCAGGGTGTCGGTGCAGGCACTGCCCAGCACGGGCGTGACGGCAAAGCCGCCGCGCACGGCCACATAGCAGCGCGCGCCGGCCACGGGCTGGCCCACGGTCAACTGGTCGCCGTCGGCCAGGGCAACGGCCTGGTAGCGCGGCACGCTCCAGCGCTGGCCAGCCCCGGTGGTCACGGTCAGGGGCGCATCGGCGCCCGTGATGGCGACCACGGTCTCGCCCCGGCTTTGCAGCGACAGGCCACCGCCCACGGTCTCCAGCACGGCCAGGTCGCTGGCATTGCCGACCAGGCGGTTGGCAGCCTTGAAGGCGGCCTGGTCCATGGCGCCCGAGGCCGAGACGCCCTGCCCGGCCTGGCCCAGCCGGCCACGGTCCTGGAACAGCGTCATCAAGCCCGTGGCCTTGACGCGCAGCGCGTTGCCTCCATGCGGCGCGGCCTGCGCCACGGCGGGCGCGGGCGCCTCATCCACCTGGACCATGCCGGCCGCATCGACAAAGCGCACGCGGTAGCCGGGCTGCAGCAGCGCAGGCAGCTCGCGCGCCAGGTCCCACATGCGGGCCGAGGTGCGGCCTATCAGTTGCCAGCCGCCCGGGCTGGCCTGGGGATAGACGGCGCTGAACGTGCCGCCCAGCGCCACCGAGCCGGCCGGCACGCGCGTGCGCGGCGTGGTGCGGCGCGGCACGTTGAAGATCGGATCGCCCCCGCTGAGGTAGGCAAAGCCGGGCGCAAAGCCCGTGAAGGCCACGGCGTACTCGCTGCCCGTGTGGCGGCGCACGACTTCCTCGGGCGTGATGCCCAGCAGCTGCGCCACATCGGCCAGGTCCTCGCCGTCGTAGTGCACGGGAATCTCGACCAGCACATTGCTGCGCTCGGCACGCTGGTCCAGGTTGCGCGCGGCAATGCGGCGCACCAGCTCGGCCACGCCCAGCCTGGCGGGAGCGAACTGCACGAGCACGGTGCGCGCGGCAGGCACCAGTTCCTGCACGCCATCGATGGGCTCGCGCTGCAGCGAGCCCAGCAGGGCCAGGGTTTCATCCAGATCGGCCAGCTCCACCATCAGGGCCTGGCGGTTGACGGGTAGAAAGCGCATGGCCGCTCCTCAACCTGCGAAGGAGGAGATACGCACCCCCTCCTGCTCGAAACGCTCGCGCAGATGGCGTGCGATGGCCACGGCGCCGGGGCTGTCGCCATGCACGCAGATGGAGTCGGCGGCAATGCGCACGCGGCTGCCGTCCACGGCCTCGACCACGCCTTCGCGCACCAGCATGAGCATGCGCGCGGCGATCTGGTCCACGTCGTGGAGTACGGCGCCTGGGTCGCGGCGCGAAACCAGGGTGCCTTCGGGCGTGTAGCCCCGGTCGGCAAAGGCCTCGGCCACCACGGTCAGGCCTGCGTCGCGCGCCCAGTCGATCAGGGGCGAGCCGGCCAGAGCCACCAGCACCAGGCTGGGATCGATCGCCCGCATGGCCGTGATGACGTCGGTGGCTTGGCGCCTGTCGTGGGCGATGGTGTTGTACAGCGCGCCGTGCGGCTTGACGTAGCGCACCTCGGTGCCCGCCACGCGGGCCAGGCCCTGCAGCGCGCCGATCTGGTAGATGACGCCGGCCACCAGGTCGGCGCTGGCCACGTCCATGTTGCGCCGGCCGAAGCCGACCAGGTCGGGATAGGACACATGGGCGCCGACAATGGCGCCGCGCTCGCGGGCGGCCTTGAGCGTTTCCAGGATGCCTGCCGGGTCGCCGGCATGGAATCCGCAGGCCACGTTGGCACTGCTGACGATATC
This sequence comes from Delftia sp. UME58, assembly GCF_014170385.1. NCBI lineage: Bacteria > Pseudomonadati > Pseudomonadota > Betaproteobacteria > Burkholderiales > Comamonadaceae > Delftia > Delftia sp. UME58. Next base: position 346,835 of record NZ_LZZV01000052.1, read on the forward strand.
GAGCATGGCGGCATCGTCGCCCATGCGCCATCCGCCCAGGCTCTCGCCAAGATCACTGTTCAGGTCAATTTTCATCGTTCTCTCCTCGCCGGTCTCGGTGCACGGGGTTCAGTGCAGCTGCCCGGCGTTTTCCTTCAGATCCTGGGTCACGGTCAGGGCCGTGCGAATGGTCTCGCGCACGGCCTCCACCTGGTCGGCCAGGGACATGCTGGGCATGCCCGGCTTGCGCGCTGCCTGTTCGGGCAGGGCCGGCACGTGGATGAAGCCGCCACGCGCGCCCGGCGCAGCCTTGCCCTGGGCCAGCCAGTGCATGAGCGCGAAAAACACGTGGTTGCAGACAAAGGTGCCCGCCGTGTTGGACACGGAAGACGGAATGCCGCGCGCACGCAGGTTGTGCACCACGGCCTTGATGGGCAGCGTGCTGAAGTAGGCCGCCGGCGCCCCGGCGATGACGGGCGTGTCCACGGGCTGGTATGCCGCGTGGTCGGGGATGCGGGCATCGTCCAGGTTGATGGCCACGCGCTCGGGCGTGAAGTCGAGGCGCCCGCCCGCCAGGCCCAGGCCGATGACCAGCACCGGCTGCAGCTGCGCCAGCGCCTCTTCCAGCTGGCGCAGCGACTCGCCGAACACGCAGCGCAGCTGCAGGCCGTGGACGGTGGCGCCGGCCACGGTCTGGCCATGCAAGGCACGCGCCACTTCCCACGAGGGATTGACAGGGTCCTGCTCGAACGGCTCGAAGCCGGTCACCAGGATGCGCGGGGAAGTGGAATCGGTCATGGCAGGGGTCCGTTCCTCAACGGAACATCAGGAAGTACAGCAGGAAGACATTGGCCGTCAGCAGGGCCAGGGCCGTGGGCACCTGGGCTCGGATCACGGCATTCTTGTCGATCTCCAGCAGCGCGGCGGGCACCAGGTTGAAGTTGGCCGCCATGGGCGTCAGCAGCGTGCCGCAGTAGCCCGAGAGCATGCCGATGGCCGCCATCACGGCCGGGTCGCCATGGTAGACGCCGACCAGGATGGGCACGCCCACGCCGCCCGTCATCACCGGGAAGGCGGCAAAGCCGTTGCCCATGACCACGGTGAACAGCGCCATGCCCAGCACGTAGACGGCCACGGCCACGAAGCGGATGTCCATGTTGATATAGGTGGTGGTCACATAGGCCACGGCCTTGCCCACGCCGGCGTCCGAGAACACCAGGCCCAGCATGCCCAGCATCTGGGGCAGGACCAGGGCCCAGCCCAGCGCATCGGTCAGGCGGCGCGATTCGCGCATGCCCTGGGCCGGCGTCTCGCGGGTCAGCCAGCAGGCCAGGCCCAGGGCCAGCACGCAGCCCACGCCCAGGCTCACCAGCGTGGTGGCCTTGGGGTCCAGCAGGGGCGTGCCGCCGAAGACCAGGTGCGAGGCGCTCAGCGTGCCGACCATGGTGATCAGCGGAATCGCCAGGGCGGGTGCGAACAGCTTGTTGCCCAGGCGCTTGGCGCTGGCCAGGTAGTCGGCATCGCTGCGCGGCGCATGGCGGCCGCTGCCCACGCCGCCGAAGCCGGCGATCAGGGCCATGGCCACGGCGATCACGCCCACGACCACGGGCGACAGTTCATTGCCCACCAGGAAGACGGCCGCGTACAGCGCCCAGAACAGGCCGCTGGACCAGCGCTTGGGGTTGCTGGCATCGCGCAGCGTCATCACGGCCGTGACGGCCAGGACGAAGCCGACCAGGTAGTACAGGTGTTGGATGGTCAGCGTCATTTCAGGCTCCCTTGGCTTGGGTGGCGTTGGCGTTGGCTGCGTCGGCTTCGACACCGGCCTTGTACTGGGCCAGTTCGCGCTCCAGCATGCGGTCCAGGCGGCGCAGGCGCCAGGCATGGATCACGAAGGCGCAGATGGCCGTGGGAATGCCCCACAGCGCGACGTGGATGGGCTCGACCTCGATGCCGGCTTCCTTCAGGAAGGTGGTCATCAGCACGATGGCGCCGAAGGCCACGAAGATGTCCTCTCCGAAGAACAGGCCCACGTTGTCCGTGGCGGCCGAGTAGGCGCGCAGCTTGTCGCGCACCTTGGCGGGCAGGATGCCGTAGCGCGACTGGGTCGCACCTTCGGCCATGGGCGCCAGCAGCGGGCGCACCATCTGCGGATGTCCGCCCAGGCTGGTCAGGCCCACGGCGGCCGTCAGCTGGCGTGCGGCCAGGTAGACGATGAGCAGGCGGCCCGCGGTGGCCGACTTGATGGAACTGATCCAGTTCTGCGCGTGCTGGCGCAGGCCATGGCGCTCCAGCAGGCCGATCACGGCCAGCGGCAGCAGGATGATCAGCGGCAGGTTGCGCGTCTTGATGAAGCCCGTGCCTATGGTGGCGAGCACCTTGTCGACGGGGAAGCCCGCCGCCAGTGCCGTGCCGATGGCCGTGACGATCACGACCAGCATGGGATTGAAGCGCAGCACGAAGCCCGCAACGATGATGGCCACTCCGATAAGCGGCCAGAGATTGACGTCAGTCAGCATGTTGATTCCCCCTTCACACCCCGGCGCGCGGCGGCCGTCAAGCCGCCCCGCAGGCCCAACCCGGTGGCGTGGAGTGCGCTGCCAACCTGGTTTTGTTCAACAAAACAAATAATTTGTCTTACAGAAACGAATTGTGATTAAGACAATCAGCGCATGCTGATAGTACAAACCCGCATATCCATGCCCAAGGAATGAGCACACCGGGAGTTTTCAAAAGCCAAAAACTATCGAATATTGAACATCCATAGGATGCATGAACACAACAATGCCCCTGCCCCGGTATCGCCGGTGACGAGGCCGCCTCCTACAATGGGCCGCCCTCCCGGCCTGCGGCGCACGCGTGGCAGTCGGCGTGAATGGCACCTTCCTGCTCCCATCCCCTTTGTCCGAGCTCTGAATCCATGCAACGCCGTCAACTTGTCTCCCTGCTTCCCCGTGCTGCAGCCATCGCAGCGGTTCCCGCGCTGGCGCCAGCCTTCGTGCGCAATGCCTTCGCCGATGAGGCAGGCCTGTCCGCCAAGACCATCACCATCGGCTGCTCGGCCGCCATGAGCGGCCCGCTGGCCGGGTTCGGCTCCGACATCAAGCTGGGCACGGAAGCGGCCATGGCGCAGATCAACGCGCGCGGCGGCATCCAGGGGCGCACGCTGCAGCTGCAGATGGTCGACGACGGCTACGTGCCCCAGCGCACGGCCGACAACGTGCGGCAGATGCTCTCCAAGGGCACGGCCTTCGCCCTGCTGTCCTGCGTTGGCACGCCCAACAATGCCGCCGTCATCCCGCTGATCGAGGAAGCCGGCGTTCCCTATGTGGCGCCCTTCACGGGTGCCACGTCGCTGCGCAAGGGGACGCGCAACGTCTTCCATGTGCGCGCCAGCTACACCACCGAGGTCCGCCGCCTGGTCCAGCGCCTTGCAGGCATGGGGCTCAAGGGCATCGGCATCGTCTACCTGGACAACGCCTACGGCCGCGAAATGCTGGAGGACGCCACGCGCGCCATGGAGGCCGAGAAGATGGCCCCCGCCGTGCAGGCGGCCATCGCCACCGATGGCAAGAATCTGGCCGACGTGTTGAACAAAGTGGACGCAGCCCACCCCTCGGCCGTGCTGCTGGCCACGGCCGGCACGGTGTCGGTCGATCTGGTGCGCGGCCTGCGCAAGAGCGCGCCCGGCGTGCTGCTCACCGGCCTGAGCGTGACCCTGCCCAACGACAGCCTCAAGCCGCTGGGCGAGGACGCCCGCGGCATTGCCCTGACCATGGTCGTTCCCGCGCCGCACCAGGCCAAGATGCAGGTGGTGCGCGACTACCAGGCCGCCATGCGTGCCCACGGACAGCAGGAGTTCTCGCTGGGCACGCTGGAAGCCTATGTGAACACGCGCGTGCTGGCCGAGGGCCTGGAGCGCGCAGGCCGCGACCCCAGCCAGGCCAGGCTGCGCTCGGCGCTGGCCGGCATCCGCAACTGGGACATGGGCGGCTTCGTCATCGACTACAGCGGCCAGACGCCCCATGTCGGCTCCAGCTTCATCGACCTGGGCGTGCTGGGCGCCAGCGGACGCTTCATCGGCTGAGCCCGCGGCTTGTCCGGGACGGCCCCGCCCCTGGCTACACTGCGTTCTGGCCTTTGCACAGCAACTCCACCATGACCCGCAGCACCGAGATCCTGAACCTGACCGACCGCGTGACCGAGCAATTGCGCAGCAAGCTGATCGACGGCGCTTGGGAGCCCGGGCAAAAGCTGTCGGAGACCACGCTCAGCGAAAGCCTGCAGATCTCGCGCAACACGCTGCGCGAGGCCTTCCGGCTGCTGACCAAGGAGGGGTTGCTGGTGCACGAGCCCAACAAGGGCGTGTCGGTGGCGGCGCCCAGCATCGCCTCCATCATCGACATCTACCGCGTGCGCCGCATGGTGGAGTGCCAGGCGCTGGCCCAGGCCTATCCCATGCACCCGGCACGCAGCCTGATGCGCGAAGCCGTGGAGGCGGCCCAGCGCCACCGCGAAGCCCAGGACTGGTCGGGCGTGGGCACGGCCAACATGAGTTTTCACAAGGCCGTGGTGCAGCTGGCCGACAGCGAGCGCCTGGACACCATGTTCGAGCATCTGCTGGCCGAGCTGCGGCTGGCCTTCGGCCTGCTGCGCGACCCGCACTTCCTGCATGCCCCCTATGTGGACATGAATGCGCGCATCCTGCAGCAATTCGAGGACGGCAAGCCGGCCGAGGCCGCTGCCGCGCTCAATGACTACCTGGTGCATTCGGAGCGGCTGATCCTGGCCGCCTACGCCCGACGCCTGGCTGAAAAGGGCATCAAGGTGTGAGACAAAGACACCCCCTGAGTCGCTTCGCGCCTTCCCCCTCTCTCGCTACGCGGGAGGGGGACGACACCCTCGGTGCGGGGCGGCCCTTCCTCGGTGTCCCTCGCGCGGGGCAGCGCCGGTTTCATGGGCTGTGTGTTGCACACAGCGCCAGGAATCACTGGCTCGTGCTCAACGCGAGGCCTTGCGCCGTGCGTCCAGGCTCCAGCGCGCCACGGGCGCCAGCATCAGCTGCACGAATCCCCCGGCGATCGCCAGGTTCTTCAGGAACTGCACCAGCTGGCCCTTGTCGCCGAACTGGTTGTGGAACATCAGCGCCGACATGACGCTGAACACGGCCATCACGGCCGCAGCCTCGCGGGTGCGCCAGCCCAGCAGCAGGGCCGTGGCCACGCCCAGCTCCACCACCAGCGCCATGGCATACGACAGCATGGGCAGCGGCAGGCCCGCCTTGGCGATATAGGCCATGGTGCCCTCCGGCCCCATCAGCTTGCCGATGCCGCTGTAGATGAACAGCAGGCTCAGCAGCACCCGGGCCAGCAGCGGTGCGAAGTCGGCCCAGGGCGATGCTGCGGCGTGGGCCGCGCGATGCGTGGCGGCGCGCGTCATCGCATCAGCCCGGGACACGGCCGGAACCCTGGCCTTCGGCCGCCTTCACCGAGCCGCCCAGGCGCTGCACTTCGGCCAGGTACTCGGGGCCGCTGCGCATGCGCTGGTACCGGGCCAGGCGCTGCTGGTAGTCGGCATCCCAGTGGTTCACGTCGGACTCGCGGTAGACATTGAGGCCGGCGCGGTTCCACAGGGCCAGGTCGGCCTGAACCTCGGCGCGCGACAGCGCCGGGCCGGAGGCGACGGGCTCGGCGCCGAACCAGGTTTCTGCAGATACCGTGGTGGCCGGTGCGGCCGGTGCGGCCGAGGCCATGCCCGACCACAAGGCGGAGGAAAGGGCGGCAGAAAGGGAGGCGATGGCGAAGAGGGTCTTTGCGTTCTTCATGGCGAATCCTTTGTCAAATCCTGCAGTGCGTGATTGCGTTCTGCATGGCTGCAGTCTCGTCTTCGCCGGCCTGCGCGTCAGTGCCTAAACGCACAGCTTTGCGCAAACTCTCCTGCTCCCGCGCTCACCGTCCACGCCCACCATCCACGTCCACCACCCACGCTCACGGCCACTGCAGGCCGGGCCGCGCCACATGCAGGGCCGGCAAGGGCTCGGAGCGCCCGCGCACCTGCACCTGCCGGACTTCGCCCAGGCCGTCGGCCACGCCCGCGCGGCGCGCCACCTCCAGCGACAGCACCAGCCGCGCCTGGGCGCTCTTGGTGTATTCCTGCAGGCGGCTGGCCGTGTTGACCACCTCGCCCACGGCCGTGAAGGTGGTGGCGTGTTCGAATCCCACGCGCCCCACGGCGGCTCGCCCCGCATGCAGGCCCATGCCGAAATCGACGCTCTGCCCGAACTGCGCCTCGAAGGTGTGGCTCCATTCCTGCATGCGCCGGTCGATGAGGGCGCTGGCCTGCACGGCCTGGCGGCAGGCCGTGTCCAGGTCGGTGTCCAGGCCGAAGATGGCCATCACGCTGTCGCCGATGAACTGGTTGGCCATGCCGCCGCTGTCGTGCACGGCCTGGCCCACGCGCTCGAAATACTGGTCCAGCACCCAGGACAGGTCCACGGGCCATTGCCGCTCGGCCAGGCCCGACCAGCGGCGCAGGTCCACGAACAGGATGGCCACCTCGCGCACCTGGCGGACCTCGCGCTGCTCATCGCCCCGCCCGGCCTGGGCGGCTGCCGGCGAGCGGAACAGCGGCGCCACCTGCACATCGCCCGTGGGCCGCAGCTGGCAGGCCAGCCGCACGTCCTGCGGCGCGCCCACGCGCTCCAGCGTGAGGCGCTCGTCCCGCCCCGGCACGGGCAGGTGGGCAGCCGGGCCGGACACGCGCACCCGGCAGGTGGAGCAGCGCGCCCTGCCGCCGCACAGCGACAAATGGGCAATGCCATGCTCGCGGCTGGCCTCGAGCACGCTCATGCCCTGGGCCACCTGCACGGTGCGGCCCGGATAGTGCAGCAGCACCTGGCGGGCGCCGCGCAGGCGCATGCGCCGCCATAGCCAGGGGCCGGCCAGCAGCGCGGCCAGGCAGGCCAGCCAGCCCTGGCGCAGCCCGGTCGTCAGCGCGCGCAGCCACTGCGATGCCTCGGGCGAGGGGCCGGCCGGCGCTGGCAGGCCGGCCGCCGCGATCTCGCGCGCCATGGAGACGATGCCCAGCGCCGCCAGCACGGGCAGCAGCACGGCGGCCGTGAGCAGCAGCGGCTGCCAGCGCCGCCACCAGCCGCGCGCACGCAGGGCCATGTGCAGGCCCATGCAGCCATGGGTCCAGGCAGCCGTCATCAGCAGCAGCTGGATGGCCATGCCGGACGGATTCCAGGAAGAACGCACGATGCGCGCATACGAGGGGTCCACGCCCCAGGCCTCCTGCGCCAGCCGCGTGGCCGGCACGTGCAGGGCCAGCAGCAGCGGAAGGCCCAGGCCCAGCAGCAGCCGCACGGCCTCCAGCGCCGGCATGCGCAGGCTGCGCCGCCGCGCGAGCGCCTGCAGCGCCAGCCCCATGTGCACGGCCAGCGCGCCGTAGAGCAGCAGGCTGCCGGGCAGGGATCGCCACGCGCCGTGGACCAGCTCGCGCACGGCCTCGGCCGTGCCCAGCGAGACCAGGCCCAGGGCGTGATTGGACAGGTGCAGGGCCGCATAGGTCCACAGCACCAGGCCGGTGGACCAGTGGAGGCTGCGCAGGGACGGCAGAGCCGGCAAAGCCGGACGAGGGACACGGGCCATGGAAAGCGATGATGCGCCCGACGGCGGAGGAAGACAGGAGAAGACCGGAAGAACGGCAGCTTGAAGGAACTTAGGCCGGGCCTGGCCGATCCAGAATCTTTGTACCTTACGCCCGCTATTGGTTCCATGGCCCACCCCACCCAGCCCTCCAGTTTCGCCCTGCGCGGCATCGCCCTGTTCGAGGGCCTGGGCAGCGCCAGCCTGGACCGCATCGCCGCCGACTGCGAATGGCGCCCGCTGCAGGCCCGCCAGCCCGTGTTCAGCCGCTGCTCCACGGGCAGCGACGTGTTCTTCCTGGTCAGCGGGCGCGTGCGCATCACCACCTATTCGCCGGGCGGGCGCGAGGTCAGCTTCCGCGACTACGGGCCCGGCGAGCACTTCGGCGACCTGGCGGCCATCGACGGCCAGGCCCGCTCCACCGATGTGGTCACCCTGGAGTCCTCGCTGCTGGCCAGCCTCTCGCGCCAGGACTTCCTGGCCCTGCTGGCGCGCGAGCCCGCCATCGCCCTGCGCATGATGGAAGGCCTGGCCGGCCTGGTGCGCCGGCTGACCGACCGCGTCATGGAACTGAGCACCCTGGGCGTGCCCACGCGCCTGCACATGGAGCTGCTGCGCCTGGCGCGGGAGGCGGGCGTCTCGCCCGAGCACACGGCCCTCATCAGCCCCGTGCCCTCGCACTCGGTGCTGGCCAGCAAGATCAGCACCAACCGCGAGCAGGTCACGCGCGAGCTGGGCGCCCTCACCCGGCGCGGCCTGCTGCGCAAGGAGGGGCGCCAGGCGCTGCTGGTGACCGATGTGCGCACACTGCAGGCGCTGATAGCGCAGGAAAGCTAGGCGGACTCCATTCGCCAGCCCTGCGGCGACCACACCAGGCGGTCGGTCAGACCGATGGCCTGCAGAAAATCCTCGTCATGCGAGACCACGACCAGCGTGCCGGCATAGCCGCGCAGCATGGCCTCCAGCGCCTGCAGGGAAGGCAGGTCCAGGTGGTTGCAGGGCTCGTCCAGCAGGAGCAGGGGCGCGGGCGGCTCGGCATGCAGCGCGCAGGCCAGGGCGGCCTTGAGCTGCTCGCCGCCGCTGAGCCGGCCCGCAGGCTGCTCCACCTGCCGGGCCGCCAGCCCGAGCCAGGCCAGGCGCGTGCGCAACACATCCACGGGGGTGCCGGGACAGGCGTCCTGCAACTGCTCCATCACCGTGCGCCCGGGCTGCAACAGGGACAGGCGCTGGTCCAGGTAGGCACAGGCCTGCATGCGGCGCACCTCGCCCGCCTGGGGCGCAAGACGGCCCGACAGCACATCGAGCAGGCGCGTCTTGCCGCAGCCGTTGGGACCGGCCACGGCCAGGCGCTGGCCGCCGTACAGGGAAAGGTTCAGGCGCGGCCCCGTGGAAAACGAAAACGGCAGCAGCACATCGTCCAGCAGCGCCACCACGTCGCAGGGAGCGCCAGCCGGTGGCGGCACATGCATGCGGATGCCGGCCTGCAGGTCGATCTGGCGCGCCGCCTCGCGCACGCGCTGGTCCAGCTCCTCGCGCATGTCTGCATGCTGGCGGCGCAGCCGGCCGGCCGACGCCTCGCTGCGCTCCTTTTGCCGGTCCAGCAGAATGCGCGCCTGGTTGGCCTCCTGGCCCTGGCGGCGGCCGCGCGCCTCGCGGCGCTGCTGGCGCTCCTGCTGCTCGCGCAACTGCTGCGTTTCGCGGCGGCGCTCCAGCTTGCGCTGCTCCAGCAGTTGCACCGCCGAGGCCATCTCGCGCGCCTTGGCCTCGGCGTAGAAGGCGTAGCCGCCGCCGTAGCTGCGAAGCCCCTGCGGCGACAGCTCCACGATGCGTTCCATGCCCTGCAGCAAACTGCGGTCATGGCTGACCACGACCAGGCCACCGGGCCAGCGCTGCAGTTGCGCGGCCAGGGCCTGGCGGCTTTCACGGTCCAGGTGGTTGCTGGGCTCGTCCAGCACCAGGTGGTCGGCGCCCGACAGCAGCGCGCCCGCAAGGGCCACGCGCATGGCCTCGCCGCCGCTGAGGGCGTGGCCCGGCGTATCGGCACGCAGATGGCCCAGGCCCGCCAGCTCCAGCTGGGCCTGCAGGCGCTGGCGCAAATCCCAGCGGTCGGCCAGCCGCTCGAAGTCCCGGGCATCGCAGCTGCCGCCCTCGATGCGCGCCAGCGCATCCAGCGCGGGCTGCAGCCCGGCCAGCGCCGCCACCGAAGGCTGGTCATGCCAGTCCGTGCGCTGGGCAACATATAGCACCTGCCCCGAGCGCAGGCAGCGGCCCTGCGAAGGCGCCTCCAGCCCGGCCAGGATGCGCGCCAGCCGCGACTTGCCCACGCCGTTGCGCCCCACCAGGCCGGTGCGGCGGTGGTCCAGGGTTTCGGAAAGATCGGAGAAAAGGCGGCTGCCATCGGGCAGCACGCAGGAAACGCCGTCGAGCGTGATCGTGGTATTCGTCATATCGCAGTTCATGGATGCCAACGCAGTTCCTTGCCGCTTTGCATGCATTGCGCGTGCGGCGGGCAGGGTCGGGAAAAGCGGGCCGCTGGGACAGCGGCAGCATCAATGGCGCATGGGACGAATACCTCCTGCAATGGCGAACGAAACCGCCATTATAAAAATCATGGGCCGTTCGTGCCGGCCGCCACGCCACCGGCGCCGCGTGCAAAGGCGCCAGCCTCCGCCGCTGGCGGCGCGGAGCCGGTGGAGCCGGCCTGCCGGGCCGGGTTCGCTGGCGCCGGCGGCGTACAGGGGTTCAGGGACTGTGCCGGCGGGCGGCCCTGAAAGCACAGGGCGTTGAGCGCGATCCAGAGAGGCATGGTTCAGGTTCCGGGGTCGGCAGCAGGCGGCGGCCGGCGCGCGCTGCCGCGCGGCCCGGCGATGCGCCGCTGCCATTCAAGGACGAAGACGAAGAAGACGGGCACGAAGAAGACGGCCAGCACCGTGCCGCTGACCATTCCGCCGAACACGCCCGTGCCGATGGCGTGCTGGGTCTCGGCGCTGGCGCCCGATGCCAGCATCAGCGGCACCACGCCCAGCGCAAAGGCCAGCGAGGTCATGAGGATGGGCCGCAGCCGCAGGCGAGCGGCCTTGATGGCGGCTTCGCGCAGGTCCTGGCCTTCCTCGCGCAGCTGCTTGGCGAATTCCACGATCAGGATGGCGTTCTTGGCCGACAGGCCGATGATGGTGATCAGGCCCACCTTGAAGAACACATCGTTGGGCATGCCGCGCAGCAGCACGGCCGCCACGGCGCCCAGCAGGCCCAGGGGCACGACCAGCATCACCGACAGCGGGATGGACCAGCTCTCGTACAGCGCGGCCAGCACCAGGAAGACCACCAGCATGGACAGGGCCATGAGCAGGGGCGCCTGCGCGGCCGACTGGCGCTCCTGCAGCGACTGGCCGGTCCAGGCCACGGCAAAGCCGGGCGGCAGTTGGGCCACCAGCCGCTCCATCTCGGCCATGGCCGCGCCGCTGGAGGTGCCGGGCGCAGGCGTGCCCGAGATGCGCGATGCCAGGAAGCCCTGGTAGCGCACCAGCTGCAGCGGCGTCTCCGACCACACGGGCGTGGCGAACTCGGCCAGCGGCACCATGGCGCCCGCGGCATTGCGCACGTTCAGCCTGAGCACATCATCGACCTGCATGCGCGCAGGCGCGTCGGCCTGCACGATGACCTGCTGCATGCGTCCGGCATTGGGAAAGTCGTTCACGTACAGCGAGCCCATGGCCGTGGACAGCGTCTCGCTGATGGCGGCAAATCCCACGCCCAGCGCCTGGGCCTTCTGGCGGTCGATCTCCAGCCTCACGCTGGTGCCCGATGGCAGGCTGTCCTGGTAGGCCGAGCCCAGCACGCTGCTGCCGCCTGCCAGCGCCAGCAACTGATCGGTGGCCGACTTGAGGGCGGCATGGCCCTGGCCCGTGCGGTCCTGCAGGTACATGGTGAAGCCCGAGGAGGTGCCCAGCTCGTCGATGGCCGGTGGCTGCAGCACCATGATGGCGCCCTCGGGCGCGTGTTCCATGGCCTTTTGCGCGAGCGAGACTTCCTCGCCTGCCGTGGCACCGTCGCGCTGGTCCCAGTCCTTGAGCGTGGTGAAGGCCATGGCCGCGTTCGGGCCCGAGCCCGCGAAGCTGAAGCCCAGCACCGAGATGCTGGAGGCAATGCCGGGGCGCTGCGCCACATGCTCCTCATAGCGCTTGACGATGTCCAGCGTGCGCTCGGCCGTGGCATCGGCCGGCAGCTGGATGGACGCCATGAAGTAGCCCTGGTCCTCCTCGGGCAGAAAGGCCGAGGGCAGCTGGCGCAGCGCAAACACCAGGATGGCCACGATGGCCGCGAACAGCAGCATCATGCGGCCCGTGCGCCGGACCAGGCCCGTGACATGGGCCTCGTAGCGGTTCGTCAGCCGCTCGAAGCCGCGGTTGAACCAGCCGAAGAAGCCCTTCTTCTCGTGGTGGCCTGCCGCCACCGGCTTGAGCAAGGTGGCGCACAGCGCCGGCGTCAGGCTCAGGGCCAGGAAGGCCGAGAACAGAATGGACACCGCCATGGACAGCGTGAACTGCTGGTAGATCACGCCCACCGAGCCGCTGGCGAAGGCCATGGGAATGAACACCGCCGTCAGCACCAGGGTGATGCCGATGATGGCGCCCGTGATCTCCTTCATGGCCTTGAGCGTGGCCTCGCGCGGGGACAGGCCCTCCTCGGCCATCAGGCGCTCCACGTTCTCCACCACCACGATGGCGTCGTCCACGATGATGCCGATGGCCAGCACCATGCCGAACATGGTCAGCACGTTGATGGAAAAGCCCGCCACCAGCATCACGGCGAAGGTACCCAGCAGCGCCACGGGCGCCACGATGGCCGGGATCAGCGTGTAGCGCAGGTTCTGCAGGAACAGGTACATCACCAGGAAGACCAGCACCATGGCCTCGACCAGGGTCTGCACCACCTTCTCGATGGAGATCTTGACGAAGGGCGCGGTATTGAACGAGATGGTGTGCTCCATGCCCTGCGGCAGGATGGAGGCCAGCTCGGCCATGCGCTTTTGCACGGCGGCGGCCGTGCGCACGGCGTTGGCGCCCGGCGACAACTGCACGGCGGCGCTGGTGGCGGGCTTGCCGTCCTCGCGGTTGGAGAAGGCATAGGACTGCGCGCCCAGCTCCACGCGCGCCACGTCGCCCAGCACCAGGCGGGAGCCGTCGGCATGGGCGCGCAGCACGATGGCCGCGAACTGCTCGGGCGAGGTCAGCTGGCCCTGCACGGTGAGCGGCGTGGTCACGCGCTGGCCCGGTGCGATGGGCGCATCTCCCACGCGGCCCGGGGCGATCTGCATGTTCTGCTGCTGGATGGCCTGGGTGAGGTCGCCCATGGACAGCCCGTAGGAGATCAGCTTGGCCGGATCGACCCAGACGCGCATGGCACGCTCGGTGCCGAACAGCTGCACGCGGCCCACGCCCTCGATGCGCCGCAGCTCCTCGACGATATTGCGCGCCATGTAGTCGTTGAGCGCCAGCTCGTCGAACTCGCCGCCCGGCGAGACAAGGCCCACCAGCAGCAGAAAGCTCGACGTGGCCGACTCCACCTGCAGGCCGTTCTGGCGCACCGCCTGCGGCAGCCGCGGCTCCACGGCCTTGATGCGGTTTTGCACATCCACCTGGGCCAGCTCGGGGTTGGTGCCGGGCTTGAAGGTGGCCTTGATCTCGGCCGAGCCCGAGGTGTCCACCGAGGACTCGAAGTACAGCAGGTGGCGGACGCTGGACAGCTCGCGCTCGATCAGCGAGACCACGGAGTCATTGAGCGTCTTGGGCGTGGCGCCCGGGTAGGTGGCATACAGGCTCACCGTGGGCGGCGCCACCGTGGGATAGCGCGAGATCGGCAATTGCGGAATGGCGAGCACGCCCAGCAGCACGATGAACAACGCGATGACCCAGGCAAAGACGGGCCGGTGAATGAAGAACTGTGGCATGGACGCGAGGTCTGGTTTTCAATGCACGCCAGGGCGCGCTGCGGAAAAAAACACGGCGCCTGGCGCCGATGCATCTGATGGGGCATCCGGATGCAGATCCAGATTGCCAGGAGGCATGGGGATGGAGGAAACTCCTGCCGGTGCGGCTTCGGCCTGCGGCGTGTTGCCGCCAGGGCCATTCATCCATGGAGCCGCTGCAAAGCTAACAGCTCTCCCACCCGCTCATACGGCATTGCCGCTGTGACTTCATATTCAGGGATTTGTTTCGCATGCCGGCCAGTTGCGGCGGCACAGGGAAACAGCTTGCGTTCTTTCGATGGCATTTCGGCCCGGAAAATGTGGAAGAACGATGGAGATGAAGACAGGCCCCGCCGCGACCCAAAATGGCTTCTATCATTGCCCAGCCCTTGCCTTTCCAGCCATCGACATCGCTCATCCTCGTCGCCGAGGACGAGCCCGAGATCGCAGACATCCTGTGCGCCTACCTGGCCCGCAGCGACCTGCGCACCGTGCATGCCGCCGATGGCCAGCAGGCCCTTGAACTGCACCACCACTTGAAACCCGATCTCGTACTTCTCGACGTGCAGATGCCACGCCTCGACGGCTGGCAGGTGCTGTCCGAAATCCGCCGGCGCGGCGACACGCCCGTCATCATGCTCACCGCTCTCAACCAGGACGTGGACAAGCTCATCGGCCTGCGCATGGGCGCGGACGACTACGTGGGCAAGCCCTTCAACGCGGCCGAGGTCGTGGCGCGCGTGCAGGCCGTGCTGCGCCGCTCCAGCCAGGCCCGGCGCCGCGACACGCAACTGCTGCAGGCCGGCCCTTTCCGCGTGGACCTGGACAGCCGCGAGGTCAGCGTGCAGGTGCAGGGCGCCACGCATGTGCCCGATCTCACCGTGACCGAATTCAACCTGCTGGCCAGCCTGGTGCGCTCGCCCCGGCGCGTGTTCAGCCGCGCCGAGCTGCTGCTCGGCTGCCTGCCCGAAGGCCACACGCTGGAGCGCACCGTGGACAGCCACATCAGCAAGCTGCGCAAGAAACTCGAAGGCCTGGGCCTGCAGGGCATGCCCGACAGCGTGCGCAGCGTGGGCTACCGGCTGGGGATGGATCCATGAGCGCAGTGCCGTGCCTCCCCAAACCAGCTCGCCCCCGCCTGGCGGGACAGGCCGCAGGCCGAAGGGTGCTGTCATGAGCACAGCGGCGGGCCTGCGCCGGCAGGTGGTGCTGACCATGTCGGCCGTCACGCTGGCCGTGGTGGTGCTGTGCGTGCTGGGTTCGTACGCCTTCTATGCGCTGCTGCTGACCTTTCACCCGGCCAGCGTCTCCGACGGCTGGATGCCCTCCAGCGTGGAGCTGGCCTGGGTGCTGCTGACCCTGGTCATCGCCCTGCTGATCGCCATCTTTGTGGCCACGCGGCTGTCGCGGCGCATCCTGCCCTCGCTGGACTCGGTGGCCATCAGCCTGCGCCAGCTGGCCGAGGGCGACCTGTCGGCGCGCGCCAGCACGGACGACAGCGCGCTGCACGAGGCCGCGCAACTGGTGCACGACTTCAACAGCCTGGCCCGGCGCCTGGAGGGCATGGCGCAGGAGCGCGCCTTCTGGAGCGCGGCCATCGCCCATGAGCTGCGCACGCCCGTGACCATCCTCAGCGGGCGGCTGCAAGGCCTGTCCGACGGCGTCTTCCTGCCCAGCAAGGACATGCTGGCCAGCCTGATGACCCAGGTCGAGGGGCTGACCCGCCTGATCGACGACCTGCGCCTGCTGGGCCTGCAGGAGAACGGCCACCTGCAACTGCAGCTGCGCCAGACCTGCCTGGCGGGCGAGGTGCGCTCGGTGGCCCTGGCCGTGGGACCGGCGCTGGAGCAGGCAGGCCTGCAGCTGGCAATGGAACTCGATGACCAGCCCGTGGTCTGCGACCCCGTGCGCATACGCCAGGCCCTGCTGGCGCTGCTGGAAAACGCCATGCAGTACGCGCAGCCGGGCCCGCTGCTGGTGGCCACGCGCGTGCGCCAGGGCCTGTGCACCGTGCGCGTGGAAGACAGCGGCCCCGGCGTGGCAGCCGACCTTGCGCCGCGCATCTTCGACGCCTTCCAGCGCGGCGACAGCGCCCGCAGCCGAAGGAATGCCAGCGTGGGGGCAGGCAACGGCAGCGGACTGGGCCTGGCCGTGGTGCAGGCCATTGCCCAGGCCCACGGCGGGCGGGCTCAGTGCCTGCCGGGCGAGCGTGGCGGCGCGCTGTTCGAGCTGAGCTGGCCGGCCTGATCCGGCCAGGCCCGCACGGATCAGTGCGCGCCCTGCGGGCTGCTCTCCCCGAAATCATCGGCCAGCACATGCCGCGCACCCCAGGCGGCGGCCAGCGCGCCGGCCCGGCCCAGGCGCACGCGGCCTGATTCAAAGTCCACGATGCCTGCCTCCTGCGCCGCCGCAGGCCGCGCAGGCCGCTCGCGCGTGCGGCCGTCGGTGAGCAGCCACAGCCAGCCCTGGCAGGAGGCGTCTGCGCCGCAATGGCGCTGCAGCAACTGGCCCGCCTGCTCCACGGCCGCCTGCAGCGGCGTGCCGCCGCCCCCGCCAATGGGAGCGATCCAGTCGTCATTCCAGGCCGCGGCCTTGCGCGGCGGCAGGCGCAATTGCACGCGCGTGCCCGCAAAGCAGATCAGCGCCACCTGCTCGCGGCGGCGGTAGGCCTCTTCCATCAGCGACAGCAGCACGCCCTTGGCACGCGCCAGTGCGCCACTGCCGGCCATGGAGGCCGAGCAATCGAGCACAAAGCAATGCAGCCGCGTGGCCTGCGGCGGCTCGCGCCGGCGCTGCAGATGTTCGGGCGCCAGCGCCTGGGCACCGCGCGCGGCCAGCGTGCGCGGCCAGTCCCAGCTGCCGGTGGCCTGCCCGCCTTGCGACTGAGCCAGCCGGGGCTGGCCTGCCGCCTGCTGGCCCGCCCTCGCATCCCTTGCCCGTGGCGTGGGGCCGCGAGGGCTCAGGCTTTTTTTGTGGCGGGCGCTCCCGCCTTTGCGGCCTCGCGGGCCAGCAATGAGGGCACGGCGACACGCAGCAGGCCCACGGGCTCGGGCGGCATGGCGCCCCAGTCAGTCTCGGATGGCGGGCTGTCGCTTGCACCGTTGGCCGTGGATTCTGCAGGCGGCCGGCTTTGTGCCGGCGACTGCGAAGGCGGATTCGATGGCGCTTGCTCCGGTGATTGCTGCTGCTGCGGCTGTGGCTGCTGCGCCCCCGGCTTGCGGCGGTGCACCAGCACCAGCTCGGCCACGGCCTGCACATGGGCGGGCGCCACATCGGCATCGCCCAGCCAGGCGGCCCAGGCGCGGGCGGCACGCAGCAGCACCAGGTCGGCGCGCAGGCCGTCCACCTGGGCGGCAATGCACAGCGTGCCGGCGGCCTGCAGCACCGCGTCGGACCAGGGCAGCGCGCCGGCCGGCTGCAGCCGCTCGCGCGCCGTGCGCAGCTGGGCGGCCAGCGCGGCCTGGGCGTCTGCATGCCGGGCGCGGAAGGCCGCGGGATCGGCATCGAACATCAGGCGCGCGCGCACGATGGCCTGGCGCTGGGCCGCATCCTCCACATTGGCCAGGCGCACGCACAGGCCCAGGCGGTCCAGCAGCTGCGGGCGCAGCTGGCCTTCCTCGGGGTTCATGGTGCCCACCAGCACGAAGCGCGCCGCGTGGCGGTGCGAGATGCCGTCGCGCTCGACCACGTTGACGCCGCTGGCGGCGGCATCCAGCAGCACATCGACCAGGGCATCGGGCAGCAGGTTGATCTCGTCCACATAGAGCACGCCGCCATGGGCGCGCGCCAGCAGGCCGGGCGCGAATTCGAGTGCATGGCCGGCCATGGCCCGGCCCAGGTCCAGCGAGCCGGCCAGATGCTCCAGCGAGGCCCCCAGCGGCAGCGTGACGAAGGGCGCGGCATCGATAAGCTCGGCCAGCGCACGCGCGGCCGTGGACTTGGCCGTGCCGCGCGGCCCCTCGATCAGCACGCCGCCCAGTTGCGGGTCGATGGCGGCCAGCAGCAGCGCCTGGCACAGCAGGGGCTGGCCCGCGATGGCGGCAAAGGGAAACAACGGCGGCAGCGCAGGCTGTGCACCGGCGCCCAGGTCAGGGGTGGCGGTCATCCGCGCAATCCTTCGAGGTGGTTTTCATGTTCCAGCAGCAGGTCTTCCAGCTGCTGGCGATAGTTGCCGGGCTGCTCCCACAGGCCGCGCTGCATGGCTTCGAGCAGGCGCTCCAGCATGTCGCGCAGGGCCTGCGGATTGTGCTGCACGAGAAAGTCGCGCGTGGCCGCATCCAGCACATAGGCGTCGGCCACCAGGGCGTACTGGTGGTCGCCCACCTGCTGCGTGGTGGCGTCGAAGCCGAAAAGATAGTCCACCGTGGCCGCCATCTCGAAGGCGCCCTTGTAGCCGTGGCGCTTGGCACCGTCCATCCACTTGGGATTGGTGACGCGCGAGCGCACCACGCGCGCAATCTCCTCCTTGAGCGAGCGCACGCGCGGCTGGGCCGGGTTGGCATGGTCGCCGTGGTAGAGCGCGGGCTGGCGGCCCGACAGATGGCGCACGGCCGAGGCCATGCCGCCCTGGAACTGGAAGTAGTCGCCCGAGTCGAGGATGTCGTGCTCGCGGCTGTCCTGGTTGTGGGCCACCACGTCGAGCTCGCCCAGGCGGCGGCGCAGCGCATCGCCTGCGGGCACGCCCTCGGCGTCCTGGCCGTAGGCGTGCTGGCTCCAGCCCAGGTAGGCCTGGGCCAGGTCGGCATCGCCCTGCCAGTCGCCGCTCTGGAACAGTCCGCCCAGGCCCGATCCATAGTGGCCGGGCGGCGCGCCGAACACGCGCCAGCCGGCCTGCCGGCGGGCCTGCACGGCGTCCATGCCCTGCGACTGCAGCTGCTCGGCCTCGGCCAGGATGCGCGCGCGTATGGGGTTGTCCTCGGCGTCCTCGTCCAGCGCGGCCACGGCCTGCACGGCCGCGTCGAACATCTGCACGGCACCCGGGAAGGCGTCGCGGAAAAAGCCCGAGATGCGCAGCGTCACATCCACGCGCGGCCGGCCCATGCCCACGCGCGGCACCACCTCGAAGTCCACCACGCGCTGGCTGCCGGGCGCCCATTTGGGTCGCACCCCGATCAGCGCAAAGGCCTGGGCGATGTCGTCGCCGCCCGTGCGCATGGTGGCCGTGCCCCAGACCGACAGGCCCAGGGTGCGCGGGTACTCGCCATGCTCCTGCAGATAGCGCTCCAGCAGCCTGAGCGTGGCCTGCTGGCCCAGCTCCCAGGCAGCCTGGGTAGGAATCGCGCGCGTGTCCAGCGTGTAGAAATTGCGCCCCGTGGGCAGCACGTCGGGCCGCCCGCGCGAGGGCGATCCGCTGGGCCCGGGCGGCACGAAGCGGCCCTGCAGGCCGCGCAGCAGCTGGCGCAGTTCCTCGCCGCCGCAGGCATCCAGCGCGGGCGCCAGCACGGCATGCACCTGTTCCAGCGCGGCCCGGGTCTGCGGCCAGTCATGGGCTTCGGTCTCGCCCTCCAGCAACTGCTGCGCCAGCAGCTCCAGGCGCTCGCGCGTGTCGCCTTCATGGCGCCAGGGCTCGTCGCTCACGGCCTGCAGGGCGGCGGGGCGCGCGCCGGTCCAGGGGCGTGCAGGCTCCATGCGCAGCGGGTCGAACCCGGGGCTGTCCAGCAGGTCGGCGGCCAGCGCCTGTATCAGGCCCTGGCCTTCGTCCGACGGGAAGCGCGCCAGCGCCAGCAGCGTGTCGCGGCGCTGGCGGCCCTGCGGCGATGCACCGAAGACATGCAGGCCGTCGCGGATCTGGGTTTCCTTGAGCTCGCACAGGTAGGCGTCTATGCGTTCGAGCACGGCATCGTCGTCCTGGGCGGCACCGGGCGCCAGGTCCAGCTCCTGGTCCAGGTGCTGGCGGCGCACGATGTCCAGGATCTGGCGGCGCAGCAGCGCGCCGCGCCGCGCATCGACCAGCAACGCGTCGTAGTACTCGTCCACCAGGCGCTCCAGGTCCTGTAGCGGGCCGTGGTTTTCGGCGCGCGTCAGCGGCGGCATCAGGTGGTCGATGATCACGGCCTGGCTGCGGCGCTTGGCCTGGGCGCCTTCGCCGGGATCGTTGACGATGAAGGGGTACAGGTGCGGCAGCGGCCCGAGGATGGCATCGGGCCAGCACGCGCCCGACAGCGCCAGGCTCTTGCCCGGCAGCCATTCGAGGTTGCCGTGCTTGCCCACATGCACCATGGCGTCCACGGCAAAGCGGTCGCGCAGCCAGAAATAGAAGGCCAGGTAGCTGTGGGGCGGCACCAGCTCGGCATCGTGGTAGCTCGCATAGTCCTGGGCGCCCAGCCCCGTGCCTCCCAATGCACGCGCCGGTTGTATGCCCACGAAGACATGGCCCAGGCGCAGGCCCGCGATCATGAAGCGGCCCTGGCGCAGCAGCGGGTCGGCCTCGGGCGCGCCCCAGCGCGCAGTAATGGCGTCGGCCATGCCGTCCGGCAGCGCGGCCAGGCGCGCCAGGTACTCGTCCAGCGCATAGCTTTGCCAGGCCGGGCGCAGCGGCCACTGGGCGGGGTCGTTGGCAATGCCCTGCTGCAGCAGGTGCATCAGCGCCTGGCCATCGGCGGGCAGCTGCGCGGGGTCGCCCAGCTCATGCCCTTCGGCGGCCAGGCGCTGCACGATGGCGATCACCGAGGCCGGCGTATCCAGCCCCACGCCGCTGCCGATGCGGCCCTCGCTGCCCGGGTAGTTGGCCAGTACCAGGGCCAGGCGCTTGTCGCGCGCGGGCAGGCTGCGCAGGCGGCACCAGCGCCAGGCCAGGTCGGCCACGAAGTCCACGCGGTCGGGCTCGGGCTGGTAGGCCACCACGTCGGCCTGGGTGAAGGCGCAGCGGTGGGACAGGCCCTTGAAGCTGATGGCACGCGTGATGATGCGGCCATCCATCTCGGGCAGCACCACCTGCATGGCGATGTCGCGCGGGCGCAGGCCCTGGCTGTCGGCCCACCAGTCCTCGCGGTTGCCGCCGCTGGCGATCACCTGCAGCACGGGCGCATCGCCGGCCAGGGCCGTGCCCGATTCCAGCGCCGAGAACGCCGTGGTGTTGAGCACCAGCTGCACGGCATGGTCTTCGCAGAGCTGGCGCAGCGTGGCCAGGCACAGCGGGTCCTTGAGCGAGTCCAGCGCCACGGGCAGCGGGTTCATGCCGCGCTGCTGCAGCGACAGGGCCATGGCGTCGAAGGCCGCCGTATTGCCCGCCAGCAGGTGGGAGCGGTAGAACACCAGGGCCACGGTGGGTGCGCCGGGCGTCCAGGCGCGCTGCAGGTCGTCGATGCCGGCCACGTCATGGGCCTGCAGCCGGACAGGGTTGGGGGCCTTCTCGAACAGCGCAGGCGGCACGTGCACGGCCGCCTGCGGCAGGGTGCGCGGCGGCAGCGGCGCATCGCCCCGGTCCAGCCCGTGGTAGACGGTGGCCTTGAGGAATTCGCGCGCATTGGCCGCGCCGCCCGAACGCAGGTACTGCCACAGCTGGCGGCAGGCGGCGGCCGGCAGCGTGCTGCGCGCCAGCAGGTGCGGGTCTTCCTGCAGGTCACCCGAGAACATGGCCAGGCGCTGCCCCTTGCGGCGCGCCAGCGAGCCGATCTGCTCGATGCCGTAGGGCCAGGCCGATTCCGAGCCCAGGTGGTCCACGATGACCACGCGCGCATGGCGCAGCACCTCGTCCACATACAGGTCCAGCGAGGCCGGCTGGCGCAGGTACAGCAGATTGGCCAGCCGCACCGAAGGGAAGTCCGCCGACGCCCCGGCCAGCGCGGCCACGGCCGAGGACAGCAGGGCCAGCGTGGTGTCGGCCGAGCTCAGGATGACGATGTCGGCCGGCGTCTGGTCGAGGCGGGTGACGATGCTCTCGTCCTCGACGAAGCCGCCGGGGCGCGTGGACAGCAGGTGCATGGAACAGGTTTCAGTACGGAATCGGAAGGTCAGGCGGCCACATTCTCCAGGCCCTTGCGCAGCGCTGCTTCGTCAAGGTCTTGCCCGATGAACACCAGGCGCGTGCCGCGCTGCTCGCCCTCGCGCCAGGCACGGTCGAAGTGGTGGTCGAAGCGGCGGCCCACGCCCTGCAGCAGCCAGCGCATGGGCTTGCCCGGGATGTCGGCAAAGCCCTTGACGCGCAGGATGCTGTGCTGCTCCACCAGCGTCTCCAGCGCGGCCAGCAGGCGGTCGCGGTCCACGGCGGGCAGGTCGATCACGTAGGAGTCGAAGTCGTCGTGGTCATGGTCCTCGTCGTGGTCATGGTGGCTCACGCGCTGGTCGATGGTGGTCTCGGCCGCCCTGGCCAGGCCCAGCACCACGTCCAGCGGCAGGCGGCCCTGGGACGATTGCACGATCTTGACCTCGGGCGGCAGCTCCTCGCGCACCAGGGCAGTCACGCGCGCCAGGGCCTCGGCATCGGCCAGGTCGGTCTTGTTGAGCACCACCAGGTCGGCCGCGCCCAGCTGGTCCTCGAACAGTTCGTGCAGCGGCGATTCATGGTCCAGGTTGGGGTCGGCGCGGCGCAGCTCGTCCACGGCCTGGGGATTGGCGGCGAACTGGCCGCTGGCGGCCGCTGGCGTGTCCACCACGGTGACCACCGCGTCCACGGTGAACACGTTGGCGATCTCGGGCCACTGGAAGGCCTGGACCAGGGGCTTGGGCAGGGCCAGGCCCGAGGTCTCGATGATCACGGCGTCGATCTGGTCGCGGCGCTCGGCCAACGCGCGCATCACGGGGAAGAACTCCTCCTGCACCGTGCAGCACATGCAGCCGTTGGCCAGCTCGTACAGCGCGCCTTCGCGCTCGTTGCCCTCGTCGTCGCAGCCGATGCCGCAGCCCTTGAGGATCTCGCCGTCGATGCCCAGCTCGCCGAACTCGTTGACGATGACCGCGATGCGTCGGCCGCCCGCGTTGTCCAGGATGTGGCGCAGCAGCGTGGTCTTGCCGCTGCCCAGGAAGCCGGTGACGATGGTGGCGGGAATCTTGGCGGTTTGCATGGGATGTTCTCCAGAAAAAAGAGGAAGTCAGACGGTGGCGAAAGGCAAGGCGCTGCGCAATGAAGGGAGAACCTCCTGCGCAAACAGTTCCATGCCGGCGAGGGCCTGGGCATCGCTCCACAGGCCGTTGGCGTTGAAGACGCAGCGCAGCTGGCCAATGCCCGTGCGCTCGCGCAAGGCGGTGATCTGCGCATGGCACTGCCCGGGCGTGCCATGGATGAATTGCTCGGCCAGCACGCGCGGCACATCGATGGGCGGCACCTGGTCGGCCGGCACGCCGCGCTTGCCCGCGAAGTACACGCGGCGCTGGTACAGCTGCGGCCACAGCGTGGCCAGCCGGGCCTGCACGGTGGCCTCATCGGCACCGATGCAGACATAGCGCGCCAGCGATGAGCGCGCGCGCAGCGCGGCGGCATCGCGCCCGCGCTCCTGCGCGGCAGCCTCCAGGCGCTCCAGCTGCATGCCTTCGGGCGGCTCCAGGCTCAGCAGCAGGGGCAGATTCTGATCGACGGCAAAGCCCAGGGTCTCGGCCGTGGAGCCGGCCACATACAAGGGAGGATGCGGGCGCTGCACGGTCGAAGGCAGGGCGGGCCGGTCCTCGAAGCTCCACGGCCCCTGCCCCGCTGCGATGGGCCTGCCGGACAGCGCCTCCACCAGGATGCGGCAGGACTGCTCGAAGCGCTCGCGCGTGCTGTCCGCATCGATCTGCAGGGCGCGCAGCGCGGCCGGTTCCGTGCCCCGCCCTATGCCCACGTCGATGCGGCCCGCGCTTTGCAGGTCCAGCTGGGCAATCTCCTCGGCCAGCATCAGCGGATGGTGCAGCGGCAGCACCAGCACCGAGGTGCCCACGCGCAGCCGCTCGGTGCGCGCCAGCACGGCGGCGGCCAGCAGCAGGGGCGAGGGATAGGGCCAGGCGGTATCGGGCACGCGGAATTCGTTGAACCACACGCCCTCGAAACCCAGGCGCTCGGCGCGCTCGAACAGCGCCAGGAATTCACGGTGCCCGCCGCGCGTGGCATCGCGCGTCCAGCCGGCCAGATCGATGCGCATGGATTCAGTTCTCCTGTTTCAGCCGCGCGCGCAGCAAGGTTTGCGGGGGTGCATCGATGCGCTCGAAATCCACGCCGAAGACGGCATCCAGCCCCGGCGCATGCAGCAGCTCGGCAGGGGCCCCATCGAGCGCAATGCGCCCCTGGTCCAGCACGATGACGCGCCCGAAGTGCGCCAGCGCCAGGTCCAGGTCATGCATGACCACCAGCACCAGCCGCTCGCGCCCGCGCTGCGCCAGCGCCTGCACCAGGGCCAGGCGGTGGCGCACGTCCAGCGCGGCGCCGGGCTCGTCGGCCAGCAGCACGGGCGGGTCGGTGGCCAGCACGGTAGCCAGCAGCGCACGCGCCTGCTCGCCGCCGGACAGCGTGGACCAGCGCCTGCGCGTGAAATCCTGCAGCCCGGCGCCGGCAATGGCCGCCTCGACATCACCCCGGCCCGCCAGCCGCATGTGCATGAGCTCGGACAGCGTCAGGTCCCAGTGCGGCGCAAAGCGCTGCGGCATGTAGCCCACGCGGCGTGCACGCTCGGCCACGGGCAGGGTTGCAATGTCTTGCCCGTCCAGCAGCACGCTGCCGGATGCAGGCGCCTGCAGCCCCGCCAGCAGGGACAGCAGGCTGGACTTGCCTGCGCCATTGGGTCCGACCAGGGCCACGGCGCCGCAAGCGGGCAGCTGCAGCGAGACGGCGTCGAGCACGCTGCGGCCACGGCGGCGCAGCGTGAGGGACCGGGCCTGCAGGCGTGGCACAGCGTCGTCCATGGCTTGATCGTTCATGCGGACCTCAGCCTGCGCGCCAGCAGCACGATGAAGAAGGGCCCGCCCGCCACGGCCGTGACCAGGCCCAGCGGGATCTCGGCCGGCGGCAGCACGCTGCGCGCAATGGCGTCGGCCAGCGTGACGATGATGGCGCCCGTGAGCGCCGACGCCGGCAGGGCCGCACGGTGCAGCGGGCCCGCCATCCAGCGCGCGATGTGCGGCGCAGCCAGCCCCACGAAGGCCACCAACCCGCCATAGGCCACGGCCACGGCCACCACCAGCGAGCCGGCCAGCACGGCCAGCGGCGTGAAGCGCGCCACGTCCAGGCCGAAGCCCTGGGCCGCATCGGCACCCAGGCCCAGCAGGTCCAGCCCGCGCGCCAGCGCCATGGCCCCGGCCAGGCAGGCCAGTGAGGCGCCGGCCAGCAGGCCCAGCCCGCTCCAGGACGGCGTCTGTATGCCGCCCAGCACCCAGCTGAGCACCACCTGCAGGCTCACCGTCTCATCGGACAGCGCCAGCATCAGGAACGAGCGCAGCGCGCCCAGCACGGCCGCCAGCGCCACGCCGGCCAGCAGCATGCCGGCCGCATCGGTGGCACCGGCCACGCGCGAGACGGCCAGCACCAGCACGGTCGATCCCCAGGCGCCCGCAAAAGCCAGCACGGGCAGCGTCCATGCCTGGGGCAGGCCGAACAATAAATGCATGGGAACCAGCAAGGCGACAGTCGCCCCCAGCGCCGCGCCGCCCGAGGCGCCCAGCAGATAGGGCTCGGCCAGCGGATTGCGGAACACACCCTGGAAGATGGCGCCCGACAGGCCCAGCAGCGCGCCCACCAGGGCGGCTGCCAGCACGCGCGGCACGCGCCACTGCAGCAGCAGCCGGCTGCGCAGGCTGTCTTCGCCGCCCAGCGCGGCCAGCAGGTCGGCCGGGCTGGCCCATTGGTGGCCCGCGCAGGCGGCCAGCAACAGGCTGGCCAGCAGCAGCAGGACCGCACCGGCCCAGGGGCGCCACGCGGGTGGATATGAAAGGAAATTCATGCGGCCTCCCCGGCCCAGGCCGCAGGGTGCAGCCAGCGCGAGAGCTTTTCCACGCCGCCAAAGGTGCGCGGCCCGGGAATCAGGAACTCGGCACGCGCCACCGTGGTGGCCCGGCCGCCGCGCACGGCGCGCAGGTCGCGCCAGCCGCGCTGGCCGATCAGGTCCTGCATGGCCTCCTGGGTGCCTGCGAACAGCAGCACGTCGGGGTCGGCGGCCAGCACGGCCTCGGGCGAGACCTGGGGCACGGTGCCCAGGCCGTCCAGCGCGAACGAAGCGCCCGCGCGCACCATGGCCTCGCCCGTATAGGTGCCCGGCCGGGCCGCCAGCAGCATGCCGTTGCCCAGCCGGCCCGTGACCATGAGGGCGCGCGGCCGGGGCTCGCCGGCCACCTGCCGGTCCACGCGCAGCAGCCGCGCCTCCTGCGCCAGGGCCAGCGCCTGGCCGCGCGCCTGCACGCCCGTGGCGCGGGCCACCAGGCGCAGGTTGTCCATCACCTCGGCCAGCGAGCGGCTGAGCAGCACCATCACCGGCACGCCGATGCGCTCCATGGGATCGACCAGCTGGTGCGCCGCCTGGCGCGCGGGCGTGACGATGACCAGGTCCGGCTGGCGCGCCACCACGGCGTCCACCGAGAACCCCAGCCGCCCGCCCACCTTGGGAATGCGCTCCACGCCCGGCGGAAAGCGCGTGAAATCCTCCACGCCCACCACGCGGTCCAGCAGGCCCAGCGCGGCCACCAGCTCGGTGTTGGAGGCAAAGATGGAGACGATGCGCTGCGGCGGCGCGGCAATCTCCACGCGCCGGCCCAGCGCATCCTGCAGCACCACCGGCCCGCCTGCAGCGACGGTGTCGGCCCAGGCCGCGGGCAGGCCGCAGGCCAGGGCCGCCGCCGCGCCCTGGCGCAGCAACTGGCGGCGCGTGGTGCTGGATTGCCTCATGCCATGGTCCTCAAAACTCCGCCTGCAAGCCGACCATGAGTTCGCGCCCCGCCATCGACGTTCCGCAGCCGCCGTTCTGGTACGCCGGGTTGGCGATGCAGGGCGCACGGTCCAGCGCGATGAAGATGGGATGGCGGTTCAGGTCGAACAGGTTGTTGACGGCCGCGAACAGCTTGACGCCCGGCGACACGCGGTAGTCGGCGCGCAGGTTCCAGATGGTGAAGGCGCCCTTGCGGTGGATGAAGGTGCTGCTGGGCTCGCCCTGCGGGATGAGCAGCGCCTCTTCCGTGTCGTACCACATGGGACCGCGCAGCAGCGTGGACAGCTGCAGGCTCCAGTCGCCCTGCAGCCGCCCGCTGCCGCGCCCGTAGCGCACGCCGGCCGAGGCCTCGTAGCGGTACATGCGCTGCACCTTGTCGGTATTGGCGGAGGCGGCCGAGCCCTTGTCCCGCATGCTGAAGTGGTAGTAGCCGCCAGCCCAGGCCTTGAGCTGGTGGCCCGTCAGGTCCAGCGCCCGCGCCAGGTCCATGTCGGCCTGCATTTCCAGGCCGCGCGCCACGATGTCGGCCGCGTTGTTGGCGTAGTCCGAGGTGTTGGTCGTGGCCCCGCGCGAGACGGTGATGATGCGGTCGCTGATGGTGTTCTGGAACAGGGCCGCATCCACGCGCCAGCCGGGCTGCTGCAGCGCGGCGCCGACCTCGATCTGGCGGCTGGTCTCGGGCTTGAGGTTGGGGTTGCCGAAGGTGCGGCCACCGCCGACGGCCGTGAAGTCCGAGGCCAGCTCGGTGGCCGTGGGCGCGCGGAAACCCGTGGAGGCCGCGGCGCGCAGCGTGAGCCGGTCCGTGGCCTTCCAGGTGGCGCCGGCCGACCAGGTGTGGTTGTCGTAGTCGCGCGTGCTGGCCTGGGCCAGGGCCAGGTTGGGCGTATCGTCGAAACGCGTCGTGCCCCAGGTCTTGCGCAGGCCGGCGCGCAGCGTGAGGCGATCGTCGAACAGGGTCTGCGCGTCCTCGAAGTACAGCGCATGCACCTGCTCGGTCTGGTTGTTGTCGTAGGGCGCGACCTGGCCCGCAGGGCCGCCCGGCATGGCCACGCGCAGGCGGTCGGAGCGCAGCTTGCTGCGCTCCCAGTCAAAGCCCATCAGCAGGTCATTGGTCTGGCTGACACGCAGGCGCGGCTGAAAGCGCAGGCCCGTGGCGTCCAGCTGGCGGTGGTTGTAGTCGCGCGCCGTGCCGGGCACGGCGCTGTTGCCCGAGCGGATCACGGGCGATGCCCAGTTGAACTCATCGGTATCGACCAG
This sequence comes from Delftia sp. UME58, assembly GCF_014170385.1. Lineage (NCBI taxonomy): Bacteria > Pseudomonadati > Pseudomonadota > Betaproteobacteria > Burkholderiales > Comamonadaceae > Delftia > Delftia sp. UME58. The sequence goes on from NZ_LZZV01000052.1 coordinate 374,506, forward strand.
GCTGTAGAGGTGGGTCGTCCAGCTCAGGCGCTGGCCGGGCAGTGCGCCCTCGTAGGTCAGGTCCAGCGAGCGGTTGCTGCGGTTGTCGCGGCTGTGGATATTGGCGCCCGATCCGCGAAAGCCCGCGTTGTAGATGCCGTCCGTGCGCAGCTGCAGCTCCACGCGGTGCAGCTCGTGCAGCTGCCAGCCCAGGGCACCGCTGGCGCCGCGCCGCTTCCAGCCCGTGTTCTCCATGCGCGTGCCGCCATCGCCCGACTCGTAGTCGCCGCGCCCGCCTGCGCTCACGCCGAAGTACCAGTCGAAGCGGTCATTGGCGCCGGCCGTCTGCGCATCGGTGCGCCACAGGTCCCATGAACCGGCCTGGACCTGGGCGCGCGTGCCAGGCGCCGTAGCTCCGTTCTTCATGATGATGTTGACCACCCCGCCCATGGCCTGGCTGCCGTAGATCACCGAGGACGGGCCGCGCACGATCTCGATGCGCTCCACATCCGAGGGGCTGAGCTTGGACAGGTTGGCCGTGCCCGCGCGCCGGCCGTTGACCAGCACCAGCACCTGGCTGCGGAAGTCGCGCCCCTGGCCGTCGGTGGAGGCGCCGCGCAGGTTCATCGAGGTCTGGGCCGCCGTCCATTCGCTGAGAAAGCCCACGGCGTTCTCGGCCAGCAGGTCGGTGACCGAGCGCGCGCTGGAGCGCTCTATGGCCTCGCGGTCGATGGTCTGCGTGGTGCCCGCGATGCGGCTGCGCGCCTCGGGCCGCGCGGTGGCGGTCACGAAGACGGCGTCCAGCGCATCGTCGGCGGAGTCCGTGGATCGCCCGGAAGCCGGCTCCTGCGCGGCGCCGGCCGCTGCAGCGCAGCTGGCCAGCAGGACGGCGGCCGCTGCGGGCCGCAGGCTGGAGACAAGAGGAAGAACAGAGAGAAGGCCGGAGGAATCGGCGGCCGAAGAAGCGAAGCGCATGCGTTGAACCCAACTGCCCCACTCACCCGCGGGGCCTATCGTCTGAACCACGCCGCACAGCGCGCACGCCGGAGCCGGCCACGGCAGCGCAGGCTGGGGCCGGACCGGACAGGCGCACTCCCGCGGCGTCCGAAAGCAATGCAGAAGGCCGGTATCCGGGCTTGCGGAACGCTGCGGCGCGCAGGGTGGGCGCGCTGCGGCAGGCATCCCCGCCTTCCCATGCCCGAGGAGGACACAGTGGCTTGCGGCGCGTGACCCGTGGGTGGCGCGCCAGCGTGGGGAGTTGTATTCCGCTGACCGTTGCGGGGGCAGCGCAGGCATTGCGAGCGGCCATCTCGATGGCATCGCGCACCTGCTTCCCGTTGAACCCCTGGCCGGCGAACGGCATGGGGCACCTTCAGCAACAGCGCACCGCCACGGCCCAGGGACCGCGCCGGCGCGCCAGCGGCGGATTATCGCTGATGGCGCCCAGCCCAGAAGCCCGGCACGCGGGCCAGCGCCCGCAGCGCGCGGCGGCTGCTGCGCGCGCTGGTGGCCAGGCGGGCCTGCAGGTAGCCGGCGGCGAACCAGGCGCGCGGGTCCGTGCCGGCCTCGGCATGGAAATGCGCGGCCGCCACGGCCATGTCGTTGTGCAGCCCCAGCGCGTCCTGGGCGGGCACCAGCGCCTCGGCAAAGCGCCGGCCCTTTTTGCCGGGCCACATTCCGGGCGCGAATTCCTGCGCAAAGTCCGCCAGGTAGCGCAGGCGCTTGAGCCGCTTGCGCACGCGGTGCTGCTGCGCCAGCGGCAGGCGGTCGAAGTGCCGGCCATCGCGCAGCACCTGGCGGTGCAGGCGCTGCAGGCGCCGCACCAGGTACTTGCGCGTGCCTGCGGCAGACAGGCTGGCCAGGCCGGGCTGCCGCTTTCCTGCGGGTGCCTGCGCCAGCGCATGGATCTCGGCCAGCGTCTGCAGGAACTGCGGCTCGCGCACCGCGGCGGCCGCGTCGGCCTGCCCGGCAGCTGGCACGGTCCATTCGCACAGGGGCGCATGGGCGTCCTGCAGCAGCGGCCGCACCACGTCGGCCAGGGTGCCGGCGTCGCGCAGCGTGCCAAGCTGCGCAAAGGCCCGGGCCAGGGGCTCATCCCATTCGGCGCGCATGCCGGGCGCCAGCCCCGCGCATTCGCGCAGCACGGTGCGCAGGCGCCGCAGGGCCACGCGCAGCTGGTGGATGGTCTCGGCATCGCTGCCACCGCCCTCCAAAACCGCCAGATGCGACTGCGCCTGGGCCAGGGCAGCAGTCAGCGCCGCACGCACAAAGCCGGCCGCATCGGGCCGGTCAGGGTGCTGCTTCGCAGGGGTGGACATGGTCAGGCAAGGAGATGTGGACGTTGCCGACGATTGTGGGCGCAGCCCCGCGCCAGGGTCAATCCGGGTTCAATCCGGGTTCAATCCGGGCGCACTCCGGGCTCAATCGGCGCCATTCCCGCTCAGGCTGTGCAGCACGGGCCGGGCAATGCGCACATAGTCGGCCGAGTCCAGCACGATGGAGCGGTCCAGCCGGCCCGCGTTGAAGGCGATCTCGCCAAAGCGCTCGACCAGGGCCGGGTCCACCACCAGGCGCACCTGCGGGTTGAAGGAGAACGGCGGCACCGATCCCATCACGCAGCCCGTGGCGGCCCGGGCCTCCTCGGGCGAGGCCAGCGTGGCCTTGCGCACGCCCACGGCCTGGGCCAGGCGCTTGAAGTCCAGCTTGCGGTCGCCGGGCAGCACGGCAAGAAACAGCTGCGCGCTGTCTGCCGCGTCGCGGCTCTTGCAGAGCATGGCCTTGGCGCCCTGGCCGGGCGCCGTGCCCCGGATTTCGGCGACCAGGTCGGAGCGGCCTTCGGCCGGATGTTCCAGCACGCGAAAACGCGCGCCCTGGGATTGCAGCAGGTCTACAAGGGTGTCGAACATGGTGGAAAGCACAAAGAAGTCATCTGGGTTTTGACATTTTGTCCAATTAAAAACAAAATGTCCAATATGAACGAACGAACCCCCGAACAGCGCCAGCTGCTGGAGCAGGTGGCCCAGATCGCCGAAGGCCTGGGCCAGACCTTTGCCCCGTTCTGCGAGGTGGTGGTGCATGACCTGCTCGACCCTTCCCATGCGGTGCTGGCCATCCACAACAACCTGTCGGGCCGCGAGGTCGGCCAGGGCGCGACGGAGCTGGGACTGGCGCGCATCCTGGACCCCGGCTTCGAACAGGTCATCGCCAACTATCCCAACCAGTTCGCCGACGGCCGCCAGGCCAAGAGCACGTCCATCGGCATACGCGATTCCGAGGGCCGCTACATCGCCGCCCTGTGCATGAATGTGGACCTGACGATGTTCCAGGGCTTCCAGGGCATGCTCAACCGCTTTGCCGCCGTCAGCGGCGACACCCCGGCGCGCGAAATGCTGGACCCCACGGGCGCCGGCGCAGGCGCCGACACGGTGCGCGCCCGCATCGACCAGTTCGCGGCCCGCCTGGCGACCACGCCGCGCGCCCTCAAGCCCGAGGAGCGCCGCGCCCTGGTCCGCGAACTCAAGGGCGCCGGCCTGCTCGACGTGCGCCGCTCCATGGAGACCATTGCCGCCCACCTGGGCGTGTCGCGCGCCACGGTCTACAGCTACGCCAAGTAGGCCACTCCCGATCCACATCTCTTTCTCCGCTACCGATGACAAGCCTTCTTCCCACCTATGACGACGTGGCCGCGGCGGCCCGGCGCATCCAGGGCCATGCCCACCGCACGCCCGTGCTCACCTCGCGCACGCTGGACGAGGCGCTGGGCGCCCGCGTCTTTCTGAAGTGCGAGAACCTGCAGCGCATGGGCGCCTTCAAGTTCCGCGGTGCCTTCAACGCCCTGTCGCGCTTCAGCCCCGCGCAGCGCAAGGCCGGCGTGGTGGCCTTTTCCTCGGGCAACCATGCCCAGGCCATCGCCCTGGCCGCGCGGCTGCTGGAGATTCCCGCCACCATCGTCATGCCGCACGACGCGCCCGCCGCCAAGGTGGCGGCCACCAAGGGCTATGGCGGCCAGGTGGTGGTCTACGACCGCTATACCGAAGACCGCGAGCAGGTCGGCCGCGACCTGGCCGAGCGCCACGGCCTGACCCTGATCCCGCCCTACGACCATGCCGACGTGCTGGCCGGCCAGGGCACGGCCGCCAAGGAACTGTTCGAGGAAACCGGCCCGCTGGACGCCCTGTTCGTGCCGCTGGGCGGCGGCGGCCTGCTGTCGGGCACCGCCCTGTCCACGCGCGCGCTCAGCCCCGACTGCGCGCTCTACGGCGTGGAGCCCGAGGCCGGCAACGACGGCCAGCAGTCGCTGCGCGCGGGCCGCATCGTCCACATCGAAACGCCCAGGACCATTGCCGACGGCGCCCAGACCCAGCACCTGGGCGGCATCACCTTCCCCATCATCCAGCGCGACGTGACCGACATCCTCACCGCCAGCGATGCCGAACTGGTCGATGCCATGGGCTTCCTGGCCACGCGCATGAAGCTCGTGGCCGAGCCCACCGGCTGCCTGGGACTGGCCGCCGCGCGCCACAGGGGCGAAGAGCTGCACGGCTGCCGCGTGGGCATCATCCTGAGCGGCGGCAACGTGGACATGCAGCGCTTTTGCAGCCTGCTGGGCAACTGAAGCGCCTGACCGATTGCCGGCTCAGCCCCTGGGACTGAAGGTACGCGGGAACACCACGGGCGCGCTGCGGTCGGCCAGCCGATAGCCCATGGCGGGGCGGCGTGACATGCCCTCCACCTGGCCGGCCTCCACCAGAAAGCCGGCCGCCATCATGCGCGTGCGAAAACCGCTCTTGTCCACCGGGCGGCCCAGCACCACCTCGTAGGCCTGCTGCAGCTGCGGCAGCGTGAAGGGCTCGGGCAGCAGAAAGGCCGGCAGCGAGGTGTATTCCACCTTGCCCCGCAGCCGCTCCACCGCTGCGCGCAGGATCTCGCCGTGGTCGAAGGCCAGCGCAGGCTCGCGCAACAGTTCATCGACGGCAAACCACGACACATCGGCCGCATTCGCGCCCTTGGCCAGGATCAGGTCGTGCCCCGGGATCAGCGCGAAATACACATGCGTGGCCGACCAGCCACGCGGGTCGCGCGCCGCGCCGCCCCAGCTTCCCAACTGCTCCAGGTAGGGGCTGTCCACGCCCGTCTTGTCCAGCAGCTTGCGCCGCGCGCAGGCCAGCAGGTCTGCGTCCTGCCCCACATCCACAAAGCCGCCAGGCAGCGCCCACAGCCCCGGAAACGGCTCGCTGCCCGCCGTGGGGCGCTGCACCAGCAGCACCTGCAGGGCATCGTCGGCCACCGTGAAGATGACCACGTCCACCGTGGTGAACGGGCGCGGGAAGTCCAGCGCGCCCTGCTGGGATGGGGAGTTTTTTTCGGCCATGGGATGGATTGTGCTTGACGTGCAGGATTTTAAGTTGCACTATGCAACCCATACGAGTTGTACAGAACAACTTAAAGGAGAAGCACCATGTTCGGCATCCGTTTCATCAAGTCCCAACCCACGGTCCACCTCATGCAGTTCCGCGCCGGCAAGGTGGTGCGCGAGGGTGCGGGCCAGTCCTTCTTCTACTACGCGCCCACCACCACCCTGGTCGCCGTGCCCGTGGGCAGCCAGGACTGCCACTTCATGCTGGAGCTGGTCACGGCCGACTTCCAGAGCGTCACGGTGCAGGGCCAGGTCACCTACCGCATCAGCACACCGCGCCAGACCGCCACGCTGATGGACTTCTCCCTGGCGCGCGACGGCCAGAAATACATGTCCGAAGACCCGCAGCGCCTGGGCGACCGCGTGACCATGCAGGCCGAGGTCATCATCCAGCAGGCCGTGCAGGCGCTGGAGCTCAAGCAGGCACTGCGCTCCTCGGCACTCATTGCGCGCACGGCCCAGCAGGAGCTGGCCGCCCAGCCCGAGATCGCGGCCCTGGGGCTGGAGATCCTGGGCGTCTCGGTCATGGCCGTCAAACCCACGCCCGACATCGCCCGCGCCCTGGAAGCCGAGGCGCGCGAATCCAACCTCAAGGCCGCCGATGACGCCGTCTATGCCCGCCGCATGGCCGCCGTGGAAAACGAGCGCGCCATCCGCCAGAACGAGCTCGATACCGATGTGGCCGTGGAGAGGAAAAAGCGCCAGATCCGCGACGCCCAGCTGGAAGCCAAGGCCGCCCAGATGCGCAAGGAAAACGAGCTGCGCGCCGAACAGATGTCCGCCGACGTGGCGCTGGAGACCAGCCGCCGCGACTTCGTCGAAGGCCAGGCCGCCAACAGCCGCACCCTGGCCGAGGCCGAGGCCTACCGCGTGGGCGCCGTCATGCAGGCCCTGGAGAAGGCCGACCCGCGCATCGTGCAATCGCTGGCCGCCGTGGGCATGCAGCCGGGCCAGCTCATCGCCCAGGCCTTTGGCGGCATTGCCGAGAAGGCCGAGCGCATAGGCCAGCTCAATGTCTCGCCCGAGCTGCTGCAGTCGCTCATGGGCGCCGGTGCAGGCCATGCAGCCGCCGTGGCCGATCCCGAACCCGCAAGGAGCCGCCGTGAACGCCAATGAACGCAAGACCGTGCTGGTGGTGCGGCGCACGCGGCTCGATGAGCTGGTGGCCAGGTACCACACGCTGTCCCAGGCGCGCTTCTACATCGAGCACCTGGGTGCCGACTTCGGCGACTACCTGCGCGAAAGCGCCGCCTACGCCGCCGCCCTGCAGGCCGTGGTGCAGGCGCTGGAGGCACGCGGCCGCTACCAGATCGTGGACCGCGCCTTGGTGCCCAACTTCGTCTTCGGCGCCGACGACATCGTGGTGGCGCTGGGCCAGGACGGCATGGTGGCCAACACCATGAAATACCTGGACGGCCAGCCGCTCATCGGCGTCAACCCCGAGCCCGCGCGCTGGGACGGCCTGCTGCTGCCCTTCGCCCCCGCCGACCTGGCCGCCCTGCTGGGCGACGTGGCCGCCAACCGCCGCCCCACGCGCGCCGTCACCCTGGCCGAAGCGCGCCTGAGCGACGGCCAGGTGCTGCGCGCCGCCAACGACCTGTTCATCGGCCCGCGCAGCCATACCTCGGCCCTGTACGACATCGCACTGGGCGAGCGGCAGGAGTCCCAGTCGTCCTCCGGCCTCATCGTCGCCACGGGACTGGGCTCGTCTGCCTGGATCAAGAGCATCGTCACGGGTTCCCTGGGCATTGCCCGCGCCGTGCGCGGCGCGTCCACCGACTTCGACTACCAGCCCTTCGCCTGGGATGCGCCACGCCTGGACTTCGCCGTGCGCGAGCCCTTTCCCAGCCGCTCCTCCACGGCAGAGCTGGTCTACGGCCAGGTCACCGCCGGCCAGCCGCTGACCCTGCGCTCGCGCATGCCCGACCATGGCGTCATCTTCTCGGACGGCATGGAGGCCGACTACCTGCAGTTCACGGCGGGCATGCAGGCCACCATCGGCCTGTCGGACCGGCAGGGCTGCCTGGTGGTGTGATGGACCGGCACCTGCAGCAATCTGCCGCCCGGCCATCGGCCCTCACGCACTGGAGCATGGCCGGTTCGGCGGCCCGGACTTCATCTTGACAGCGGGGCATGGGCGGCCCTGCCCCTGCCCTGACCCAGGCCATGACTCACTATCAGACCAGCCTGATTGCACCGCCCCCATCTTCGACATAGATTAAAGAATCTTCAAGGGCCATCCATCAAATCACTCGATATCCCTTGTTCTTTTCTTGATCCATCCTGAATGAATCAGGGCAACACAGCCACCGCCTCCAGTGTTTACGAAAAATCATTCAACAGCAATGGGATTCATCGGGAACATGCCTCTTTCTTTCAAGCGCCCATCCTTGTCGCATGCAAGCCGGCTTGCATTGCTCATCGGACTTGCAGCGGCCATGATGAACAGCAATGCCCTTGCCGGGGGTGTATTTTCCCCCGAAACCGCCAGCATCTCGATTCCCGTAGAAATAACAGTACCGGGAAATTCACCCACGGGATCGACACTCTGGAAATCCGTGCCACTCCTTCTGAGCCTGCGCGCTGAGCGAAACCTCAATGACCCGAGCGCTATCTTGGGCGCCGAAATATTCGCCAATATTCAATCTGGAACCAAGGCATCTGGATTCCCTGACGTCTACGCAACCAATGTTCCCGGCTTGGGAGTCCGCTGGTGGGGAAAATGGCGGGGCCGCAATTTCCCCAATGGAATAGCCATGCCGATCACCACCAACTCAGAAAACAACGCAGGTGCTCTAGGTTGGGACTGGGGGGACAGCCCACGCACCCAGGAGGTCTGGATCGAGCTGGTGAAGACCGGCAACATTGGGGCGGGCCAGATATCGGGCCTGAGAATGAACGCCCACTTGCAGTTCCTATGCCGCCCCTGTAACCCGGCGACTATCAGCCTGGCCGGCAGCACCAGGGTGGTGACCGGCCCCTCATGCACGGTCGCCAACTCGGCCGTCTCCGTGCCCATGGGCATTGTGACCACCTCACGATTCACGGGCATCCATTCCACGACCCGCTCCCAGAGTTTCGACATCACCCTTGACTGCAAGGGCGGCGCGCCCGACAGCAAGCTGCGACCCCACGTCACGCTCACCGATGCCAACGACAGCAGCAACCAGGGCACCATCCTGACCTTGAGCAAGACCACGACCGGCGGCAAGCCGGTGGCCACCGGAATAGGCATACAGATACTGAAGGATGGCATCCCGCTGGCATATGGACCGGACTCCAGCGCACCCGGCAATACCAACCAGTGGAGTGCGGGCACCATCGCCCAGGGCGTTGCCCAATTCAAGATCCCCCTGACCGCAAACTACGTGCAGACCGCTGAGTCAGTCACGACAGGGCAGGCCAACGGCAGGGCCACCTTCACGCTGAACTACCAGTGAACAGCGCCCCCAGCCTTCAGGGGCGCCTTGCGTGAAGTCCCGAAGAAGCCATCCATCCAAGCATTCGATGCTCCTTGTATCCTGGATCCGTCTTCAATCACGAAAATAATAGAAACACCAATCCTCGGTATTTCAGAAAATCATCTTTCAACCCTGGAAAGCATCAGGAACATGCATCTTTCTTCCAAGCGCCCATTCTTGTCGCATGTCAACCGGCTTGTATTGCTCATCGGAATTTCAGCGACAATGATGAATAGCAATGCCCTTGCCGGCGGAAAATTCTCCCCCGTAACCAGCAATATCACGATTCCCGCCGAAATAACAGTCTCGGAAAATTTACCCACGGGATCGATACTCTGGAAATCTGCACCAGTCATTCTGAGTCTGACCACGACGCGAGACCCCTTCGAGGGCCCGCCAAATATCACTCACGCCGGAGTACACGCCGATGTTCAATCGGCCACCAAGGCACCTGGATACAGCGACGTCTACAGCACCGAATTTCCCGGTTTGGGAGTCCGCTGGTGGGGAAGATGGCGGGGGCCCTATTTCCCCGACGGAAAAGTCATGCCGATCACCACCCACATAGAAAACGACTCAGGTCCTTTGGGTTGGCGCTGGGGGGACGGTGCACGCGCACAGGACGTCTGGATCGAGCTGGTGAAAACCGGCAGCATTGCAGGCGGCCGGCTATCAAACCCGGCAATGAGCATCACTTTGCTGTTCCAGTGCGGCTACTGCAACACAGGGATCGTCAAGCTGGCCGGCACCACCAGGGTGGTGACCGGCCCCTCATGCACGGTCGCCAACTCGGCCGTTTCCGTGCCCTTGGGCGCTGTGCCCATCCAGCGATTCACGGGCGTCCAAGCCGCATCCATCCCCCAGCAATTCGACATCGTCCTGAACTGCAAGGGCGGCGCGCCCGACAGCGTGCTGCGCCCCCACGTCACGCTCACCGATGCCAATGACACCAGCAACCAGGGCACCATCCTGACCTTGAGCAAGACCACGACCGGCGGCAAGCCGGTGGCCACCGGACTAGGCATACAGATACTGAAGGATGGCGTCCCGCTGGCATATGGACCGGACTCCAGCGCACCCGGCAATACCAACCAGTGGAGTGCGGGCACCATCGCCCAGGGCGTTGCCCAATTCAAGATCCCGCTGACTGCCAAGTACGTGCAGACCGCTGCGGCAGTCACCATGGGGCAGGCCAACGGCAGGGCCACCTTCACGCTGAACTACCAGTGAACAGCGTCCCCGCCCTCAGGGCTTCTTGTCCAGCTGCATCTCCCAGGACTTGAGCTGCTTGGCGCGGGCGCGGGCGAAGTCGCTCCAGCAGTTGGTGCGCGCATCATCCTTGGCAAAGCTGGCCGAGTTGAATTCGGCCAGGAACTCGCAGGCACTGCGCGCGTACTGCACCCAGTTTCTCTGCGCCACTTCCAGCTCTTCCGACGCCTGGGGCATGCGGGCCTTGAGCTTGAGCGACAGCGATACGTAGGCGGCCTTGACCATGGCCACGTTCTGCTCGTGCAGGCAGCTGCGCACCTCGGCCATGCTGGTGGAGTTTTCCTCGCAGTTGCCTGAACTCGTGGGATTGGCGGCCAGGGCCACGGGGCTGGCGCACAGCAGGGCCGCGCAGGCAAGGGGGGCGAGTAGGGACGCTAGGGCTTGGTGCATGGAAGAGGGCTCGCTGGGAGGGGCCGGTGGGCGCAGCACCCCGGCCGTCGCGATTACACCATCGACCTGCCCTGCCGCGGGCCCACATTCCCCTGGTGATCACCCTGATGCAGCGACGCAAAGTGCATAAACATGCTCCCAAAGCTTTGTTGCCGTGGGTCAAGGGCGGCCAGAAGATGCGGGCGTACGCATCTTTCGTTCGTCCCGACCGCCCCGCTCCCGCCATGCACACAAGCCCCACCCTGCGCCGCCAGCCCCGCGCCACCCTTTCCGCATCCCTGACCTTCATCGCCGCCGCGCTGGCCCTGGCCTGCACCCAGGCCCGGGCCGATGCCACGCTGGACAAGATCAAGCAGCGCGGCAAGGTCACCATTGGCGTGCTGGTCAATGGCGGGCCCTTCGGCTCCATCGACCCGTCCACCCAGCAGCTGGTGGGCTGGAACCCCGAGCTGGCGCGCGCCCTGGCCAAGGGCCTGGGCGTGGAGGCCGAGCTGGTCCAGGTGCAGACCGCCACGCGCGTGCAGTTCCTGCAGGCCGGCAAGGTGGACCTGCTGATCGCCTCCATGGAGCTGAACCCCGACCGTGCCGAGACCCTGGGCTATGCGCCCACGCCCTTCTACCGCGTGGGCGGCATTGCCGCCGTGCGCAAGGGCAGCGGCATTGCCAGGTGGGAAGACCTGCGCGGCAAGCCGGTGTGCGTGTCCCAGGGCAGCAGCTTTGCCAAGCCGCTGGCCAGCGAGTACGGCGCCCAGGTGCATGGCTACAAGAGCTCGTCGGACTCGCTGCTGGCGCTCAAGGGCGGCAACTGCGTGGCCGCCGTGCATGACAGCACGCTGATCCACCCGCTGCTGCGCAGCAACCCCGAATGGGCGCAGTACTCGGCCCCCATCGCCACCGAGGTGCTGCCCGCGCCCTCCGTGGTCTGGACCCGCAAGGGCGAGGCCGACACCATCGCCGCCGTGGACAAGGTGGTGCAGGACTGGCACCGCACGGGCTGGCTGATCGCCGCCGAAAAGCGCGTGGGCATAGAGCCGGCCAACCCGCTGCTGCCCGAGCTGCAGGCCAAGTTCAAGTCCGCCAGCTGAACGCCGGCCGCCACGGCGGTCCAACCCTATTTTTTTCGACCACCCAGGCCCAGGCCCCGCAAGACGGGGCGGGGCCTTCCGTTCCCTGATGGATTCACGCATGCCCCGCCTTCTTCCCCCCCTTGCCGCCGCCCTGGCCCTGCTGCTGGGCGCCGGTGCCGCCCACGCCGACGCCACGCTGGACAAGATCAAGCAGCGCGGCAAGTTGTCCGTGGGCATCGACGGTGCCAGCCCGCCGTTCGGCGTGCTGGACCCCGCCACCGGCAAGACCGGCGGCTACCAGACCGAGCTGGCCGCCGACATCGCGCGCCGCCTGGGCGTACCGCTGGAGACGGTTCCCGTGACGGCCTCCACGCGCGTGCAGTTCCTGCAAAGCGGCAAGGTGGACCTGCTGATCGCCAACATCCAGTGGACGCAGGAGCGCAGCGAGATCCTCTCGTTCGCGCCCACGCCCTATGACCTCATCGGCGGCGGCGCCCTGGTGGCCAAGGCCAGCGGCATCAAGCGCTGGGAAGACCTGCGCGGCAAGGTGGCCTGCGTGTCGCAGGGCAGCAACTTCGCCAAGCCCCTGGCCGAGAGCTATGGCGCCGTGGTCAAGGGCCTGCGCGGCATTCCCGAGTCGCTGCTGGCGCTCAAGGGCGGCACCTGCGCGGCTTCGGTCCATATCCAGCCCGCGCTCTATGAAAAGCTCACCGGCCCGAATGCAGCCGAGTGGAAGGACTTCGAGCTGGGCACGCAGGACCAGTTGATTCCCTCGCCCACCGTGGTGTGGACGCGCCGCGGCGAGGCCGACACCCAGGCCTTTGTGGACAAGGCCATCCAGGACTGGCACCGCACGGGCTTTCTGCTCAAGGTGGCCCGCGCCAGCGGCGTGCCCGACACCTGGATCGCCGAGCGCCACGAGCGCGCGCTCAAGGGCCAGTTCGACCGCGCGCCCTACGACTTCGCGGTGTATGCGGCAGCGCAGGCACAAGTGCAGGCGACGCAGGCAACCCAGGCCGCCGCCAAGGGAGCCAGGCCATGAAGCCGGTCCGCACCGCACTGGCGGCCCTGCTCGCCCTCACGGCCCTGGCAGCCCATGCCGACGCCACGCTGGACCGCATCAGGCAGCGCGGCAAGATCGTGGTGGGGGTGATGCTTTCGGGGCCGCCGTTCGGCACCATCGACCCCGTCACGCAAAGGCACGTGGGCTACAACGTGCAGCTGTCCGAAGGCGTGGCCAAGGGCCTGGGCGTGGGGGTGGAGACCGTGCAGGTCCAGCCGTCCAACCGCGTGCAGTTCCTGCAGCAGGGCAAGGTGGACATCCTGATCGCCAACATGCAGTGGACGCAGGAGCGCAGCGAGATCCTGTCCTTCGTGCCCACGCCGTTCGAGGAAGTCGGCGGCGCAGCCATCGCCAAGAAGGGCAGCGGCGTGCGCCAGTGGGACGACCTGCGCGGCAAGCCCGTGTGCGTGTCGCAGGGCAGCAATTTCACCAAGCCGCTGGCCGATCAATACGGCGCCCAGATCAAGGCCTTCCGGGGCCAGCCCGAGTCGCTGCTGGCCCTCAAGGGCGGCAACTGCGCGGCCGCCGTGCATGTCAGCCCCACGCTGCGCGAACTCGTGGCCGGCAATGCGGACTGGAAGGACTACGAGATCGTCTCGCCCGCCGACATCATTCCCTCGCCCTCGGTGATCTGGCTGCGCAAGGGCGAGTCCGACACGCAGGCGGCCATCGACCGCATCGTGCAGGACTGGCACCGCACGGGCTGGCTGATCGAGGTGGAGCAGCGCAACGGCATGACGCCCACGCCGCTGCTGCACCAGCTGCACGACAAGTTCAGGAAGGCGCCCGCATGAGCACCCGCACCAGCACCAGCGGCCACATCACCGGCCCCGCCGACCTGATCACCGCGCTGCGCCAGGCCCTGGGCGACGCCCATGTGCTCACGGGGGCCGATGCGGCCGGCTACCTGACCGACCAGCATGGCCGCCTCACGGGCCAGGCCCTGGCCGTGGCACGGCCCGCCGACACGGCCCAGGTGGCGCAGCTGGTGCGCCTGTGCCGCGCCCACCGCACGCCCATCGTGGCCCAGGGCGGCAACACCGGGCTGATGGGCGGCGCCACGCCCGACGCCTCGGGCCATGCCGTGCTGCTGTCGCTGGCGCGCCTGAACCGCGTGCGCGCCATCGACACCGACAACGACACCCTGACCGTGGAGGCCGGCGCCGTGCTGGCCCATGTGCAGCAGGCGGCGCGCGATGCGGACCGGCTGTTTCCCCTGAGCCTGGGATCCGAGGGCAGTTGCACCATTGGCGGCAACCTGTCCACCAACGCGGGCGGCACCCAGGTGCTGCGCTACGGCAACGCGCGCGAGCTGGTGCTGGGCCTGGAAGTGGTGACGGCCGAGGGCGAGATCTGGGACGGCCTGCGCGGGCTGCGCAAGGACAACACCGGCTATGCGCTGCGCGACCTGTATGTGGGCAGCGAAGGCACGCTGGGCATCATCACGGCGGCCACGCTGCGCCTGCATCCGCTGCCCCGCGCCCAGCACACGGCCCTGCTGGCCTTTGGCTGCATACGCGACGCCGTGGCCTTCCTCAGCCAGGCGCGGGCGGGCTTTGGCGCCAGCCTGACGGCGTTCGAGCTGATATCGGACACGGCCCTGGGCCTGATAGCCCGCCATGTGCCCGAGCAGCCGATACCGCTGGCGCTCAACGCGCCCTGGTTTGCGCTGATCGAGCTGTCCGACAGCGAGGGCGAGGACCATGCGCGCCAGCGCTTCGAGTGCGTGGTGGGCCAGGCCTTCGAGGACGGCCTGGTCACCGATGCCGCCATTGCCGAGAGCCTGCAGCAAAGCCAGGCCCTGTGGCGGCTGCGCGACCAGGCCCTGGGCGAGGCCCAGCGGCGCGACGGCGGCAACATCAAGCACGACGTGTCGGTGCCCATCTCGCGCATCCCCGACTTTCTCGCGGCCACGGCCGCGCTGCTGCAGGCGCGCTTTGGCGCCGTGCGGCCCGTGGCCTTCGGGCACCTGGGCGACGGCAACCTGCACTACAACGTGTCGCACGCGCCGGACAGCACGCCCGCGCAACTGTTCGCCCAGGAAGACGCCATCCACGAGGTGGTGCACGACAGCGTGCACGCCCACGGCGGCTCCATCAGCGCCGAGCACGGCGTGGGCCAGACCAAGCGCGACCTGCTGCCCCTCTACAAAAGCGCCGTGGAGCTGCAGCTCATGCGGCGTCTCAAGCAGGCCTTCGACCCGCTGGGCCTGCTCAACCCCGGCAAGGTGCTGCAGCCCCTGACGGACGATTTGCCGCAGGACTTGCCGCAGGTCTCTCCAGCGCCAGCCGCCGCATTCCAGGAAGGCCCCACGCCATGACCACGCCCTTTCCCCTTTCGCAGCGCGTGCAGCGCGTCAGGCTCTCGCCCAATGCCGCGGCCAGCGCGCGGGCCACGGCCCTGGCCCGCCAGGGCCGCGACATCATTGCGCTGACCACGGGCGAGCCCGATTTCGACACGCCCGAGCCCATCAAGCAGGCCGCCATCGCGGCCCTGGCCCGTGGCGAAACCAAGTACACGCCCACGCCCGGCACGGCCGCGCTGCGCCAGGCCATCAGCGCCAAGTACCGGCGCGAGAACGGGCTGGACTTCGAGGCCGGGCAGATCATCGTCAGCAACGGCGGCAAGCAGGTGATCTACAACGCGCTTGCGGCCACGCTGGACGCGGGTGACGAGGTCATCGTGCCCGCGCCGTACTGGCCTTCGTTTCCCGACATCGTGCGCGTGAACGACGGCACGCCGGTCATCGTGGACTGCGGCATTGAGCAGGGCTTCAAGCTCACGCCTGCCGCGCTGCAGGCCGCCATCACGCCGCGCACGCGCTGGCTGGTGCTGAACACGCCGGGCAACCCCTCGGGCGCCGTCTACAGCCGCGAGGAACTGGCCGCCCTGGCCCAGGTGCTGCGCCAGCACCCGCAGGTGCTGGTGCTGCTGGACGAGCTGTACGAGCACATCTGGTTCACGCCCCAGGCCCCCGCGCACTGGCTGGCGGTGGCCCCCGACCTGCGCGAGCGCACGCTGCTGGTCAACGGCGTCTCCAAGACCTATGCCATGACCGGCTGGCGCATCGGCTGGGGCGCAGGCCCGGCCGCGCTGGTGCAGGCCATGGTGGTGATCCAGTCCCAGGCCTCGTCAGGCCCCAATTCCGTGGCCCAGGCCGCAGCCACGGCGGCGCTGCAGTCGCCCGACCAGAGCTTTGTGCAGCAGGCCCGCAACGCCTATGCGCGGCGCGCGCAACGGGTCACCCAGGCGCTGGCCCAGGTGCCGGGCCTGGCCCTGCTGCCGCCGGGCGGATCGTTCTTTGCCTTTGTGCACTGCGGCGCGCTGATAGGCCACCTGCGCCCGGACGGCCAGCCCATCGCCAGCGACACCGACCTGACCGAATGGCTGCTGGAGTCCGAAGGCGTGGCTGCCGTGGATGGCGGGGCCTACGGCCTGTCGCCGTACTTCCGCATCTCCACGGCCGCCAGCGACGAGCTGCTGGCCGAGGCCACGGCCCGCATCGCACGCGCCGTGGCCGCGCTGAAAGACCCCGCTGCACAAGCGCAAGCGCATGCACAGCCGGCCGCCCTGGAGGCCGTGCCATGAACGACAGCCTGCTTGCCCAGGGCGTGCAAGCGCTCAAGGGCCTGGGCCTGAACTACGCCTTCGTGCTGGACGTGACCGAGCGCCAGGCCTTTGTGCGCGGCATGTTCGTGACCGTGCAGCTGGCCCTGCTGACCATTGCCGGCAGCCTGGCGGCCGGCGTGGCGCTGGCGGCGGCCCTGACCTCGGGCCGCGCCTGGCTGGCGCGGCCTGCGCGCGCCTTTGTGGAGGTCACGCGCAACACTCCCACGCTGGTGCAGCTGTACTGCGCCTTCCTGGTGCTCAACATGCTGATCACCCAGCAGCTGCGCGACTGGGGCGCGGGCAACAACCCGCTCACGCCCTTTGTCTGGGTGGTGATCGTGGTCTCGCTGCACAAGGGCGTGTTCCATGCCGAGGCGCTGCGCGCCGGCATCGAGGCCGTGCCCGCCACCACGCTGGAGGCGGCACGCTCGCTGGGCTTTTCGCAGCGCCAGCTGCTGGTGCGCGTGCAGCTGCCGCTGGCCGTGCGCTTTGCCCTGCCCTCGCTGACCAACAACCTGGTGGACCTGGTGAAGATGACGGCCGTGGCCTCGGCCATCGCCGTGGGCGACGTGACCTACGAGTCCATCATGATCTGGTCGCAGCGCGACAACGTGCTGGAGCTGCTGCTGCTCATCCTGCTGTGGTTCGGCCTGCTGACCTGGCTGGTCAGCCTGGCGGGCCGCTGGCTGGAACAACACCTGAGGATGCCCGGCTATGGCCAATGAAGCCACCCTGAACCCCGGCGCCGCGCCCCGCCCCCTGCCCGCCGCCCTGCTGCGCGCGGTGCGCAGCCCCTGGCTGATGGCAGGCGCCGCGCTGCTGGCCCTGTGCGCCTGCTGGGCCGCCACGGACAGCGCCCCGCCCGCCTTCGTGCACCTGTGGAAATGGCTGCCTGCGCTGCTGCGCGGCCTCCTGGTCAACATCGAGATCAGCGTGCTGGCGGTGGCCATCGGCACCGTGGCCGGCCTGGTGCTGGGCGCCCTGTCGCTGTCGCCCACGCCGGCCGTGCGCACGGGCGTGCGCTGGTATGTGCAGCTGTTTCGCAATGCGCCCATCCTGGTGCTCATCTACTTCACCACCTATGTGTTCCCGTTCGAGCTGAAGCTGGTGGGCTGGACCTTTCCGTTCCCCGACTGGGTCAAGGTGGTGCTGGGCCTGGCCCTGCCCACCAGCGCCAACGTGGCCGAGATCTTCCGGGGCGCCATCCAGTCCATTCCCAGCGCGCAGTGGGAGGCGGCCCAGTCGCTGGCCTTTCGCCGCAGCGAGATCTTCCGCCTCATCGTGCTGCCGCAGTGCGTGCGCCGCATGCTGCCGCCGTGGATGAACCTCTACGCCAGCATCACCATGAGCACCTCGCTGGCCTCGCTGGTGGGCGTGCACGACGTGGTGGACACCGCCCAGATCGCCAGCAACACCGTGGCACGCACGGACTTCACCATCCTTGTGTACTTCACGCTGCTCGCGCTTTTCTTTGCCTATTGCTATCCCATCGGCCGGGCAACCCGGGCATTGGAGCGACGCCATGAACGCCACTGACTCCTTTCTCTCCCAACTCGCCACGGCCGATGCCCCCGCAGGCACGGCGCCCGCACTGGTCCACCTGCAGGATGTGCACCTGTCCTTTGGCGACAACCAGGTGCTCCAAGGCATCGACGTGCAGGTGCGGCGCGGCGAGGCGGTGACCATCATCGGGCCCTCGGGCTCGGGCAAGTCCACCATCCTGCGCTGCATCACCGGCCTGCTGCGGCCCCAGCGCGGCGCCATCTCGGTGGCGGGCACGCGCGTGGACCAGCTGCGCACCGAGGCCGAGCTGATCGCCCTGCGCAAGCGCGTGGGCTTCGTCTTCCAGCAGTACAACCTGTTCCCCCATCTGTCGGTGCTGGAGAACCTGGTCATCGCCCCCACGCGCGTGGTCGGCCGCGACCGCGCCACGGCCGAGCGCGAGGCCCGCGCCCTGCTGCAGAAGGTGCGCCTGGACCACAAGGAATCCGCCTACCCCGGCGAGCTGTCCGGCGGCCAGCAGCAGCGCGTGGCCATTGCGCGCGCCCTGGCCATGCGGCCCGAGCTGATCCTGTTCGACGAAGTGACCTCGGCCCTGGACCCCGAGACCGTGGGCGAGGTGCTGACCGTGATCCGCGACCTGGTCAGGGACGGCATGACCTGCGTGCTGGTCACGCACGAGATGCGCTTTGCCGAAGAGGTCAGCGACCAGGTGTATTTCACCGAGGCCGGCCGCATCGTCGAGCACGGCCCGGCCGCCCAGATCTTCGGCAGCCCGCGCAGCGAGCGCACGCGCGAATTCCTGCAGCGCGCCCTGGGCGATGGCGCCCGGCCCAGGCCTGGGCCAGCGGCCCCGGCCACAACGCCGCTGCCCTTCAACAGCCTGCGCTTTGCCCTTTGATCCCCCACCTCCAGGAGCACATCCCCATGACCGCAGAAACAACGACTGAAAACCCGGCCGGCACAGGCGCAGATACAGGCACCCATACAGACGCCGCCGCCCGGCGCCGCCAGGCCGTGGACGCCGCCCTGGCCGACGTGCGCCAGCTGCTGCAGGCCGGCGCGCCCGAGCGCAGCACCCTGTCGGCCATCACCGCACGCCTGGAGCAGCTGGCCGCGCACAAGGCCTTGTTCAGCCGCGCGGACTTTCCCCCGCCCGCGCAGACCGAAGGCGTGGGCGCCTCCACGCGCTACCGCCTCAACCCGGCCGATGGCGATGCGGGCCTGGCCCTGTACCTGAACTCCATCAACCCCGGCAAGACCACGGCGCCGCACAACCACACGACCTGGGCCGTGATCGTTGCCGTCGAAGGCCAGGAGCTCAACCGCCTCTACGAGCGCACGGACGACCGCAGCGACCCCGCACGCGCCAGCATCCACCTGGCGCGCGAATTCACCGTGCAGCCGGGCGCCTCCATCGCCTTCCTGCCCGATGACATCCACAGCATTGCCGTCGTGGGCGAGCAGCCCACGCTGCACTTCCATCTCTACGGCCAGCCGCTGGAAACCCTGAGCGGCCGCGTGGCCATCGACCCCGACACCGGCGAAGTCAAGAACTACAACGCCGCCTACCTGCGTCCCAGCGAGGCCGTGGCATGAGCATCCCCCAAGACAAGCACCGGCCCCTGGGCCCGTCGACCCGCCTGCTGCACGCAGGCACGCCGCCGCTGCAGGGCGGCTCCGGCCCCGTCAACGTGCCCGTGGTGCGCACCAGCACCGTGCGCTTTGCCGACAGCGCCGCCTACGCCGACCTGCACCACCGCCGCGAGGCCGGCGAGCGCGTGGCCTCCTACGGCCGCCACGGCCTGGACACGCACCGCGCGCTGGAGGACGCCGTGGTCGCGCTCGAAGGCGGGCACCGCGCCTTCCTCACGCCCTCGGGCCTGTCCGCCATCACCCTGGTGCTGATCGCCCTGCTCTCGCCCGGCGACCATGCGCTGGTGGCCGACAGCGTCTACTCTCCCGTGCGCCGCGTGGACGCCACCTTGCTGCAGCGCCTGGGCATCACGCTGGAGTACTTCTCGCCCTCGCGCGACGATCTGGCCGGCAAAATCCGCCCCAACACCCGCCTGGTCTACCTGGAATCGCCCAGCTCCCTGCTCTACGAAGTGCTGGACCTGCCCGCCCTGGCTGCCGTGGCGCGCCAGCACGGCATTCCCGTGGCCACCGACAACACCTGGAGCGGCGGCTGGTTCTACCAGCCCCTGGAGCACGGCGCCAACCTGTCCATCCAGGCCGCGACCAAGTACATCGCCGGCCACTCCGACGTGATGCAGGGCATCGTCATCACCGACGGCCCCGCGCTGTCGAAGAAGATCTCCACCGCCTACGAGGCCCTGGGCCTGACCATAGGCGCCGACGACGCCTACCTCGCCCTGCGCGGCCTGCGCACCCTGCCCGTGCGCCTGGCCCAGCACCAGCGCCACGCCACCGAAGTCGCCCAGTGGCTGGAGCAGCAGCCCCAGGTCGGCCGCGTCTTCTACCCGGCCCTGCCCTCCGATCCCGGCCATGCGCTGTGGAAGCGGGACTTCAGCGGGGCCAGCGGGCTGGTGTCATTCGCGTTTGCCGAAGGGGTGGACCCCGGTGCCGGCGCCGTGTTCGTCGACTCGTTGCGGCAGTTTGCGCAGGGGGCTTCCTGGGGCGGCTACGAGAGCCTGGCGCTGGTGGCGCAGCCTGAGCGGTTGCGGGAGCACAGTGTGTGGACGGGGACTGCGCCTGTGGTGCGGCTGCATGTGGGGCTGGAGGATCCTTTGGATCTGATTGCGGATCTGGAGAGGGGGTTTGGGGGGGTGGTGGAGCGGTTCAGGCTGGCTGCCTGAGATTTTTTGGGCTTTGCTGCGTGCGCTGCGTTTGCTGCGTGTTGCTGCGCTTGCTGGTTCTGGCCCTGCCGGGGGGTTTCTTTTCGAGGCCGGGTCTCGGCCCGGCGGCCGACCTACCTTCTTTTGCTTCGCCAAAAGAAGGTAGGCCAAGAAAAGGCGACCCGGATGTCCGCGACCCTCCGCTTCGCTGCGGGCAACCTGCGTCGTGGCGGTTGCGGGGTTCGCCGTGAAACTCACTTCGCGCTGCGCGCTACGTTCAAACATCACGGCGAGTCAGATCACGAAGCAGTCCTGTCCTTCGGCAGGACTGCAACCCCGCAACCACCACGCCGCAGGCGCTGACATACGGGGAGTTGTGACGGGCCGTCGCTTCGCTCGGCCCCTGGTTGAAGCCGAGCGCAGTGATGGCGCCGGCTGTTGGCTGTCCCTCAGCCTCCCCCCTTCTGCCCACGCCTGCGTTGGGCGGGATGCGGGGTGGCAGCCCTGCCGAAGGACAGGGCTGCTTCGTCATCTGACTTGCCGCAGTTGTTTGAGCGGCGCGCGAAGCGCAAAGCGAGTTCTGCGGCACACCCCGCATCCCGCCCAACGCAGGTCGCCCGCAGCGAAGCGAAGGGTCGTGGGCAGTGCGGGGCGCGCTTCTTTGCTTCCTTTCTTATCGCGCGATAAGAAAGGGAGTCGGCCGCCGGGCCGAGACCCGGCCCCGAAAAACAACCACCCGGCAGGGACAAAAATCAGACCCAGAGCCAGACTCAAACAGCAGGCACCAGCCGAATCCCAGAAGCCCACCCATCCCGCTCCAACTGCTCAACCAACCCCAACTCCCAATCCAGATAAGCCCGAAACCCCGCATCCCTCAACCCCAGGTCCCGATGCGCATAAGGGCTGTACCACTGGTCATCATCCCCCGTCAGCACATCCGCATCCCCCTGCCCCAGCGGCAGCCCGGCAGCAGCCCAGGCTGAAGTGCCGCCCACGACGGAGCGCACATCGCGCCCCGTGCGCGCCGCCAGTTCGGCTGCCACGCTGCGCGCCAGCACGCCGTCCGGCGAGGTGAGCACCACGACCTGGGCCGGCGGCAGGGCCTGCACGAAGGCAGGCAGACGGTCAGGCACGGCAAAGCGCGCACCGGCGATGTGCTGCTTCTCGAAGGCGGGCCGGCTGTCCACGTCGAAGACGATGGCGCGGCCTTCGCCCAGCAGTTCCTGTGTCTGCTGCACGGACAGCTGGGGCGCAGGCGCGTGGGAGGCGAGCACGCGCACGGGCTCGGCACCGGTTTCCAGGGTGGCCAGCGCGGGCGGCACGAAGGTGAAGACTTCCCAGCCCAGCTGGGCCAGCCAGGCGCCGGTGGTGAGGGCGCGCACGCCGTCCCAGTCGGCCAGCACGATGCGTGCGCCGCGCGTGGCCGCGTATTCGTCGGTGGCCTGCACGAGCTGGCCGCCCGGCGCCCAGCGCCAGCCGGGAAGGTGGCCGGCCTGGTATTCCTCGCGGGTGCGCACGTCGAAGCGGTAGAGCGTGCGTTCGGTGGCTTCGGACTCGAAGCGGGCCAGTTCGGCCGCGTCGATGGATTGCACGCCCGCGCGCTGTGCCACGCTGGCTGCGCGTTCGCGGGCGGTGGCCAGGGCGACGGCGCCGGGCTCGGGCAGCGGGGTGCGGCGGCCATGGGCCAGCCTGCGGCCGGTGAGCAGCCAGTCCATGGTGCCGTTGCGCAGCGAGACGACCTGGTTGGGGATGCCGGCATCGATCAGGGTCTGCGCGCCCACGATGGAGCGCGTGCGGCCCGCGCAGTTGACGACGACCAGGGTTTGCGGGTCCGGGGCGATTTCGCCGATGCGGTAGACCAGTTCGGCGCCCGGCACGCTCAGTGCAAACGGCAGGCTGAAGGCCGCGAATTCCTCGGGCGTGCGGCTGTCGACGACGACGATGTTGTCGCCGCGCTGCACGCGCGCTCCCAGCTCGTCCGAGGTGATCCAGGGCGTGTGCTTTTCATGCTCGATGACTTCGCCGAAGGCCTTGCTGGGCACGTTGGTGCCGCTGAAGATTTCCAGCCCCTGGGCTGCCCAGCCTTCGGTGCCGCCTTCGAGCACGGAGACGTTGGGCCAGCCCAGGCGCACGAGCTTGGCGGCGGCTTCATGGGCCAGCGTGCCGTCGCCATCCACCAGCACGATGCGCGTGCCCCGGCGCGGCACCAGGCGGTCGATGAACTGCTCCAGCCGCCAGGCCGGGGCGGGCGCCGCGAACAGGATGTGGCGGTGCGCGAAGACGCCGGCCTCGCGCACGTCGAGCACGGCGATTTCCTCGCCGTCGGCCAGGGCCTGCCGGAGCGCGGCGGGCGTGACCAGCGCATGGCGAATCGACTTGGGCGGGCCGAAGGTGCGGAAGCTGCCGCCCTCCAGGCTCTCGAAGACCACGCGATCGGGCATGCGCTCCAGGCCGCGCCCGTAGAAGTGCAGGTGCAGGCCGGGCTCCTCGCCGATCAGCTCGATGGTGTGCACGTCGGTGGGCGTGAGCACTACCGAGGTTCCGCTGCCCACATCGACGCTGCGCCCCACCGCCAGGGTGTCGCGCAGCGGGTCGTCGGTCTTGCCGCGCGTGAAGAACACGTTGCGCTCCACGCCTTCGACGCCCGCGATGATGGCCCAGGTGGTGTGGTCATGCGGTGGCTGGGACTTGCCCGGCAGGCCGGTGGACAGGTACAGCGCATAGCGCCCGCCCAGGTCTTCGCTGAGGCGGTAGACCTGGGCCGGGTTGCTGGCCGAGACGGGAAAGTGCGCATGCGGGAACAGTTCGCGCTGCAGGCCCAGCGCCTCCAGCTCGCGGGCCACGGCCTGCAGTTGCTCGGGCGTGGCCCGCTCGGGATCGGGGAGCAGGCGCCGGGCCGTGGCGATGAAGCCGGTGATGGCGGCTGCGCGGCGGCTGGCCACGTCGCTGCCGCTGAAGTCGATGGAGAGGTGGGTCTGTGTCATGGGAGTGCCTGGGAGGACGTTCGCGGGAGGACACGAAGTTAGGCCTCTCCCGCCCCGGCGCCAACGACGCATTGCGGATATGGATATGAGCTTTGGGCACTGCGCGCGCATGCGTGGGGCAAGCGTGACGCACGTTGTGCGGCAGCCGCATATGCATAGCCGCAATGCTTAGTTCACGCCACGCCAGGAGCCTCCCAGACTGCAGGCATCGACTCTCTGCACTCCGGCACCCCCATGATCCGCACCCCGTCCGCGCTGCGCGCACTGCTGCTTCCCCTGTTCTCCGCCCTGGCCCTGCACGCGCCGGCGGCCCTGGCCTCGGCCGACAGCTTTCCGAACAAGCCGGTGCGCATCATCGTGCCCGTGGCGCCCGGGGGCAGCGCCGACAAGCTCACGCGCACGCTGGCCGACAAGCTGGCCGCGCTGTGGGGCCAGTCGGTGGTGGTGGAGAACGTGGCCGGGGCCAGCGGCACCATCGGCGCGGCCAAGGTGGCCAAGGCGGCGCCCGACGGCTACACCCTGCTGCAGCAGGGCGAGGGCCTCACGCTCAACGGCCTGCTGTTCGCCCAGTTGCCCTACGACACGCAAAAGGCCTTCACGCCCATCATCAAGGCCGTGGTCAATCCGCAGGTGCTGGTGGTCAACCCCGGCACGGGCCTGAACACGCTGGGCGACTACCTGGCCCGCGCCAAGGCCAAGCCGCAAAGCATCAGCCTGGGCCTGCCCGGCAATGGCGGCATTGCCCATGTGGCGCATGAAATCCTCACGCAGGAGACGGGCGCCAAGGTCAACTACATCCCCTACCCGGGCGGTGGCCCGGCCTCGCTGGACGTGCTGGGCGGCCATACCGACGCCACGCTGATCACGCTGGCCGCCGTGACCGAGTACGTGCGCGCCGGCAAGCTGCGCGCCCTGGCCGTGACCACGTCCTACCGCTCCGACGCCCTGCCCCAGGTGCCCACCATGGCCGAGGCCGGCGTGCCCGGCTTCTCGGTGGAGAGCTGGCAGGGCTACTTCGCGCCGGCCGGCACGCCCGCGCCCATCGTCGCCAAGATCAACCGCGACCTGCAGACCGTGCTGCAGGCGCCTGATGTGCGCGCCCAGCTGGAGCACATGGGCTTCAAGGTGGCGGGCGGCTCCCCGGCCGACCTGGGCCAGAGCCTGCAAAGCGAGCGCCCGCGCTACGCCCGCGCGATCCAGTCGGCGGGGCTGTCGCTGCGCTGAGATGCAGGCAAGTCCTCAGAGGGGGGAGGGGCGATTGTCCAGGCGCCATTTCTCGCCCTCGGGCGTGCCCGGCACGGGCGGGCGCAGGCCCTGGATGCTCCAGAGGCTGAAGGGCGTCTCGTCCACATGCATCTCCCAGCGCAGGCCCCGGTCGGCGATGAAGGGGGACAGCTGCCGCCGCACGCCTTCCAGGAACCGTGTCTTGGTCTCCTCGTCGCGGATCTGCCGCGCGATATGGTCCACGGAGATGCGCACGAAATCATCTGCAGGCTCGCCGCCGATGAAGAACGAAGTGCGCGCGACGGCCTCGAACACCACGCCGACGTAAAAGCGCGGCAGGTCGCCGTAGACGGCCGTGATGCGCTGGGCAATGGCCTGTTTGTCTTCATCGCTGAAGGCGTTTTCGGGGTGGTAGATCTTCCACAGGGGCATGGTTTTCTCCGGGTGCAAGAGGGGCGGATGAAGAATAGGGGTCCGGTGCTCAGGAAGCCGCGGCCTCGGCAACTGCGTAGCGCGCCGCGGGCGTGCCGCCCTGCATGAGCGCCGAGACCAGGCGGGCGCGCGACGCGTCGAAGTCCTGCCAGGCGGCCATGTCCTGCAGCGTGGGAAAGCAGATGGCCTCGCCCTGGTCCAGCGCGGCCAGGGCCGTGTCCACCAGGGTCTCGGGCGACATGAACAGGTGCTCGGGAAACGGCGCGGGCTTGCCGCCGAAGAACTCGGAGCGCACCAGGCTGGGCATCACCGCCTGCACCATGACGCCGCTGGAGGCCAGCTCCGCCTGCAGCGAGCGCGTGAAGTTCAGCACATAGGCCTTGGAGGCGCCGTAGCCGGCGGCGCCCGGCACGGGCATGGCGGCCAGGATGGAGCCGATATTGATCAGCGTGCCCCGCCCGCACGTGGCGAACAGCCGCGCTGCCGCCAGCGACAGCCGCGTCAGCGCATGGATGTTGACCATGACCATGCGATCGACCTCGCCTGCATCCACCTGGGCGGCCGGGCCCAGGGCTCCCAGGCCTGCGCAGTTCACCAGCATGCGGATGTCACGCTCGCCCGACAGCAGCGCCGCCACGCGCTGCAGGCCGGCGGCGTCGGCCAGGTCGGCGGCCACCACCTCGACCTCGCGGCCGTGCGCGCTGCGCAGGCGCTGCGCCAGCGCCTGCAGCCGGTCTTCTCGGCGGGCCACCAGAATCAGGCCATGGCCCCTGGCGGCCAGGCGGTCGGCGTAGACGGCGCCAATGCCGGAAGAGGCGCCAGTGACGATGGCGGTGCCTTGATGCGTGCTCATGGGGGAAGTCCTTGCTTGGGTAAAGCGGTGGTTGAAAGTGGCTTCAACTATAAACTTCAATCATTAGAGTTACAAGCACGCAATCCACCTTTGCGGGCCGGGCTTGCGTTTTGCTGAGACACTCCAGGCCTGCGACAACCGCGAACACACAAGGGAAACCCCATGCGATCCAAGAGCTTCGAGGGCATGGCCTGCTCGATAGCCACCGCGCTGGAGGCCATAGGCGACCGCTGGGCCATGCTGGTGCTGCGCGACCTGATGCTGGGCCTGAGCCGCTATGACGACCTGAGAAAGTCCACGGACATCACCAATGCCACGCTGACCGACCGCCTGCGCCAGCTGGAGCAGACCGGCCTGGTCGAGCGCCGCCTCTACCAAAGCGGCCCGGACCGCTACGAGTACCTGCTCACGCCCAAGGGCCGCGACCTGTCCCTGGTGATCCAGGCGCTGGCCCAGGTCGGCGACCGGTGGCGCCTGCAGCAGCAGGCCCAGCCGCCCATGCGCTTTGTGCGTGCGCATTCGGGCACGCCCCTGCGGCTGGCGCTGGTGGAGGAGGAATCGGGCCAGAGCGTGCCCTTTTCCGAGCTGCGCGTGGAGGCCGGCCCCGGCGCGGACGACCTGACGCGCTGGCGGCTGTCCAAGCTGGCCGCGCAGGCCAGGACGCCGGCAGCGGCCCCCGGCGCGGATTGAGGCCGGCCATGGCCGCGCCCATACCCGGCAAGCGCCCGCAACGCGCCCTGACCTACCGCCGCCACTGCGCGCTGGGCGGCGTGGAAATCCTCAGCGGCCATGCGGTGCAGCACCGCTATCCGCGCCACTTCCACGACACCATGGGCATTGCCGTCATCCACGGCGGGCGCGAGCTGTGCTGGAGCCGGGGCGCCGAGCGCGAGTTCACGGGTGGCGATATCGCGCTGTTCAACGCGGGCGAGATCCACGACGGGCGCCCGGGCGGCGAGCAGGGCTGGACCTACGACATGCTGCATGTCGAGCCCGCCCGCATGCACGCGCTGCTGGGCGTGCGCGATGGCTGGTTCGACGCCGTCAGCCTGCGCGACCCGCAGACCCGGGCCTGCGCCCGGCAGTTGCTGCACGGCCCGCAGGACGGCCTGGCCGCCGACGAGGCCTTGCTGGCGCTGCTGCGCCGCGTGGTGCACAGCCCCGGCCGGCCGCATGCGCCCGATGGCGCCAGCGCGGCGCTGCTGCGCGAGTTCATCGATGCCCATGCGGACCAGGAACTGGGCGCCGCGCGTCTGGCCGCCGTCTGCGGACTCAGCCCCGAGCACGCCATCCGCAGCTTCAGCCGCCGCTACGGCATCACGCCCCATGCCTACCACCAGGCCCGCCGCGCCGAAAGCGCCCGCGGCCTGCTGCGCGGCACGCTGGCGCTGAGCGAGGTGGCACTGTCGCTGGGCTTCTACGACCAGAGCCATTTCTCCAACTGGTTCCGCCGCGCGCACGGCGTGGCGCCTTCGCAGTACCGCCAGGCCATGCGGCCCTGAGCAGCCTTGAGCGGCCCGGCCTGATCAATTCCGTCCAAGACCGCGCGCTGCGGCCTGCCTAAGCTGCCTCTCCTTGACAGACAGGAGTGGTGGATGAAGACCCGGACCGTTGGATTTTTCGTCTTTGATGGCGTGGTGCTGCTGGAGTTTGCAGGGCCTTTGCAGGTGTTCGACGTGGCCGCGCGCGTGGCCGTGCGGCGCGGGCTGGCGGCCTCGCCCCCGTTTCAGCCCGTGGTGATCAGCCGCAGCGGCGCCGCCGTGCGCACGCGCGAAGGCGTGGGCATCCAGGCGCAGGCCAGCCTGCAGGACCATCCCGCGCTGGACCTGGTGATCGTGGCCGGCGGCGCGCTGCAGGCCGAACTGGCCGCGCCCGAGGTCGCCGCCTGGCTGCGGCAGGTGGCCGGCAGCAGCGAGGTGACGGGCTCCGTCTGCGTGGGCTCCTTCCTGCTGGGGCGGGCAGGGCTCCTGGACCAGCGCGAGGCCACCACGCACTTCGAGGACACGGAAGACCTGCGCGCCATTGCGCCGGCCGCCCGCGTGAGCGCAGACAGGCTGTGGATCGATGAGGGTGCCATCGTCACCTCGGGCGGGTTTGCGGCAGGCATCGACATGGCCCTGCACCTGGTGGAACGCCTGCTGGGCGCGGAGGTCGCGGTCGAGACGGCGCGCCAGCTCGAATACCGGCGGCGCAATGCCGCCGACCGGCCAGCGTGACGGAGCCATGCGCATGAACGGCAAGACAAGCTACCTGGCGCTGCTGGCCGTGGGCGGGCTGATCCTGAGCCTGTCCGGCGTGGCCGTGGCTTTCAGCAGCATGGGCACCAGCGCCATGGGCTTTTACCGCATGCTGCTGGGCGGCCTGGGGCTGGCCGGCTTTGCCCTGTGGCGGGGCCTGCGCTGGCGCATGACGCGCCAGGCCCTGCTGTACGCCTGCCTGGCCGGCGCCGCGCTGGCGCTGGACCTGTACTGGTGGCACAAGAGCATACGCATGGTGGGGCCGGGCCTGGGCGCCATACTGACCAACTGCCAGTCGTTCTTTCTGGCGGGACTGGCCTGGGCGGTGTTCCGCGAACGGATCACGGTCGTCTACTTCGTGGCGCTGGTGCTGGCGGCCACCGGCATCCTCATGGTGTCGGGCGCGGGCCTGCCGGTGGCCGCAGGCCCGGATTCGGCGTCCGAACACTGGCTGGGCGTGGCCCTGGGCCTGGCCTCGGCGGCGGCCTATGCGCTGTGCGTGGTCTTCATCAAGAAGGGGCAGACCCCGCCGCATGCCACGCATCCGGCCGTCAACATGGCCGTGCTGTGCGCCGCCGCAGCGCCCTGCCTGCTGGCGGCAGCGTGGCTGGAGGGCGAGTCGCTGGCCATTGCCGGCGCGGCCGATTTCGGCACGCTGCTGCTGTATGGCCTGCTGGTGCAGGGCGTGGCCTGGCTCATGGTGAGCACGGCCGTGCCGCATGTGAAGGCCTCGCTGGCCGGCCTCATCCTGCTGGCCGAGCCCATAGGCACCTATGCCATCGACGTGCTGTTCTTCACCGCCCGGCCCACGCCGATGGCGCTGGCCGGCATGGCGCTGACGCTGGCAGCCATCTATGCGGGATCGACCTATGGCGGTGCGCCCTCCGGCGGAGCGCCCTCCGGCGGCGCGCCCGCAAGGCGCATGGCGAAGGCGCAAGGCTCCGGCCACTGACCATGGCGGCCAGCGGCCGGCCCGCTGGCCTGCTGCGCCGCTCACTTGGGCAGCAGCACCTTGTCGATCACGTGGATCACTCCGTTGGACTGGTAGACGTCGGGGATGGTCACCGTGGCCGTGCCGCCCTTTTCATCGGTCAGCATGATCCTGGAGCCGCTGGACTTGGCCACCAGCGTGCCGCCGCTGACGGTCTTGATGCTGGCCATGCCCTTGCCGTCCTTGATCATCTTGGACAGCGCGGCCGCATCCCACTTGCCGGCCACCACGTGGTAGGTCAGCACGGTGGTCAGCGTGCCCTTGTTCTCGGGCTTGAGCAGGGTGTCCACCGTGCCTGCGGGCAGGGCCTCGAAGGCGGCATTGGTGGGCGCGAACACGGTGAACGGACCCGGGCCCTTGAGCGTATCGACCAGGCCCGCCGCCTTGACGGCTGCGACCAGGGTGGTGTGGTCCTTGGAGTTGACGGCGTTGTCGATGATGTCCTTGGACGGCAGCATGGGTGCGCCGCCCACCATCACATCGGCCATGGCGGCCACGGAGGCAGCCGACATCACGATGGCCAGGCCGAACGAGGCCAGCTTGCGGGTGTTTTGAATCGAGACCATGGAATGCTCCTAGCGGGTTGATGACAAGCCGAACGATTACGGCTGATCTGGATACGCAGCGGGGCGGGGTCTGGATTCAAGAAAAGCGGACACCGCCGCGCGGCCATGCCGTTTGTTTAGACGTTTTGCTTCTTTAAAACCCAGTTTTCATTCGTTGTTGCCCGTTGGCGAAGTTCTTAGATTGGTGCCTATAGCCACCAACCGCGAAACCTCCGCAAGGACGACGACATGACAGCCCCCACTTTGGAAACCACCCTGCCCCAGGCCCTGGAGGAGGCGCAGGAACACGCCCGCGCACAGGGGCTGGGCCACGCAGGCGGCGTGCGCCCGCCCGTGGCCTGGGCGCTGGTGCAGGCCGGCCAGGCCGTGCTGGTCGATGTGCGCACGGCCGAGGAACGCAAGTTCGTCGGCCAGGTGCAGGGCACCCTGCACGTGCCTTGGGCCACGGGCACGGCGCTGACGCGCAACCCGCGCTTTGCCCGCGAGCTGGAGGCGCGCCTGGCCCCGCACGGCGGCAAGGAGGCCGTGGCCCTGCTGCTGTGCCGAAGCGGCAAGCGCTCGGTGCTGGCGGCCCAGGCGGCCGCACAGGCCGGGTTCGCCCATGTGTTCAACGTGCTCGAAGGCTTCGAGGGCGAGATCGATGCCTTGCAGCAGCGCGGCAAGAGCGATGGCTGGCGCTTCCACGGCCTGCCCTGGATTCAAGACTGAAGGAGCACGCAGATGGCCAGTTTCGACATTGCCGGACTCACCCAGAACCTGCATGCGGCGCGCCGCGAATGGCGCGAGGCGCACGGCCGCACCCAGGAGCCCGGGGCGCGCGAGTTTCCCTCGCGCGATGCGCTTGCCACCCTTATCGACCAGCTCAAGGCAGCCCTGTTCCCCATGCGCCTGGGGCCGCACGACCTGCGCCAGGAGAGCGAGGACATCTTCGTGGCCCACCAGCTGGACTCGGCCCTGCACGCGCTGCTGGGCCAGATACGGCTGGAGCTGCGGCTGTCCGCGCCCCACACGGCAGCGGGCGCCGACGCCATGGCGCTGGACATCGCACGCGCCTTTGCCGAGGCCCTGCCCCAGATCCGCCGCCTGCTGGACAGCGATGTGCTGGCCGCCTTCCAGGGCGATCCCGCCGCGCGCAGCGTGGACGAGGTGCTGCTGTGCTATCCGGGCGTGCTGGCCATGATCCATCACCGCCTGGCCCACCAGCTGTACCTGCTGGAGCAGCCGCTGCTGGCGCGCATCGTGGCCGAGCTGGCCCATGCGCAGACGGGCATCGACATCCATCCGGGCGCGAAGATCGGGAGGGGCTTTTTCATGGACCACGGCACGGGCGTGGTGATCGGAGAGACCGCCGTGATCGGTGAACGCGTACGGCTGTACCAGGCCGTCACCCTGGGCGCCAAGCGCTTTCCCACCGATGAGCACGGCCATCTGCGCAAGGGCCTGGCGCGCCATCCGGTGGTGGAGGACGACGTGGTCATCTACGCGGGCGCCACCATCCTGGGCCGCGTCACGCTGGGGCGTGGCGCGGTCATCGGCGGCAATGTCTGGGTGACCGAGGACGTGCCGCCCGGCGCCCATGTCACCCAGGCCCATGCGCGCGAGCACGCGCAGCAGCCCCGGGAGGTGGCCCTATGAGCACCCGGCTTGTCACCAGCTTCGGCATTGCCGTGCGCCAGGCGCGCGAGGCCCATGGCTGGTCGCAGGAGCGGCTGGCCGAGCACTCGGACCTGAACCGCTCCTACGTGGGCGAGATAGAGCGCGGCCGCGTCATCGCCTCGCTGCTGACCGTGGAGAAGCTGGCCGTCTCGCTGGGCGTGCAGCCCTCGGCCCTGGTGATGCGCGGCGAAACCGTGGCCCACGACCAGCTGGTGCGCGGCCTGCGCTTGGCGGCTATAGCATGTTGAAGACATGTGCGCGGGCCGGGACACTGGCCCTGTTTCCTTCCTTCCCCTTCCCTTTTTCCTGAACTGATCACGGAGTCTGCACATGTCGGCAACAGTGGGCGGCACGACCGCGCTAGGCGACAACGCCGCGCGGCAACTGGCCAACGCAACCAAAACCGTTCCCCAGCTTTCGACCATCAGCCCGCGCTGGCTGACGCACCTGCTGCAATGGTCGCCGGTGGAGGCCGGCATCTACCGCCTCAACCGCGTCAAGAACCCGGAGGCCATCAAGGTCACCTGCACGGCCAAGCAGGAAGACAACCAGCTGCCGCGCACCTATGTGGACTACGAGGAGCAGCCGCGCGAGTACTTCCTCAACGCCGTCTCCACCATCCTGGATGTGCACACGCGCATCTCCGACCTCTACAGCAGCCCGCATGACCAGATCAAGGAACAGCTGCGCCTGACCATCGAGACCATCAAGGAGAACCAGGAAAGCGAGCTGATCAACAACCCCGACTACGGCCTGCTGGCCCAGGTCACGGACGAGCAGCGCATCTTCCCGCTGACCGGCGCGCCCACGCCCGACGACCTGGACGAGCTGCTGACCAAGGTCTGGAAGGAACCCGCCTTCTTCCTGACCCATCCGCTGGCCATTGCCGCCTTCGGCCGCGAGGCCACGCGCCGCGGCACGCCGCCGCCCACGGTCAGCCTGTTCGGCTCACAGTTCATCACCTGGCGCGGCATTCCGCTGATCCCCTCGGACAAGGTGCCCGTGGCCGATGGCAAGAGCAAGATCCTGCTGCTGCGCGTGGGCGACAAGCGCCAGGGCGTGGTCGGCCTGTACCAGCCCGGCCTGCCGGGCGAGCAGAGCCCAGGCCTGTCGGTGCGCTTCATGGGCATCAACAACCATGCCATCGCGTCCTACCTGATCTCGCTGTACTGCTCGCTGGCCGTGCTCACGCCCGACGCGCTGGCCGTGCTCGACGATGTCGAGATCGGCAAGTACCACGACTATCCCGACACCTACAAGTAAAGAGGCCGGGCGTTGACCGTGTCTGCAATCACCTCCATGGCGCCCCAGGCGCCCTTCGACCCCGAGGCGCTGGCGCGCATGGCCAACGCCCTGTTCTCCGCCGCACCGGGATCGGCTCCTGCCCTGCCGGGTCTTCCGGGTCTTCCCGGCCTGCCTGCCGGCGTGCAGGCGCCCGTGAACGTGGCGCCGCCCGGCTCGCCGCTGGCCAGCCCCGCAGGCCTGGGCCCCGGCGTGCCGGGCACGCCCATCCCGCAGGGCGTGGCGCCGGGCAGCAACCTGCTGCCGGCATCGCCCGCGCCGCTGGCCTCGCTGGCCCACCGCGCGCCCGCGCTGCTGCCCCATGCCCAGGCAGGCAACGGCGTGCCCGACCATGTCGTGAGCGCCCTGCCCGCCTACGAGCCGCGCCTGGGATCGCAGGTGCTGGGCGTGCCCCAGCGCCAGGGCGATCCGCTGGATGCGCTGGCCGCGCTCCCGTTCACGGCACCTGCGGCACCTGCGGCACCTGCGGCACCCGCCGTGCCGCGCATCGGCGTGCCCACCGAAGGGCCCGGCATTGCGTCCACCGTGCCTTCGGCCGAGCCGCGCTTTTACTTTGTCGATCCCGTGGTGCTGCCCGCCGGCTACACCACGCCGGCCCATCCGCTGCAGCGCCAGCAGGCTTCACAGGGGACAAGGCATGGAGCGGCCGGCGTGCAGGCGCCCTTCGACGTGCATGCCGTGCGCCGGGACTTTCCCATACTGTCCGAGCGCGTCAACGGCCGCCCGCTGGCCTGGCTGGACAACGCGGCCACCACGCACAAGCCGCGCGCGGTGATAGAGCGCATCCGCCACTTCTACGAACACGAGAACTCCAACATCCACCGCGCAGCCCATGAACTCGCTGCCCGCGCCACCGACGCCTACGAGGGCGCGCGCGAGCGCGTGCGCCGCTTCATCAACGCGCCCGACGTGAACGAGGTCATCTTCGTGCGCGGCACCACCGAGGCCATCAACCTGGTGGCCAAGAGCTGGGGCTGGCAGCATGTGGGCGAGGGCGACGAGATCATCGTCTCCCACCTGGAGCACCACGCCAACATCGTGCCCTGGCAGCAGCTGGCGGCCGCCAAGGGCGCGAAGATCCGCGTGATCCCGGTGGACGACTCGGGCCAGGTGCTGATCGATGAATACCGCAGGCTGCTGAACCCGCGCACGAAGATCGTCTCCGTCGCCCAGGTCTCCAACGCGCTGGGCACGGTCGTGCCCGTGCAGCAGATCGTGGAGCTGGCCCACCAGGCGGGCGCCCGGGCCCTGGTCGATGGCGCGCAGTCGGTCTCGCACATGGCCGTGGACGTGCAGGCCATCGGTGCGGACTTCTTCGTGTTCTCGGGCCACAAGGTCTTCGGTCCCACGGGCATCGGCGTGGTCTGGGGACGGCGCGAGGTGCTGGAGGACATGCCGCCCTGGCAGGGCGGCGGCAACATGATTGCCGACGTGACCTTCGAGAAAACCGTCTACCAGCCCCTGCCCAACACCTTCGAGGCCGGCACCGGCAACATTGCCGACGCCGTGGGCCTGGGCGCCGCCATCGACTACGTGCAGGCCCTGGGCATGGAGCGCATCGCGCGCTACGAGCACGATCTGCTGCAGTACGGCACGCAGGCGCTGGCGCCCATCCCCGGCCTGCGCCTGATCGGCACGGCGGCCGACAAGGC
The DNA here is from genome assembly GCF_014170385.1 of Delftia sp. UME58. NCBI lineage: Bacteria > Pseudomonadati > Pseudomonadota > Betaproteobacteria > Burkholderiales > Comamonadaceae > Delftia > Delftia sp. UME58. The sequence goes on from NZ_LZZV01000052.1 coordinate 408,955, forward strand.
CAGCGTGCTGTCCTTCGTGCTCAAGGGCTGGACCACGGCCGAGGTGGGCGAGGCACTCAACGCCGAAGGCATCGCCGTGCGCACCGGCCACCACTGCGCCCAGCCCATCCTGCGGCGCTTCGGCGTGGAGACCACCGTGCGGCCCTCGCTGGCCTTCTACAACACCACCGAGGAAATCGACCGGCTGGCGGCCGTGGTGCAGGGGCTGGCAGCGCGAAGAAGAGGCTGAGAGAAGGGGCTGAGACCGGGCCTTCCCTTGCTCCAGCCCGATCCAGCCCGCACCAGAGCGCACCAGCCCCTCCTACTCCGCCCGCGCCCCCGACACCCGCACCTGCTCGGCCGCCACCGGCATCTGCTCGCGCACGAAGCGCCAGAACGCGTCCACGCCCATGGGCTGGACGGGCAGCGAGCCCTGCTCGACGAACTGCTTTTGCACCTCGGGATTGCGCAGCGCCGTGGCCAGTGCGCCGTTCAGGCGCTCCAGCGCCGCGCGCGGCGTGCCGGCCGGGGCGACCAGGCCGTACCAGGAGTCGGTGTAGAAGCCCTTGACGCCTGCTTCCTCGAACGTCGGCACCTCGGGCAGGGCCGGCAGGCGCTGGCGCGAGGCCACGGCCAGGGCGCGCAGCTTGCCCGAGCGGATGAAGGGGATGGCGCCCGTGGTGAGCACGAAGTCCACGCGGCCCGCCATCAGGTCGGTCATGGCCGGGGCCGTGCCCTTGTAGGGGATGTGGGTGACATCCACGCCCGTGAGCTGCTTGAAGCTGGCGCCCGCCAGGTGCTGGCTGGAGCCCACGCCGCCCGAGCCGTAGTTGAGCTGGCCCGGCCTGGCGCGCGCCGCCTCCAGCAGATCGTTGACCGAGCGCAGCGGCGAGGCCACGGGCACCAGCAGCACGCTGGGCGAGGTGGTGATCATGCCGATGGGCGCGAAGTCCTTGAGCGGGTCATGGTTGAGCCGGGCGTAGAGCGCGGAGTTCAGGCCGTGCGAGGCCACGGTGGCCAGCATGATGGTGTTGCCATCGGGCCTTGCGCGGGCCGCCGCATCGCTGCCCAGGTTGCCGCCCGCGCCGGCCCGGTTGTCGATGGTGATGGGCTGGCCCAGGGCCTCGCTCATGCGCGTGGCCGCCAGCCGCGCCACATTGTCGGAGGGGCCGCCCGCAGGCCAGCCCACGATGAGGGTGATGGGGCCTTGCGCCAGGGCGGGCAGGGCCAGCGTGCACAAGGTGAGCGCAGCCAGGCTGCGGCGCGACAGAGGGGTCATGGCAGTCGTCCTTGTCCATTCAAAGGTTTGCATGGCCAGGGCCTTCAGGGCTTGCCGTCCTGCCAGGGCATTTCGGTCCAGAGCTTGCGAAAGCCGGCCTCGGTGCGCTCCAGCTCGGCCGCGTAGGCGGGCGGCGCCAGGTAGCGCAGCGGCGCGTACATGGCCTCGGCCTGCTGCCTGAACTGCGGGTCGGCCGCGATGGCGGCCACGGCATCGACCAGCTTTTTGCGCACGCCTTCGGGCAAGCCCTTGGGCGCGGCCAGGCCGCGCAGGGAGGCCAGCTCGATATCGATGCCCTGCTCCTTGAACGTAGGCACCTGGGGCGCCAGCGAGCTGCGCGCGGCCGACATCTGGCCCAGCAGGCGGATGGGAGTGCCGCCCTTCTGGTAGGCCAGCACCTCGCCCACGTTGATGGCGCCGATGGTGATCTGCTGGCCCGTGGCGGCGGCGCGCACCTCGCCCGCGCCCTTGTAGGGCACATGGGTGAGCTGCGTTCCGGTGGCCTTGGCGAAGAGCAGCATGGCGAGGTGGTCGTCCGAGCCCGTGCCCGTGGTGCCCACGGTCACGGCGCCGGGGTTGGCCCGGGCGTAGGCGGCCAGGCCCGCCAGCGTGGTGATGGCGTTGCTGTTGTGGATGGCAAAGCCTCCCGGGTCGTCCACCAGGTTGCCCAGCAGGTCGTACTGGCTCCAGTGAAAGCTGCTCTTGCGCTCGATGGGGATGGTCAGCACGTTGGGCGTGTTGATGAAGCCGATGGTGTAGCCATCCGGCCTGGCCCGCGCCAGTTCGCCAAAGCCGATGCCGCCGCCCGCGCCGGGGCGGTTGAGCACGACCACGCTGCCGCCCAGCTTCTTTTCCAGATGGCGGGCCAGCAGCCGCGCCACCAGGTCGGTGCCGCCGCCGGGCCCGTAGGCCACGATCATCTCGATGTTGCGCGAGGGATAGGGGGCCTCGCCCTGAGTCTGGGCCTGGGACAGGGCCGGCAGCGCCATGCAGGCGGCGGCCAGGCCTGCGCACAATGCGCGCCTTGCTTGCTGTGTCATCTTTGTCTCCTCGGTAGCCCTTTGCAGAGGCCTGCGGGCTTTGCTTGTGGTTGCTGGACAGGGATCAACGGGACGGGAACAGGGTCCGGGCGATGCGCTCGCGCGCATGCGGCCAGACCTCGGGATTGACCAGGCGCGCGGGCCGCTGGCCGTCGGCCAGCAACTGCACGATCTGGGTGGCGGCCAGCTCGGCGTTGTTGCGCCGTGCCTCGTGCGTGACGCCGGCGGTGTGGAAGGTGGACACCACCTGGGGCAGGGCCAGCAGCGGATGGGAGGCGGGCGGCGGCTCCTGGTCCCAGACATCCAGCCCCGCGCCCGCCAGGTGGCCGCTGGCCAGGGCGGCGTGCAGGGCGGCCTCGTCATGGATGCCGCCGCGCGCCGTGCTCACGAAGATGGCGCCCGGCTTCATGGCCGCAAAGGCAGCGGCGTCCATCAGCCCCAGCGTGGAGGCATCGCGCGGGCAGTGCAGGGAGACGATGTCCGCGCGCTGCAGCAGCTCGTCGAAGCCGACGGCCTCGGCCCCGCGCGCCGCCAGGCCGGCGGCGTCATAGGCCGGGTCGCAGCCGATCACCTGCATGCCGAAGGCCCGGCCCAGGGCCGCGACGCGGCTGCCGGCCTCGCCCACGCCCACCAGGCCCAGGGTGCGGCCGCGCAGCTCGTGGCCCATGACGTCTTCCCGGCTGAAGCCCCGGCCCGGGGCGCGCAGCAGGCGGTCGGATTCGTTGATGCGGCGCAGCACGGACAGCATCAGCCCGATGGCCATCTCGGCCACCGAGTCCGCATTGCCGCCCGACTGGTTCATCACGGCCACGCCGGCGCGCGTGCAGGCCTCGATATCGATGGTGTCGCAGCCCGAGCCGCTGGAAGATACCGCCAGCAGATCGGGGCAGCGCGCCAGCAGGTCCGCCGTGGCGAACCAGTGGCGCGGCAGCTCGTCCTTGGCGGCCGTGATCTGGTAGACCCGGGCGCCGGCAAGGGCCTGCCAGGCGGCGGCATCGTCGCCCTCGCGCCGGCAGGTGACCAGTTGCACGCCAGGCGCGGCCGAGACGATGCGGTCGAAGGCCGCATCCAGCCAGTAGTCGAAACGGACAACGCGATGGTCCATCACAGCACCCCCTTGGCGGCCAGCGTGCGCGCCACCCAGGAGCGGTCGGCACGGCCTGCGGCAATGGCGGCGAGCACGTCGGCCTCGTCGCGCTGTATGGCCTCCACGCGGTCGGCAATGGCGGCGGCCTCGCCGGCGGGCACGGCCAGCAGGCCGTCGCCGTCGCCCAGGATCAGGTCGCCGGGGTGGACGACCATGCCGTCGATGCTGACGGGCACATGCAGCTCGCCGGGTCCGTCCTTGTAGGGGCCACGGTGCGAGACGCCGCGCGCATACACGGGCAGGCCGTGCTGGCCGATGGTGTCGCTGTCGCGGATCAGCCCGTCGATGACGATGCCGGCCGCGCCGCGCGCCATCATCAGCGCCAGCATGATCTCGCCGATGATGGCGTTGGGCCCGGCGCCGCCCGCGTCCACCACGATCACGTCGCCGGGGCCGCAGATGTCGATGGCCTGGTGCACCATCAGGTTGTCGCCGGGCCGCGTGCGCACGGTCAGCGCACGGCCCGCCAGCGGCCCCTGGCGGCGATGGAAGGGCCGCAGCGCCGAGGTGCCCGTGGTGCGGCTCATGGCGTCGCTGACATTGGCGACCGGAAAGCCGCGGTAGCGCTGCAGCAGCGCATCGCCAAGGGCGGCCTCGGGCCGGGCGTGGATATGGAATCCGGGAATCTTGCTCACTGCTGTGTCTCCGTCTGTGTCTGTTGTCTGTGTCGATACCGTTGTCTTGCCGCTCAGAACGCATCCCAGGCCTGCGCGTGGCGCACGCAGGCCGGCGTGACCTGGTCCAGGCGCGTGGCGCCCAGCATGGCCATGTCGCGCAGCACCTCCTCGCGCAGCAGGGCCATGGCGTGGGTCACGCCCGCCGGTCCGGCCACCGAGGCCGCGTAGTTGAAGGGCCGGCCCACGAAGACGCAGCGCGCGCCCAGGGCCAGGGCCTTGAGCACGTCGGTGCCCCGGCGCACGCCGCTGTCCAGCATCACCGGCAGGCCGGGCACGGCGCGCACGATGCCGGGCAGCACGCGCAGCGGTGCCACGGCGCCGTCGAGCTGGCGCCCGCCGTGGTTGGAGACGATGAGGCCGTCGGCGCCATGGTCGCGCGCCAGCACGGCGTCTGCGGCCGAAAGAATGCCCTTGACCACCAGTTGCCCCTGCCAGCGCCGGCGGATGGCGGCCAGATGCGGCCAGGCCAGGTGGGAGCGGTCCGAGAAATCGCGCATCACGCTGGCCGACAGGATGGGCGCGCCCCGGTGCGCATAGTTGTTCTCGAAATGCGGCATGCCGTGGCGCCACAGGGTCTTGAGAAAGCTGCCGAACAGCCAGCGCGGATGGCTGATGCCCTGCCAGGCCAGGGCCGGTCCGGGCCGCAGCGGCGTGGAGAAGCCGGCGCGCACATTGTTCTCGCGGTTGGCGGCCACGGGCGTGTCCACCGTGATCACCAGGGTCTGCACGCCGGCGGCGGCCACGCGGTCCAGCAGCGCATCGATCTGGCCCTGGTCGCCCGGCAGGTAGGCCTGGAACCAGGTGTGGGGCGCGGCCGCCATCACCTCCTCCAGCCGGATCAGCGAGGAGCCGCTCATGATGGCCGGCACGCCCGCCTGCTGTGCAGCCCGGGCCAGCACCAGGTCGCCCCGGTAGGCCGACAGCGCGGCAATGCCCATGGGCGCCACGCCGAAGGGCGCGCCGTAGCGGCGCCCGAACAGCTCGAAGGAGGGATCGCGCTGCGCCACGCCCACCAGCGCGCGCGGCACGAAGGCCAGCTCGGCAAAGGCGCGGCGGTTGTCCGCCAGCGAGGCGTTGTCCTCCACCGCGCCGCTGATGTAGGCATGGATGGGGCGCGGCAGGTGCCGCCGCGCCAGCCGCTCGAAATCATCGAGCGACAGCACCTGGCGCAGGCGGCGCGGCGGCCGGGCCGAGGCTGGCGCGGCGGCTGCGGGAGCGGTGGCGGAGGGGACGGTGTTGGCACGCATTGCCGGCCAATGTAGAAGGGCCCAATCGCAAAGAAAAGCGAAATAAATAGGAATCGATATTTCGATTTTGGAAGAATGTCGCCATGACCCTCAAACAGCTCGAAGCCTTCTACTGGGCTGCCACCTGCCTGAACTTCAGCGTGGCCGCCGACCGCGTGCACCTGTCGGTCTCATCGCTGTCCAAGCGCATTGCGGAGCTGGAGGCCTCGCTGGGCGTGCAGCTGTTCGACCGCAGCGGCCGCGCCGCCGAACTCACGCCCCAGGGCGAGCAGTTGCTGCCGCGCATCCGCGAGCTGCTGCACGGCGCCGCCGAGCTGCGCGAGGCGGCAGGCCGCAGCGTGGGCCTGCAGGGCCGCTGCCGCATCGGCTTTGGCGAACTCAGCGGCCTGACCTGGCTGCCCCGGCTGGTGCAGAAGGTGGCCGAGCTGCACCCCGACCTGCAGCTGGAGCCCCACGCCGACATCGGCCAGGTGCTGGAGCAGCGCATCGTCGATGGCGAGCTGGACTGCGTGGTCATTGCCGGGCCGTCCTCGCGCAGCAGCCTGGCCTTCGAGCAGGTCGCCCAGGTGCGCTTCGTCTGGGCCGCCAGCGACGAGTTCATCGCCCGCGCCGGCACCGGCCTGCCCCGGCGCCTGGTGCGCGAGCAACTGATGATCGCCCTGCCCACCGGCTCGGGCGCCACGCGCACGCTGGACGACTGGCTGGGCCGCCACGGCCTGGCCGTGCAGCGGCGCCTTTCCTGCAACAGCTGGGGCGCCGTGGTGGGCATGGTGGTGGACGGCCTGGGCTTCACCTACATGCCCGAGCAATGGGCGCTGGCCCTGCAGCAACGCGGCCGCCTGCGCGTGCTGGACGGCAGCGCCGAGGCCGCAAAGCACAGCGCGCTGGCCCCGCTGACCTACACCGTGCAATGGCGCCGCGACGATGCCCGGCCGCTGATCACGGAGATGCGCGAGATCATCCGCAGCGTGATCGATTTCCCGGCGCCGCGCTGTTTGAGTTGAGCTTGCACCCTGGAGCGCCCATGCCTTTGACCCGCACGCAGCAGCCACGGATGGAGCTGCTGGACAATCGAGCCCATGACCACCGCGCCGATTCCAGATTCCGCCGACCCCATGCCCCAGCCGCCCGAGCAGCCCGACCTGGACGCCTGCTGCGGCAATGGCTGCGACCCCTGCATCTTCGACAGCTATGACCTGGCCATGGATGAATACCGCCAGGCGCTGCGTGCCTGGAAGGCGCGCCAGGAGATTGCGGCCGGGGGCCAGGGATAGCTGCAGGGGCTGGCGCGATCAGTCCACGCGGGCGATCAGGTCCAGCTCCACGGCCGCGCCCTTGGGCAGCTGCAGCACGCCCACCGAGGTTCGGCTGTGCGCACCCACGGGGCCCAGCACCCGGGCGATGAGGTCGGAGGCGCCGTCGGCCACCTCGCTTTGCTGGGTGAAATCAGGGGCCGAGCGCACATAGACCGTGATCCGTGCAATGGCGCGCACGGCATCGAGCGAGCCGGCCGCGCGCTGCACGAAGGCCAGGGCGCGCATGGCGCAGACGGCGGCGGCCGTTCTGGCCGATGCCAGGTCGATCCCGGCGCCGACCGTCCCCACGTAGAGCACTTCATCGCCCACGCGGGGAATCTGCCCGCTGACGAACAGCTGCTGGCCGTCGCGCACCACGGGCGCGTAGTTGCCGCCGATCTTGATCTCGCCGTCGAAGCGGTGGCCCAGTTCAAGGGCTGCCTGGGCGAAGCGTTGGTCTGCTGTCATGCTGCGTCATCCGTAAGGGGAAAACGCCAGTCTATGCGCTGCGCCTGCTTCAGCGCACGCCATCCGCCAGGGAGCGCGGCACGCGCACCGGCATGGCCAGCAGGATCTGGGCATTGCCCTTGCCCAACGGGTCAAAGCGCGGTGAGGCCGGGCCGCCGCCGGCCAGGGCCTGTTCGATCACCAGGTTCATGGATGCCGTGCCCGGCAGCCAGTAGCGCCGCACGGGGCCCCGGGCCAGGTGGGAAAACCAGGCCAGCACGGCCTCGGGCGTGAGCCGGGCCCACAGCAGCGGCAGCCATTCGGGGCGGCGCGCGATGACGCCGATGTTGGCGATGTCGCCCTTGTCGCCGCTGCGCGCCCAGGCAAGGCGTATCAGCGGCAGTTCCACCTGTTCCTCGTGCGGATCGACCCAGGACGGAGGCTGCGCAGGCGGACTTGCAGGCCCTGTGTTCTGCACGGATGGCCCGCCGGTGCGCACCGCCACGCCGGTCTGCGCGCCTTCCATGCGCACGCAGACGGGAACCAGGGCCTTGTCGAGCAAAAAGGAAAAGGGCTTGATCAGCGGCGAGGGAGACGGCCTGCCCAGCGACGGCCCCGTGGTGCCCGGCGACCACGAGGTGCCGGCCGGAGCGATCTCGCGCGCAAAGATCTCCAGGGCCTGTTTCTGCGCATGGTCGGCGACGATGCGCACCAGTACCTCGCGGCTGCAGGCCTGCATGCCGCCTGCCCCCTGAGGGCCGGCCAGGGTGCCGGCGCCCAGCAGCTCCACGGCCGTGCGCGTGAAGGGCGGCAGGCCGGCTGCATGCAGGATGCGCCCGGTGCGCTCTATGACGGCCTCACCCGTGCGCCGTGCCTTGGCCGCCGCGTCCAGGCCGATGAGGGCCAGCAGGCCCGCGCAGCGGTATCCGTCGAGCTGCGTGGCCGATACCTTGTAGCTGCCCGTGGGCGCACGGCCCCGCGCGCCGCTCACGCGCACCCGTTGGGCATCCATCTGTTCGATGCGCACCTGGCGGAAGTCGCAGCACACGTCGGGCAGCAGGTAGGCGCCGGGGTCGCCTACCTCGTAGAGCATCTGCTCGGCCACGCAGGCGCTGTCGATCAGGCCGCCCGTGCCCGGCGGCTTGGTGAGTTCGAAGCTGCCGTCGGCAGCGCACTCCACGACGGGATAGCCGATGCCGGGCCAGTCCGGCACGCGCTGCCAGTCGGTGAAGAGGCCGCCCGTGGCCTGACAGCCGCATTCGATGATGTGGCCTGCCAGGCTGCCGCCCGCGAGGCGGTCATGGTCGGTATCGCTCCAGCCGAATTCGTGCATGAGCACGCCCAGGGTCACGGCGCTGTCCACGCAGCGCCCCGTGATCACGATGTCGGCGCCCTGCGCCAGCGCCCGTGCCACGGGTGTGGCGCCCAGATAGGCGTTGGCGCTGAGCACCTGCTCCGGCAGCGGCTCCCCCGTGAACATGTCGCGCACGCCCTGCTCCCGCATCGCGGGCAGCAGTGCCGCCACGTTGTCGCCCTCGACCACGGCGATGCGCGGGCGCAGTCCCATCGACTCGGCCAGCACCTGCAGCGCGTCGGCGCAGCCCTGGGGGTGGATGCCGCCGGCGTTGGACACCACCTTGATGCCGCGGCGCAGGACCTCGGGCAGCACCTGGGCCATGGCGCTGTCCACGAAGTCGGTCGCATAGCCCATGGCAGGATTCCTGGCCCGGGCCGCGGCCAGGATGGCCATGGTGGTCTCGGCCAGGTAGTCGAACACCAGGTAGTCGATGCCGCCCGAGTCCACGAGCTGGGGCGCGCCCACTTTGCTGTCACCCCAGAACCCCGAGGCGCCGCCGATGCGCACGGTCTTTTGCCCATTCATTTGCTGTCTCCCCATGCCGCTTCAGATGCCCAGCTGGCGCGCGGCCAGGTCCTTCATGATTTCCTCGGAGCCGCCGCCGATCATCATGACCTTGACCTCGCGGTAGATGCGCTCGCTGCGCGTGCCGCGCATGAAGCCCATGCCGCCGAGGATCTGCACCGCCTGGTCGGCGCACAGCTGCATGGCGCGCGTGGCCATGACCTTGGCCAGGCAGGTGCGCGCCACCAGCTCATGGGCCAGGCCCTGCCCTTCGCGCAGCCGCCAGGCCAGTTCATAGACCATGGCGCGCGCGGCCTCGATCTGCAGGTACATGTCCATGAGCTTGTGGCGTATGACCTGGCGCTCGGACAGCGGCGCACCGAAGGTGCTGCGCCCGCGCGCCCAGTCCAGGGCCTCGCGCAGGCAGGTTTCGGCATAGGCGCAGGCGCTGGCCGACATGACCAGCCGCTCGTTGTTGAAGTTGTTCATGAAGACCTTGAAGCCCGCGTTCTCCTCGCCGATCAGCTGCGAGACAGGTACACGCACCTGGTCGAAGCGCAGGTGGGCGGTGTCCGAGGCCCACCATCCCATCTTGCGCAGTTCGGTGCGTTCCAGGCCCGGGCTGTCGCCGGCGATGAGCAGGGCCGAGATGCCGCCCGGCCCCTTGTTGCCGGGCTCGGTGCGCACCGCCACGGTGAACCAGTCGGCGCGCATGCCCGAGGTGATGAAGGTCTTTTCTCCGTTGACGACGTAGTGATCTCCGTCGCGCACGGCCGTGGTCCTGAGTGCAGCCACGTCGGAGCCGCCGCCAGGCTCGGTGACGGCCAGCGCCGAGATCTGCTCGCCGCGCAGCACGCCGGGGATGACGCGCCGCTTCAAGGCCTCGCTGCCCCAGTGCAGCACGGGCGGCAGACCGATGATGTGCGAGGTCAGCGAGGCCGACAGCCCGCCGCAGCCCGCACGCGCCAGCTCCTCGGCCACGACGAACTGGTGGAACACGTCGGCCTCGGTGCCGCCCAGCGCCTCGGGGTAGCCCAGGCCCAGGGCGCCCAGCGCGGCCATGCGGCCGTACAGCGAACGCGGGAAGCTGCCGGCCTCGTCCCAGGCGTTGACGAAGGGCGAGATCTCGCGGTCCACGAAATCGCGCAGGCTGCGCCGGAAGGCTTCATGCCCGGGCGAGAAATAGTGGGGCAGTGGCGGGGAGTCGAACATGCAAGGGCTCCGATATCTCGGTTTTCAACAGGGCTGCGCGTCATCCACACCGCATGAAACTGGCGCGCCCAAGGACAGGGGACAGCAAGGAAGGGCCGCCCCGCACCGAGGCTGGCGTCCCCCTCCCTTGCGAAGCAAGTACGGAGGCGCCGTGCCACGAGGGGAAGGCGCAAAGCGACCCAGGGGGCGTCTCATGCATTTCTTGGAAAGATGCCCATGAACTTGCACAGCACCTGCAGCATCACTTCGTCGGCGCCCGCGCCTATCGAGGTCAGCCGCCCATCGCGGAAGAAGCGCGAGACCGGGCTTTCCATCACATAGCCCATGCCGCCCCAGAACTGCAGGCAGCCGTCGGCCACCTCGCGCACCAGGCGGCCGACCTTGAGCTTGGCCATGGTGGCCACGCGCGTGGCGTCCTCGCCGCGCACCACCATCTCCACGCCCTGCCAGGCCAGGGCCCGCACGGCCGCGACATCGGCCTGCAGCTCGGCCAGCCGGAAATGCACCCATTGGTTGTCCAGCAGCGGCCGGCCGAAGACCTGGCGGCCGCGCGTGTAATCGATGGTCTGGTCGATGGCGCGCTGCGCCATGGCCGTGGCGTTGAGCGCGCCCCACAGACGTTCGGACTGGAACTGCTCCATCTGATAGATGAATCCCATGCCCTCCTCGCCGATGCAGTGGCGCAGGGGCACGCGTACGTCATCGAAATAGAGCTGCGCCGTGTCCGAGGAGTCCATGCCGATCTTGCGGATCTTGCGCGCCACGCTGATGCCGCGCGCCTTCATGGGCACGATGATCAGCGACTTGTTCCTGTGGACGGGGCCATCCGAGGTATTGGCCAGCAGGCAGCAGAAGTCGGCCTGCGTGCCATTGGTGATCCACATCTTGCCGCCGTTGATCACGTAGTCGCCGCCGTCGCGGCGCGCCGTGGTCCTGATGGCGGCCACGTCCGAGCCACCGCCGACCTCGGACACGCCGATGCAGCCCACCCGCTCGCCCCGGATGGCCGGAGCCAGGAACTCGGCGCGCAGCTCGGCGCTGCCGCGCTGGGCCAGGGCCGGCGTGCACATGTCGGTCTGCACGCCGATGGCCATGGGAATGCCGCCGCAGTCGATGTCCGCGATGGCCTCGGCCAGCACGGCGGCGTAGGAGTAGTCCAGGCCCAGTCCGCCATCCTCCACGGGCTTGTTCAGCCCCAGCAGCCCCAGGCGCCCCATCTGGCCGAAGACCTGGTGGGCCGGGAAGATTTCTTCGGCCTCCCAGGCGTCCACATGGGGATTGACCTCCTGCGCCACCCAGCGCCGGACGGTGTCGCGTATCTGTTCATGTTCAGGTGTCAGTTGCATGGTTTGTCTCCTCCTGGGGTCCAGAGTTCTGTCTAGCGGCCCGTGAAGGCGGTGGGGCGCTTTTCGGCGAAGGCGGCCAGACCCTCGCGGGCGTCCTCGGTCTGAGCCAGCAGCGCGATCTGGCTTTCCGTGAAGGCGATGGACTGCTCGAAGGACATGGCGGCGATGGCGCGCATGGCGTACTTGCCACGCCGGATGGCCGTGGGCGACTTGTCTGCCAGGCGCGCAAGCAGCCAGCCGGTCTTGTCGTCGAGTTCCGCCGATGGGACAACGTGGTTGACCAGGCCGTGGCGCAGCGCCTCCTGCGCGTCGAAGGGCTCGCCGCACAGCGCCCATTCGCGCAGCACGCGCGGGGGCACCAGGTCCTTCAGCAGGCTCATCACCTGCATGGGAAACACGCCCACCCTGACCTCGGGCAGGCCGAACTGCGCATGCTCTGCCGCCACGGCCATGTCGGCCATGCAGGCCAGGCCCATGCCGCCGGCCATGCAGGCGCCGTTGATGCGCGCGATGATGGGCAGGCGTGTGTCATGGGCCTCGCGCAGCAGGTCGGCGTAGTCCAGCGTGGGCGTGGCGAAGTCGAAGCGAAAGGCCTGGCCTGGCTGCAGATCGGCGCCCGCACAAAAAGCCGTGTCGCCACTGCCCGTGAGCACGATGGCGCGCACATCGGCATCGGCCTGCGCCTGCCGCAAGCCCTGGCGCAGGCCGGCCAGCACGCCGGCGTTGAGCGCATTGCGCCGCTCGGGCCGGTGGATGGTGATCCAGAAGGCCGTGCCGCGCTTGTCGAGCAGCACTTCGCTGGCTTCGCTCATGACCGGCCCCCCTGTTCCACCGGCACCTGCGCCGGCTCCGCAGCCGCAGTGATCTCCAGCACCAGGCGTCCCGCACCCAACTGCTCCCCCACGGCCGCATGCACGGCCGCCACCACGCCGCCCACGCCCGCCGCGTGTACATGCTCCATCTTCATCGCCTCGACCACCAGCACGGACTGTCCGGCCTGCACCGTGTCGCCCACGGCCACAGGCAACGCGACCACGCGGCCGGTCAGGGACGCGCGGACCTTGCCATCGCCGCCGGCCGTACCGGCGCGCATGGCAGGTTCATGACTGCGGTCCTCGGCCGCATGGGGGGCGCCGTCCAGGTGCAGCCAGAGGTGGTTGCCTTCGCGCTCCCAGGCGACGGCCTCGGTGACATCGTTCAACGTGAAGCGCGCATGGCCCCGGGCAGGAGCGTCCTCCACGCGCAGCAGGGACACAGCGCCGTCCTCTTGCATCTCGAACAGGCACGGTGCCGTGCGGCGTATGCGGGTCCTGCGCGCCTGGCCGTCGAAGACCCAGCGCATGGCCACGGGATGGCGGTGGGCCAGGCCCGCCGCGTCGCCCATCGGCCCGCCCCCGGGCATGGTGGAGGCGGTTTCCAGCAGCAGCCAGCAGGCCACGGCGCGGGCACGGGCCAGCCGGGCTTCATCGTCCTCCTGCAGCAAGGCCTGGCCCTGCTCGGCGATGAAGGCCGTGGTGGCGCCGCCCGCGAGGAACTGACGGTGACCCAGGCAGCGCGACAGAAAGGCCTGGTTGGTCGCCAGGCCCAGCGCCACCAGATCGCCCAGCGCGCGGCGCAGCCGTCTTGCAGCCTCGTCGCGCGTGGCGCCGTGGACGATGATCTTGGCGATCATGGAGTCGTAGTAGGGCGGAACCTCCATGCCCGAGGCCAGCCCATGCTCCACGCGCACGCCAGGTGGCGGCTCCCAGCGGTGCAAGGTTCCGCTTTGCGGCATGAAGCCGCTGGCAGGGTCCTCGGCGCACAGCCGCACCTCGATGGCATGGCCTGCAAAGCGGATGGCGTCCTGGGCTGCGGGCAGCGGCTCGCCGGCCGCCACGCGCAACTGCCACTCCACAAGGTCCAGGCCCGTGACGGCTTCGGTGACCGGATGCTCGACCTGCAGCCGCGTGTTCATCTCCATGAAGAAGAAGCCGCCCTGTGCGTCCAGCAGAAACTCCAGGGTGCCTGCGCCTTCGTAGCCGATGGCGCGCGCGGCCGCCACGGCCGTGGCGCCCATGCGCTCGCGCAGCGCGGCATCGACGGCGGGCGAAGGTGCCTCTTCGATCAGCTTCTGGTGGCGGCGCTGCACCGAGCAGTCGCGCTCGCCCAGATGCACCACGTTGCCGTGGCGGTCGGCGAAGACCTGAATCTCCACATGGCGCGGGCTGGCGATGGCCTGCTCCAGGATCACGGTGGCATCGCCGAAGGCATGCAAGGCCTCGGACTGGGCGCTGGCCAGCGCCTCGGCGAACTGCGCAGCCTGCGCCACCAGGCGCATGCCGCGCCCGCCGCCCCCGGCCGTGGCCTTGATCATGACCGGGTAGCCGATGCGCTGCGCCTCGGCGGCCAGGCGCGGCTGCGACTGGTCCTCGCCCTGGTAGCCGGGAATGCAGGGCACGCCCGCCTCCATCATCAGGCGCTTGGCACCGGCCTTGTCGCCCATGGCGCGCATGGCCTCGGGCGACGGTCCGACGAAGACCAGGCCCGCCGCGCGGCAGGCCTTGGCGAAGTCTGCGTTCTCGGCCAGGAAGCCGTAGCCCGGATGCACGGCGTCGGCGCCCGTGGCGCGTGCGGCCTCGATGATGCGGTCTGCGCACAGGTAGGACTGGGCGGGCAGCGGTGCGCCGATGCAGACGGCCTGGTCGGCCGCCAGCACATGGGCGGCCCGTGCGTCGGCGCTGGAATGGACGGCCACCGTACGGTAGCCCATGGCCCGGGCCGTGCGCATGACGCGCAGGGCGATCTCGCCCCGGTTGGCGACCAGGAGGGTGTGAAAGGGTGTGGCTTGCGGCATGGCGGGAAGGGGCTAGGACTCAGGGACGTGCGACGGAGAACTGCATCGCCTGCGGCTCGCGGGCCTGGGCCTCGCGGCAGATGGCCAGCACATTGGCCAGCACGGCGCGCGTGTCGCGCGGGTCGATCACGCCGTCGTCCAGCAGCCGTGCGCTGGTGGTGAAAACGCTCATCTGGCTGTCGAATCGCTCGATGATCTGGCGCTCCAGCGCATCCAGCCTGGCAGCATCGACCTCGCCCTTGCGGCGCATGCCGGCCTCGGTGACGATGCGCATGGTGCGCGCCGCCTGCTCCCCCCCCATGACAGCCGTCCTGGCATTGGGCCAGCTGAAGCAAAAGCGCGGATGAAAGCCTCGCCCGCACATGCCGTAGTTGCCCGCGCCGAAGGAGGCGCCGCAGTAGATGGTGATCTGGGGCACGGTGGCGTTGGTCACGGCCTGGATCATCTTGGAGCCGTGCTTGATGATGCCGCCCTCCTCGTAGGCACGCCCCACCATGAAGCCGGTGGTGTTGTTGAGGTAAAGCAGCGGTGTGCGCGCCTGGCAGCAGGCCTGGATGAAGTGCGTGGCCTTGGTGGCGCCGTCGGCATCGATGGGGCCGTTGTTGGTGATAACGCCCACGGCCCAGCCCTCGATGCGCAGGGTGCCGCAGACCGTGGCGCTGCCGTAGTTCCGGCCGAACTCCAGGAACTCCGAGCCATCGGCGATGCGTGCGATCACCTGCTTCATGTCCACGGGCCGCTTGTAGTCGGCAGGCATGATGCCCAGCAATTCCTCGGCGTCATAGCGCGGCGGCCTGAAGGAGCGCCGCACCGTGGCCGGGTCGGCACCGCGGTCCCAGTCGATCTGGCCCAGGATGGAGCGCGCAATGCGCAGCGCGTCGCGGTCGTCCTCGGCCAGGTAGTCGCCCAGACCCGAGACCGAGGTATGCATGACGGCACCACCGAGTTCCTCCTCGGTGGCCACCTCGCCCGTGGCGGCCAGCAGCAGCGGCGGCCCCGCGAGGAAGGCGCGCGAGCGGTCGCGCACCATGATGATGTAGTCCGACAGCCCCGTCTGGTAGGCGCCGCCGGCCGTGGACGATCCATGCGTGACCGTCACCACCGGCAGGCCCGCAGCCGACAGCCGTGCGAGATTGCGGAAGGTGCTGCCGCCGTGGATGAAATCCTCCACGCGGTAGGCCATGAGGTTGGCACCCGCGCTTTCCACCAGCTGCACATAGGGCAGCCTGTTTTCCAGCGCCAGCTCCTGCATGCGCAGGGTCTTTTCCAGGCCCATGGGCTGCAGCGCACCCGCATCGATGCCGCAGTCGGAGGCCTTGACCAGGCAGCGCACGCCGTTCACATGACCGATGCCGGCGATGATGCCGCCGCCGGGCACGCTGCGCTCCGGGTCGGGTGTGTCCATGCAGTAGCCGGCCAGCGTGCCCAGCTCCAGGAAGGGCATGCCGGGGTCCAGCAGCAGGGACAGTCGCTCGCGCGGCAGCAGCTGGCCGCGCTTTTCGAGGCGTTCGCGCGCGGCCTCGGATTTTCCGACGGTGCGCTGCTCCAGCGCACGCACGCGTTCGAGCTGGCCCAGCGTGGCCGCACGGTTGGCCTGGTAGCTTTCGCTGCCCGTGGCGATGGTGGATTCGATCAATGGCATCTGGACCTTCTTGCAATCCCCGCGCGGCGCCGGCCGCGTGCTCCGGGTATGGCATTCAGTCTAGGAACCGTCCGGCCCGCTGTATTGCGGCAACCTGCTGACCCGGCCTTCGTTCGCTTCAGCAGGATTGCGCAAGCCGCAGGCCACCAAAGCTGGGAGCATGCGGGCAAATCCCGGACGACGCACCAAGGAGACGCAACGATGCCCGCCACCGCCCCCTGCACCCAGGAACAGATGGGAGGCCAGCCCTCGCAGCCACCGGCCATCGGCATGGCGCAGTGGATGCGCGGGCGCGCGCTGCGCTCCGGACCGCGCCCGGCGCTGAGCTTCGAGGGCCTGACCTGGAGCTATGGCCAACTGCAGTCGCAGATAGAGCGCGCGGCGGCCGTGCTGGCGCAGGGCGGGCTGCGCCCCGGCATGCGCGTGGCCTACCTGGGGCTCAACCATCCGATGTTCCTGGTCACCATGTTCGCCGCATCGCAACTGGGCGCCATCTTCGTGCCGCTGAACTTCCGGCTGGCGGAGCCCGAGCTGCACTACATCGTCAACGACGCGGGCGTGCATACGCTGGTGGTGGCCGCCTCCCACCACGAGACCATCGCCGGCATCCGCGAGGGCCTGTGCTGCGCCCGCTACTGGAATGCCGAAGGCGAGGCCCGGGACAGCGCCCTGTGGCCGGACCTGGCGCAGGCCATGCGCGGCACGGCGCCCATGGCGCAGGCACCCGCCGCGCCGCTGAACGACGACGTGGCCCTGATCATGTACACCTCGGGCACCACCGGCCGACCCAAGGGCACCCTGCTGACCTGCGGCAATTTCTGGTGGAACCATGTGGGCGAGCTCTACAGCATCGACGTGCTGGCGACGGACCGGCTGCTGGTCTTCGCGCCCATCTTCCATATCGGCGGCCTCAATGTGCTGACGCTGACCACCCTGCTCAAGGGCGGCCATGTGGTGCTGCACCGCAGCTTCGATGCCGAACGTGCCCTGCACGACATCGCGGCCCATGGAATCACCACGGTGTTCGCGGTGCCGGCCATGCTGCTGTTCATCAGCCAGTCGCCGCAGTTTGCCGCGGCCGACCTGTCCTCGCTGCGCCTCATCGTCTGCGGCGGAGCGCCCTGCCCGGAACCGCTGCTGCGCGCCTACGGCGCCCGCGGCATAGGCGTGCAGCAGGGCTACGGACTGACGGAGACCGCAGCCCTGGTCACGGTGCTGGCCGAGGAATACGCGCTGGACAAGCTGGGCTCGGTGGGACACGCAGCGCTGCTGACCCAGGTGCGGCTCATCGATCCGGCAGGCGAAGAGATGCACGCACCCGGCGAGCGCGGTGAGATCTGCGTGCGCGGCCCCAACGTGGCGCGCGGCTACTGGAGGCAGCCCGAGGCCACGCGCCAGGCCTTCTCGCCCGAGGGCTGGTTCCGCACGGGCGACGTGGGCTACCGCGATGCGGACGGCTTCCTGTACGTCTGCGACCGCGTCAAGGACATGATCATCACGGGCGGCGAGAACGTCTATCCGGCCGAAGTCGAAAGCGTGCTGGCCGGCCACCCGGCCATTGCCGAGGTCGCCGTCGTCGGCGCGCCCGACCCACGCTGGGGCGAGGCCGTGGTGGCCGTGCTGGCCCTCAAGCCCGGCCAGTCACTGGAGCTGGAGCAGCTGCAGGCCTTCGCTTCCGCGCGGCTGGCCCGCTACAAGACGCCGCGCCGGCTGCACCTGGTGCAGGCGCTGCCGCGCAATCCCACGGGCAAGATCCTCAAGTACCAGCTGCGGGAGGCGCTGAAGGTGCAGACCTGAGCGGCGGCCGGCTGCACGCACCACCGCCTTCCTCCTGCGCCCCTCACAAGGGGCGCGCTCTTTCATCGCCCTGCATCAACGGTCAACGGCTGGCCGGCCGCACCGGTCTGCGTATACCCCGATAAAAAACCAATCAGTTGCTTTCTAAAATGCCATCCAGGAGCCTGGCCGCCAGCGCCGCGCTCCACGGCGCCTTCCCGTTGGTTTGCACTGCCCTCAGGGCAGCCCGTCACGACAACGATCTCCCAGGAGACCCCGCCATGCCGCCCCAGCCTTTACGCCCGGAAATCACGCTGCCGCATTCTCTGCCCCAGGAGCCCCGGGTCATGTGGCTCAATGCGGACCGCGCTGTCTACAGCGGCCTGCTGGGCCAGCCGCGCGAACGCTGCCTGGGCGGCCACGCGGTGTATTTCTCGCTGCGCGGATCGCACCGCGTGCGCCTGGGCGACGGTGCCTGGGAGCACAGCCGGCTGTCCATCGTGCCGGCGCATGCGCGCCATGGCATCGAGGCCAGCGAACGCACCATCTGCAACCTGCTGATCGAGGCCGAAACCGTGGACACGCAGCGCCTGCCATCCGAGCTGCTGGGTGCCGGCGGTGCCGTGCATGACGCGGCGCTGCTGCAGCGCATGCACGACGGCCTGTCCTGCCTGCTGCCCCAGCTGCAGCTGCACGAGCCGGGCCATGGCGTCAGCACGGCCGAGTTCGACCGCATTTTCTTCGGCGAACCCCTGCCGGCACCGGCCCGCGATGCGCGCGTGCAGACCATCATCGACCGGATCAAGGCCGAGCCCGGCAGCCCCGCGTCCGCACTGCGCTGTGCCAGCGACATCTGCCTGTCCGAGTCGCGCTTCCTGCACCTGTTCAGCCAGGAGGCCGGCGTGCCCTTTCGCCGCTTCAAGACCTGGAAGCGCGCCCGCGCCTTCCTCAGCTACGTGACCCAGGACATGAAGCTCACCGACGTGGCCCTGGACGCCGGCTACCCGGACGCCACGCATTTCAGCCACTCGATACGGCAGGTCTACGGGCTGACGCCGAAGTCGATCTTCGCGGGCAGCCGCAGGCTGGCGGTGTTTGCGGGAGCGGGAGGCTGAGGTGCAAGTCCCTATGGCGATTCCTGCCAGGGATTGAGCAGGGGCACGCCGGTCATGGCATAGCCGCCCGTGTCGCGGCTCACCATGGTCATTCCGTGGTGCAGGGCCGTGGCAGCAATGATGAGGTCAGGCTGGGAAAAGGTATGCCCCATCTTGCGACCCTCGTGCACCAGCAACCGCCATCGGAACATGACATCCTCGCTGACGCCCAGCACGCGGTTCTCGAACATGGGCCGCAAGCTCAGTTGCAGCCAATCCATGAGCACGGCTCGCTTGTGGACGTCGTCAATCAGCTCGATGCCAAAGCGTATTTCCGCGAAAGTCACGGCACTGACGAAAAGGCTTTCGAATGGCTGGGCACGCAGGAAGGCCAGCACCTTGGCCTCGGGGCGAGGACGCCGCAGCTCCGAGAGGATGTTCGTGTCGAGCAGGTAGCCTTTCACAGCTCCACATCCCGCACGGGAGCGGCCTCGGATGATGCCGCCGCCAGGTCGATATCCCTCCAGGGAGATGCCTGCATGACGTCGATCAGCGCCTGGCCCGTGCGCGCGCCCTGCAGGCGGCGAAAGTCTTGCGCCGTGATGACGACGACTTCATCGCGGCCGTGCACGGTGACGTGCTGCGGCCCCTCGCTGTGAACGCGCCGCACCAGTTCACTGAAGCGCGCCTTTGCGTCTTGCAGCAACCAATGCCCCGGCTGCGGCGCCGGCCGGCTGGACGTGGCTTTGTTCATGGATGAAGATCTGGTCATGCTGACCAGATTATCACGGTGCAGATAGGGCGGCAAGCCGTGCGGCATCACGCCCGTGGCCCCAGCACCCAATCCACCAGCCGATCCGCCACGGCCTGCGGCGACAGCGGGCCTTCGGGCCGGTACCAGGAATAGACGGAGTGCAGCGCGCCCAGGAAGAAGTAGCACTCCATCTTCTCGGCCCGGCCGGCAAGGCCTGCATCGTGCAGGCCCTGCAGCGCGCGCGTCCACAGCTGCTCGTAGCGGCGGCGCAGGTCCACGATGGCGGCGCGGTTGGTGCCTTCCAGGTGGCGCCATTCGTCCACCACCAGCGGCGCCATGCCGATGCGGTCCTCCAGCAGGTGGGCCAGGTGCTCGCGCGCCAGCGCGCGGAAGTACGCGGCCGGCGCCATGCTGCGCGCATCGATGGCCTCCAGCACCTGCAGGCAGGCGCGCAGGCCATGCTCCACGCCGGCGAACAGCAGGTCCTGCTTGCTGGCGAAGTGGTAGAAGGGGCTGCCCGACTGCATGTGGGCGGCGGCGGCGATGTCACGCATGGAGGTGCCGTTGAAGCCCTTTTCACGGAACAGGCGCGCCGCCGCGATGACCAGTTCCTCGCGCCGGTTGTCGCTGTGGATCTCGCTCTTGCGCGGGCGGGCCATGGCGGCGGGTCAGGAAAAGCGCGAGAAGTCCGGCGCGCGCTTGGCAAGGAAGGCCGAGCAGGCTTCCTGGACCTCGGCGCCGGCGAAGCGGGTCTCCAGCGCCTGGCATTCATCGCGCCAGGCCCGGGCATAGGCAGGCTCCACGGCGCGGCGCAGCAGCCGCTTGGTGGAGCGCAGCGCAGCCGGCGGCAGGGCCGCCAGCGCGGCGGCCGTCTCCTGCGCGCGCCGCTCGGCCTCGGGCGCCGGCAGCGCCTCGCTGGCCAGGCCCGCACGCACGGCAGTGGCTGCATCGAAGGGCCGGGCCAGCAGCAGCAGTTCGGTGGCCAGGCGACGGCCCGCATGCTGGGCCAGCAGCACGGTCGATCCCAGCTCGGGCACGATGCCGATGCGAGTGAAGGGGAACTGGAAGCTGGTGCCCTCCTCGGCATAGACGAAGTCGCAGTGCAGCAGGATGGTCGCTCCGCCGCCGATGGCCGCGCCATGCACACAGGCCACGATGGGCTTGGCAAAGCCTTCCAGCGTCTGCAGGCAGCGCGCCAGGCCCGTGTCCATTGCGCCGCCTTCGGGAAAGGGACCGTTCAGAAAGGCCTGCAGATCACCGCCGCTGCTGAAGGACTTGCCTTCGGCCGAAAGCAGCAGGCAGCGCACCTGCGGGTTGGCGGTGGCGTCATGCAGCACCGCATCCAGGTCGGCGAACCATTCGTCGCGCATGAGGTTGTGGGCGCCGGGCGCGCCGAAGCGCAGGTGCAGAATATGCCCGTCCAGCCGGGTGCGGAAGGTGCTCATGTGTGGATGCTCCTGCGTCATTTGGCGTAGCCGGAGACCACCTTCCAGCGCCCGTCCACGACCTGCGACAGCCGCGACTCGTCGCTGCCCAGGCGCTTTTGTGCGCTGAACGAGATCATGGGAAAGCCGAACATGTCGGGCTCGAAGCGCATGGAGTCCATGGCCTGGATGAAGCTGTCGGTGCTCAGGCCCTTGCCGGCCTTGTTCGCGGCCTGGGCGAAGTGGTCCACGATGACGTAGCCATAGACCGAGAAGACATTGGGATCGTCGCCAAACCGCGTCTTGTACTTGTTGGCCCACAGACGCAGCGGCCCCGAGGCATCGTCCAGGTAGGGGTGCTGGGCCGTCATGGTGGTGAGCAGGCCCTCGACGGCCTTGCCGCCCAGCCGTGTAACCACCTCGGTGTACGAGGCCGAGGTCGACAGGAAGGTGGGCTCGAAGCCGCTTTTGCGCGACTCGGCCATCACGCCCACCGTCTCGCGGATGGTCGTACCCAGGATGACGAAGTCGCAGGAGGCCGCCTTGAGCCGCGCCACCTGCGAGGAAAAGTCGGTGGCACCGCGCTTGTAGGTGGTCTTCTCGGCCAGTTCCCTGCCCCCCGCCTTGAGGCCGGCCTCGGCGCCGCGCAGCACCTCCAGGCCGAAGTCATCGTCCTGGTAGACCACGCAGGCCTTCTTCGCGCCCTTGTCGGCCACCAGCTTCGGTGCGGCCAGGCGAACCTGGTCGTAGTAGGTGGCAGCAAAGGAGTACTTGAGCCGGTGCAGCGGCTCGTACATCTCGCGCGCCGCCGTCAGCGGGTAGAAGTTGATGATGTTCTTCTCGAACTGCACCGGCATGGCCGCCATGTTCTGGGCCGTGCCCAGGTGGCCGGCCACGAGGAAGACCTTGTCGCGGTTGACCAGCTTTTGCGCGGCCAGCACGGCCTTCTTGGGGTCGTAGCCGTCGTCCTCCACGATCAGGCGCAGCTTGCGCCCGTGGATGCCGCCCTGCTCGTTGACCTCGTCCAGCCGCATCAGCATGCCGTTGCGCGCGGGCTTGCCCATGGCCGCCACGGGGCCGGACAGGTCGAGGATGGAGCCCAGCAGGATCTCCGTGGGCGTGACGCCCTGCTGCTGGGCGTGGGCCGAGCCCGAAGCCAGGGGCCCCAGGGCTCCCAGCGACACCAGGGCCGCTGCGTGGATGCTTTTCATGTCCGTCTCCTTCGCTTGTGGTGGATGGCTGCCGGTTCAGGCGTACATCGCCTCGATCTGCGCCGCGTACTTGGCCTGCACCAGGCGGCGCTTGAGCTTCATGGTGGGCGTCAGCTCCTCGTCCTCGGCCGTGAGCTGGGTCTCCAGCAGATAGAACTTCTTGACCTGCTCCACGCGCGCGAAGCGGGTGTTGACGCGGTCGATCTCCGACTGCACCAGGGCCTGCACCTCGGGCGCGCGCGTGAGGCTGGCGTAGTTGGAGAACGGCACGTCGCGCTCCTGCGCATACTTTTCCACGTTCTCCTGGTCGATCATGAGGATCGCGGTCAGGTAGGGGCGTTTGTCGCCTATGACCACGGCGTCGGTGATGTAGGGACTGAACTTGAGTTCGTTCTCCCACTCGCTGGGCGCCACGTTCTTGCCGCCGGCCGTGATCAGGATGTCCTTCATGCGCTCGGTGATGCGCAGGTAGCCCTGGGCGTCCACCGTCCCCACGTCGCCGGTGCGCAGCCAGCCGTCCTCGCTGAAGCTCTCGGCCGTCTTGGCCTCCTGGTTCAGATAGCCCATGAACACATTGGCGCCTCGCACCTGGATCTCGCCAGTGGCCGGGTCCACGCGCACCTGGTTGTAGCCGGCCGCGGGGCCTATGGAGCCTGGCACGATGCGGCCCGGCGGCATGCAGGTGGAGGCGCCGCAGGTCTCGGTCATGCCCCAGACCTCGAGCATGGGCACGCCCAGCGCCAGATACCAGCGCACCAGGTCCGGCGAGATGGGCGCGGCGCCCGTGATCAGGTAACGCGCCCTGTCTATGCCGATGGATTTGCGCACATTGCCCAGCACCGCCCAGCGCGCCAGCGTGAAGGCCACACGAAGGCCTGCTCCCACGGGACGGCCAGCCAGCACGGCATCGGCCACGCGCGTGCCCACGCCCAGGGCCCAGGCATAGCCGGCGCGCTGCAGCGCCGTGGCCTCGCGCAAGGCCAGGGTCACGGCCGAGTAGTATTTTTCCCAGACGCGCGGCACGCCCGCGCAGACCGTGGGCGCGATCTCGCGCATGTTCTCGGGCACGGTCTCGGGGTTCTCCACGAAGTTCAGCCGCGCGCCCGTGTACAGCGAGAAGTACTCGCCGCCCACGCGCTCGGCGATATGGCACAGCGGCAGAAAGCACATGCACTCATCACTCTCGTGGCGCGGCAGGATGGTGTTGTAGCCACGCACGGTATGCACCAG
This sequence comes from Delftia sp. UME58, assembly GCF_014170385.1. Taxonomy (NCBI): domain Bacteria; kingdom Pseudomonadati; phylum Pseudomonadota; class Betaproteobacteria; order Burkholderiales; family Comamonadaceae; genus Delftia; species Delftia sp. UME58. The sequence goes on from NZ_LZZV01000052.1 coordinate 432,449, forward strand.
CCCCTGGTGCGAATGCATGGCGCCCTTGGGCTTGCCCGTGGTGCCCGAGGTGTAGACCAGAATGGCCAGGTCCCCGGGCCGCACGGCGGCCGTGCGCCGGGCCACGGCATCGGGCTCGCCAGCCAGGTGGCTGCGGCCCAGGGCGCGCAGTTGCTCCAGGCTGATCACGCCTGCATCCTGAAGGCCACGCAGGCCCTTCATGTCGAAGACCACGATCTTGCGCAGTGCGGGCAGGCGGCCGCGCACCTCCAGCGCCTTGTCCAGCTGCTCGTCGTTCTCCACGAACAGCACGGCGGTGGCCGAGTCCTCGCACAGATACTCGACCTGACTGGCTGCGTCGGTGGGATAGATGCCATTGGCCACGCCCCCGCAGGACAGCACGGCCAGGTCGGTCAGCACCCATTCGATGACGGTGTTGGACAGGATGGAGACGGTCTCGCCGGGTGCCAGTCCCAGCGCCAGCAGGCCGCCCGCGATCTCGCGCACAGCCTCGCCCACCTCTTGCCAGGTATGGCTGCGCCAGATGCCCAGCTCCTTTTGCCGCAGCCAGACACGGTCGCCGCGCAGGGCCACGGCATTCCAGAACAGGGCGGCAACGGTCTCGCCGTCCAGCACGCTGTGCGGCTGGGGTTCTATGCGGTGCAGGTTCCACAGGCTGGGCATGTTCCTATTCCCCCGGCTAGCGCCAGCTCTTGCGTTTTTTCCAGCGGCGCTCGCCGCGCACGCCGCCATCGCGCAGGCCCAGGTAGAACTCCTTGATGTCGTCCTTCTCGCGCAGGCGCTCGCAGCTGTCCTCCATCACGATGCGGCCGTTTTCCAGCACGAAGCCGTGGTCGGCCGCATTCAGCGCCATGCTGGCGTTCTGCTCCACCAGCAAGATGGTGGTGCCGCGTTCGCGGTTGATGCGCACCACGATCTCGAAGATCTCGCGCGTGAGCCGCGGCGACAGGCCCAGGCTGGGCTCGTCCAGCAGGATCATCTTCGGCGCGGCCATGATGGCGCGGCCGATGGCCAGCATCTGCTGCTGGCCGCCCGACAGCAGACCGGCCTGCTGGCGCAGGCGCTCGCGCAGCACCGGGAAATAGCCCAGCACCGTCTCCATGTCGCGCGCCACGCCATCGCGATCGCCGCGCGTGTAGGCCCCCATGAGCAGGTTGTCGTGTACGTTCAGCAGCGGGAAGACCTCGCGCCCCTCGGGAACATGGACCAGGCCCTGGCGCACGATGGCTGCCGGATCGCATGCCGTGACGTCCCGGCCCAGGAAGTGCACTTGCCCCTTGCGCGGATCGATGATGCCCGAGATGGTCTTGAGAATGGTGGTCTTGCCCGCGCCGTTGGAGCCCAGCACGGTGGCGATCTCGCCCTCGTGCACCTGCAGGCTGACGCCGCGTATCGCCTTGACCGGACCATAGGAAGACTCGATGTTCTGCAGGCCCAGCACGCAGGGCATGGCCTCGCGCCGAGACGCGGATTGAGCCAGGGGCATCGGCAGTGCACTCATGCGGCGCTCCTCCTGAGCGAGGCCACGTCGTCGGCCGTGCCCAGATAGGCCTCGGCCACTGCGGGATGGGACTGCACCTCGTGCGGCAGGCCCAGGGTCAGCACCTCGCCCTGGCTCATGGCCAGCACGCGGCTGCTCACGCGCGAGACCAGGGACATGTCGTGCTCCACCATCAGCACCGTCACGCCCAGCTCCTGCTGTATGTCCTGTATCCAGAAGGCCATGTCGTCGGTCTCCTCCACGTTCAGCCCCGAGGACGGCTCGTCCAGCAGCAGCAGGCGCGGGCTCGTGCACAGCGCACGCGCCAGCTCCACCACCTTGCGCACGCCATAGGGCAGGCCCGCCACCATCGCGTCGCGGTGGTGCTGCAGGTCAAGCAGTTCGATCACCTGCTCCACCTCGGCACGCGCGGCCACCTCGGCACGGCGCGTGGCCGGCGTGAACAGCAGGTCGCCCCACAGGCCGCTGCGCCGATGGCGGTGCCGCCCCACCAGCAGGTTCTGCAGCACGGTGGCATGCTCGAACAGCTCGATGTTCTGGAAGGTGCGTGCTATGCCCAGTGCCGCAATGCGGTGGGCTGCCATCCGCGTCAGCGGCTGGCCGTCGAAATGGATGCTGCCCGAGCCGGGCTCGTAGATGCGGCTGATCAGGTTGAACACCGTGGTCTTGCCCGCACCATTGGGGCCGATCAGCGTGAACACCTCGCCGCGCCGCACATCGAAGCTCACGCCGTTGACGGCGCGCACGCCGCCGAAGCGCACGCCCAGATCGCGCACCGACAGCAGGGGAGTGTCATGGTCCATGCCGCATCCCTCCTAGCGCAGGCGGTCCGATTTCTGGAAGGTCTTCTGCCGCCGGAACATGCCCTTGCGGTAGAACGGGAAGACCTGCAGATAGCTGCGGATCTTGAGCCAGCGCCCGTACATGCCTGCGGGCTCCAGCAGCACGAAGGCGATCAGCACCGCGCCGTAGATGAAGGACTTGAGCCCCGGCGCCTGGCCGATGGCCTCGGGCAGCAAATCCTTGACGGCAGCGATCCCCTGGGGCAGCGCGATGATGAACAGCGCGCCCAGAAAGGCCCCGTGGATGGACCCCAGTCCGCCGATGACCACCATCAGCAGCAGGTCTATGGACTGCACGATGTTGAACTGGTCGGGCGACAGAAAGCGGATCTGATGCGCATACAAGGCCCCGCCCACGCCCGCCAGCGCGGCCGAGAACGCGAAGGCCGTGGTCTTGTAGGCCGCCACATGGATGCCCATGCTGCGCGCAGATACTTCCGAATCGCGAATGGCCACGAAGGCGCGGCCTGTGGGGGAGCGCAGCAGGTTCAGGCAGGCCAGCGTGGCCAGCACCGCCACGGCCAGGCATACGAAGTAGAAGGACTCGGCCGTATCGGCCTTCCAGCCGAAGGCCTGCACCACGCCCACGGACTTGCCCGCGTTGCCGCCCGTCACGCTCTCCCAGCGCGCGAACACCTCCTCGACAATGAAGCCGAAGGCCAGCGTGGCAATGCCCAGGTAGATGCCCTTGACGCGCAGCGCGGGCAGCCCCACCACCACGCCCACGGCCGCCGCCAGTGCACCGCTGACGGCCAGGGCCAGCGGCGCCGGCCAGCCCAGCCCGGTGAAAAAGGCCTGCGCATAGGCCCCCACGCCGAAGAAGGCGGCCTGGCCCATGGAAAATAGGCCCGTGTAGCCGGCCAGCACCATCAGCCCCAGGCCCACCACCGCGTAGATCAGCACAAAGGTCAGCTGCGCCAGCAGGTATTCGGACAGCAGCGCGGGCGCGGCCAGCAGGGCCAGCACCAGCAGCCCGTACCAGAACGCCTGGCCGCCGTGGCGCACCAGCCGGATGTCCTGTGCGTAATCGGTCTTGAAGATGAAGCGCATTGCGTATGTGTTCCCTTCAGACCTTCTTGCGCAGCGCTTCGCCGAACAGGCCGTTGGGCATGACCACCAGCACCAGCAGCACCGCCACGTAGGCGGCAATGTCCTTGAAGCCCTCAGGCAGGTAAAAGCCCGACAGCGACTCCACCACGCCGATGACCAGCCCGCCCACGATGGCCCCCGGCACGCTGCCGAAACCGCCGATCACCGCCGCCGGAAAAGCCTTGAGCCCCACCAGGCCCATATTGGCGTACACGAAAGTGATCGGCGCCAGCAGCAGCCCTGCAATGGCGGCCACGGCCGCCGCCAGGCCCCAGACCAGGGTATTGAGCCGGCGCACGGGAATGCCCATGTAGTAGGCCGCCAACTGGTTCTGCGAGGCCGCCTGCATGGCGATGCCCAGCGTGCTGAACCGAAAGCCTGCATAGAGCACGGCGCACAGCACGCCGGTGGCCGCGATCACCACCAGGTGCTCGGCATTGAGCACCAGCCCCGCCACTTTCAGCGCCGTATCGCGGTAGGGCACGGCCAGGGCAAGCGTTTCCGTACCGATGGAGGGAAGCATGGTGATGGCGCCCCGGCACACATAGCCGATGCCGATGGTCAGCATCACCACCGAGAATGCCGGCTGCCCCAGGATGGGGCGGATCAGCGCCACCTCCAGCAGCAGGCCGCACAGCGCCATGGAGACCACGGCCAGCAGCGCCGCCGCCCAGAACGGCAGGCCCAGCACCGACATGAACAGAAAACCGGCAAAGGCGCCCAGCATCATCAGCTCGCCCTGGGCGAAGGTCACCGTCTCCGTGGCCTTGTAGATCAGCACGAAGCCCAGCGCGATCAGGCCGTAGATGCAGCCCTGCGCCACTCCGCTGATCAGCAACTGAAGCAACTGCACCCGCGCCTCCGTCCCCTGCACCGATGCGCGGCCATATGGCGCATCCCGGTGCCGCGATTGTGGGCAGTCAGGGCTTGCGGGCGCTTGCGGGAACCTGCTGCTTCATGGGGGAGGTTTCCCGCATCTTGCGACGGTTACCGGGTTGCCCCCGGGGCCTCATGCACGGCATCCGGACGGATGGCGGCCACCTTGAGCAAGGTTTTGGCGGCACCGGAGGGCTCGCGCCGCCCTTGCCCCCAGTCCTGGCTCATTCATCGGCATGGCCAAACTCCTTTGCAATCTGGCGCAGGACATGCGCCGGCATGTTCTCGGTGGCGCCCTTGCCGACCCGCACGCCGCCACTCTTGCCTTTGCCTACTGCTCCCCATCGCAGCTTGCGGCCCCCACCTGAGCCGGGGACGACGCTCCCAGCCTCCGGATTGCCGGCGACATGGGCCATGACTCAGCTGCCCGTGGATGCGTAGTGCCTGACCCCCAGCCTCCAGGCGCGGGACGACAGCCACAGGAAGGCAAAGCCCGCCAGCGGCGAGACCCAGCCCAGCCAGGCCGGTGCGCCCAGCGGGTCGGGCTTGCCCAGCACGGCCAGCGCCGGGTAGTAGGCCACGCAGGCCAGCGGCACGGCGAAGGTCAGCAGGCGGCGGAACCACTGCGCGTACAGGGCCAGGGGGTACTGGGCGGCCTCGACGCTGCCGTAGCTCAGCACATTGGCCGCTTCCAGGCTTTCCACGGTCCAGAACGACAGCGCGCCCTGCAGCACCAGGATGGCCAGGAACAGCGCCACGCCACCCGCCACGGCGAACAGCGCCACGGCCACGGCCTGGGGCGTCCACACCACGGCGCCCTGGGCCGTGGCAAAGACCAGCACCAGCAGGCCCTGCAGCAGGCGGCCCAGGCGGCTGATGCGCACGTCATGGCCCATGAGCTGCAGCCACACGGGGCGCGGGCGCAGCAGCAGGCGGTCGAAGGCGCCGGTGCGCAGGAACTGCGTGCCCAGCACGTCAAAGCCCCGGCCCAGCGCATCGGCCAGGGCGAACATGCAGTTCACCAGGCCATAGAACACGGCCACTTCGCCGATGCGCCAGCCCTGCACCTCGCCAAACCGGTGGAACAGCGCCCAGACGGCGATGACCTCGATGCCCGTGACCAGGAACTGGCCCAGGGTCAGCATCAGCGCCGAGGCCGGGTAGCGCGCCTGCCCGCCCAGCGAGGCCAGCGCCAGGCGCAGGAACATGGACAGCGATCCTTTTTCCCTGGCCATGGCGCTCACCCGCCCTGCACTTCGAGGCCGCGCATGGTGCGCGCCATGGCCGTGCGGCCCAGGGCCACGATCACGGCGATCCACAGGGCTTGCAGCGCCAGGCAGGCCAGCGTCTGCGCACCGGCCATCTGCCCGAAATAGATGCGCGCAGGAATGTCCATCACGCCCGCCAGCGGTTGCAGCAGCAGCGCGGTCTGCCAGGCGTCGGGCATCAGCGCCAGCGGCAGCAGGTTGCCCGACAGCACGATGACCACGGGCGCTGCCAGCGTGTTGATGCCTTTTTCATTGAGCGCAGCGGCGGCGGCAATGTTCAGCAGCATGACCAGTGCCGTGGACAGCAGCAGCGCCAGCAGCATGGAGGCGGCAAAGCCCAGGCCTGCGGCCCAGCCCGCCGGCGGCTGCCAGCCCCAGGCGCCCAGCCCCATCAGCGGCAGGGCCAGCCCTGCAAACGCCACCATCAGCGCCACGCGCGGCAGCACGCGCGCGGCGATCCAGCCGGCCGAGCGCACGAACCACAGCGCATAGGCATCCACGGGCCGCAGCCGGTCATAGGCGATGGCGCCCGTGCGCACGGCCAGGGCCACGTCGGGGTCGCCGCTCCAGGGCAGCAGCGCGAACAGGCCCTGCGCCACCCAGGTGTAGGTGATGGCGTGCTCCAGCGAAATCGGCGCGCCGGCCGATGCCGAGGCGCTGCCATAGAACGCCGCCAGCACCATGGTCTTGATGGCGCCCCACCAGCACTGCGTGGCAAAGCCCGCGTAGGCGGCCGTGCGGTACTGCAGCATCAGCAGGAAGCGCGAGGCGAAGGCGGCCTTGTAGGGGCGCAGCAGGTGTTGCAGGCGGTGGCGCGGTCCCATGGCGCTCAGACCTCCGAGGCACCATGCATGGCGTAGAAGCGGGCGATCACGGCCTCGATGGCCATGTCCTGACCCTCGCTCTCGCCCTCGCCCTCGACCGTGCCGTCGCGCTGCGCCGCCACGACCCGGGCCCGCAGCGCATCGACCGCGCAGTCGGCCAGCACGCGGCCATGGCCGATGACGATGACGCGCCGCGCCAGCGCCTCGATGTCGTGCATGTCGTGCGTGGTCAGCAGCACCGTGGTGCCGCGCTCGCGGTTGGCGCGCAGCACGAACTCGCGCACGGCCAGCTTGGAGGGCGCGTCCAGGCCGATGGTGGGCTCGTCCAGGAACAGGATCTCGGGCTCGTGCAGCAGGGCGGCGGCGATCTCGGCGCGCATGCGCTGGCCCAGGGACAGCTGGCGCACAGGCTGGTCCAGCAGCCGCTCCAGGTTCAGCATGGCCACCAGCTCGTCGCGGGTGCGCGCAAAGCGCAGCGGATCGACGCGGTACAGGTCGCGCAGCAGGTTGAAGCCGTCGCCCACAGGCAGGTCCCACCACAGCTGCGAGCGCTGGCCGAAGACCACGCCGATGCGGCCCACATGGCGCTGGCGGTCGGCGAAGGGGTCGCGCCCGTCCACCTCCACGCGCCCGCCATCGGGCCGCAGGATGCCCGACAGGATCTTGATGGTGGTGGACTTGCCCGCCCCGTTGGGCCCGATGAAGCCCAGCAGCTCGCCGCGCTGCAGCGCGAACGACACGCCCTGCAGCGCCTGCACCGTGCGGTGGCGCGGACGCACCAGCGCGCGCAGCGCGCCCATCACGCCGGGGTCGCGCTCATGGATGCGGTAGGTCTTGCGGAGGTCGTTGACGAGGATCTGGGGCATGGCGCTGGGCGCGGAGGTGGACGCAGAGGTGGGCGCAGAGGGGGCGCGATTCTACACAGGACCGGGCTTTGCTATCCTGCGCGCAAATTCGCGGATGCAAACCCGCCTTGCCGCACGCACAAAGGAATCGACAACATGGCAGCTGAAGGCAATGCAAGCCAGCTCGCAGGAATCGTCACGCTGCTGGGGGCCGCCGTGGTGGCCGTGCCGCTGTTCAAGCGGCTGGGCCTGGGCGCCGTGCTCGGCTACCTGGCCGCCGGGCTGGCCATAGGCCCCTACGGGCTGGGCCTGGTGACGGACGCGCAGACCATCTTGCACGTGGCCGAGCTGGGCGTGGTGATGTTCCTGTTCGTCATCGGGCTGGAGATGAAGCCTTCGCACCTGTGGGATTTGCGCGGCCAGATCTTCGGGCTGGGCAGCCTGCAGGTGGTGGTGTGCGCGCTGCTGCTCACGGGCGTGGGCATGGCCTTCGGCTTTCCGTGGCAGGTGGCCTTCGTCAGCGGCGCGGGCTTCGTGCTGACCTCCACGGCCATCGTCATGCAGGTGCTGGCCGAACGCGGCGACATCCTGGCGCTGCGCGGCCAGCGCATCGTCTCCATCCTGCTGTTCGAGGACCTGCTCATCGTGCCGCTGCTGGCCGCCGTGGCTTTTCTGGCACCCGCCGATGCGGCGCCCGTGGCGGCGTCGCCGCTGTGGCAGCGCGCAGGCCTGGCCCTGCTGTCGCTGGGCGCGCTGGTGGGCGCGGGCCTGTGGCTGCTGAACCCGCTGTTCGGCATCCTGGCCAGGGCCAAGGCGCGCGAGGTGATGACGGCCGCCGCCCTGCTGGTGGTGCTGGGCGCCGCTCTGCTGATGGAGATGGGCGGCCTGTCCATGGCCATGGGCGCCTTCGTGGCGGGCGTGCTGCTGTCCGAGTCCTCGTTCCGCCACCAGCTCGAAGCCGATGTGGAGCCATTCCGCGGCCTGCTGCTGGGCCTGTTCTTCCTGGGCGTGGGCATGGCGCTGAACCTGGAGGTGGTAGCGCTGAACTGGCGCATCGTGGGCATGGGCGTGGTGGCGCTGATGCTGGGCAAGGCGCTGTGCATCTACGCCGTGGCCCGCGTGGCGCGCAGCAGCCATGCCGATGCGCTGGACCGCGCCATCCTCATGGCCCAGGGCGGGGAGTTCGCCTTCGTGCTGTTTGCCGAGGCGCTCAAGCTCGGCGTGCTCGACGCCGAGGTGCATGCCAACATGACGGCCATCGTCGTGCTGTCCATGGCCATCACGCCGCTGGTGGTGGTGCTGCACAAGCGCCTGGCCGGCGCCCAGGCCGTGTCGCTGGACGGCGTGGAGGCGCCGCAGGACCTGCGCGGCAACGTGCTGGTCATCGGCTTCGGCCGCGTGGGCCAGATCGCCAGCCAGGGGCCGCTGGCGCATGGCGCCAAGCTGTCCATCATCGACAACGACCCCGACGTGATCCGCAACGCCGAGCCCTACGGCTTCAAGGTCTATTTCGGCGACGGCGCGCGCGCCGACATCCTGCATGCTGCCGGCGCCAGCCACGCCAGCGCCATCCTGGTCTGCGTGGACAGCAAGGCCGCCGCCACGCGCATCGTGGAGAACGTGCGCCACGAATGCCCGCATGCCCGCCTCATCGTGCGCGCCTATGACCGCGAGCACGCGCTGGAGCTGATCCAGAAGGACGCCGACCATGTCGTGCGCGAGAGCTTCGAGTCCGCCCTGCTCATGGGCCGCCATGCCGTGCTGGCACTGGGCGCCACCGAGGACGAGGCCCAGACGCTGGAGGCCGAAGTGCGCGGCCGCGATACCGAGCGCTTTGCACTGGAGACCGCCGGCGGCAACTTTGCGGGCCGCGCCCTGCTGCTGGGCAATATCGAGCGCATCGATCCGCCCCGGCACGACAAGCCCACCGCCAGGGACTGAGCGCGCAAGGGCTGCAAGGGCCGCAGGCCCCGCTCAATGCCGCTGGTTGATCTGTATGAGATTGCCGCAGGTGTCGTCGAACACGGCAATCGTGACCGGCCCCAGATGCGTCGGCGGCTTGGTGAAGCGCACGCCGGCCGCGCTCAGGCGCTCGTACTCGGCCTGCACGTTGTCCACGCCGAAGAAGGTGGCCGGCACGCCGTCGGCATGCAGGGCGGTCTTGAACGGCCTGGCGGCCGGGTGCATGTCGGGCTCCAGCAGCAGCTCCACGCCATCGGCATCGCCGGGCGATGTCAGGGTGAGCCAGCGCGCGTCGCCGCCCATGGGAATGTCGTGCTTGAGGACGAAGCCGAGCACATCGCGGTAGAAGGCCAGGGCCTTGTCCTGGTCGTCGACGAGCACGCTGGTGATGACGATCTTCATGGAATGCTCCTTGTGTCGCGCGCGGGGCGACCGGCGGGGACCATGGTAGCGGGCCGGCCTTTCATCGTGCTGAGTGCTGCAGCAGCACCAGCCCGTCCCCGCGCAAGCAAAGAGGGCCGCCGGAGCGTGGACGTCAGTCAATCGTTGCTCCCGACAGCTTGACCCGCTTCTGGTCCTCGACCAGCCTGGACTGAAAGCAGGCCGGCGCCAACCGCCAATCAACGACGCGATGCCCAGCGCCGGCCTGGGCGCCTGGGGCAGTCTGGAGGGAGGCCACTCGGCAGTATCGAGGCACAATCGCGGCTTTGCGCCATGACCATGTTTTCCCCCCCAAAAGCAGCGACCTAGGGACGACTTGGCGTGGACACCGAAGGCAAATGAAATGAAAAATGCAACAGGTATCTTGATTGCCCTGATTCTGACGGCTTGTGGAGGCGGAGGCGGAGGCGGCACCGAGAATCCACCTCCCGTGGTCAATCCAAACCCCGAGCCCGGCAATGGCGGCAATGGCACGCTGACATTCGACCCTCCCCGGCTGGAGGCTACCGTCATGCAGGCAGAGTCGCTGACGCTGCAAGTCGTCGGCACCGCCTCCTCCAGCATCCAGGAACAATTGAATCTGCGGCTGGAAGTCACGGCTGACTTCTCTCCCGAAGTGGCGTTGGAGCAGTTGGGCGCCCGCCAGTATCGGGCCCGACTCAAGATATCCGAGAGCGCCGCCAGCGGCACGCGCTCCGGCTTCATCAACGTATCCCTGTGCCGCGATGCCCCCGCCGTCTGCGCTTCACCCTATCCAGGATCGCCCTGGAAACTGCCCTACCAACTCAACATCATCTCGACTGCAGATAATCTGAAGCCGCTGAGCAAGCTCGATGGCGCCTCGACCTGGTCCAATTTCCAGGGCAATGCGGGGCACACAGGCTATGTCGCGACGAGCAAGTGGCTTGATCCCGCGAACTTCAGCCTGCGCTGGATGCGGTCCAAGTCCACGGGAGCTGATGGCTCCAGCAGTGAAATGCTGACCACCGGTTCGCACGTGGTCTTCAACGGCGGCTCAGGCGCTGACCAGGCCATCGTGGCGCTGAACGAGGCCGACGGCAACGTCGCCTGGATACGGCCTCTGCCCTTTTTCGGTAATCCGGTGCTTGTCGCCGGCCATGTCGTGTCCCAGGTGCGGTCGTTCCAATCGTCACTGAAGACTCTGGATGCCGCTACCGGAGCCATCGTGGCAGAGGAAAAGCCGGTGACAACCGGCCGTGAATCCAGCCTCTGGCTTACCGGAGATGCCGATTCCGTCTATGTTGGCGAGCAGCAGCGCCGTGTGGATGCCGCGACCGCCACGGTGCGCTGGATGGAGCCTGAGCTTCCCATCTTCTATCAAGGCGAGCGCGTGGACGCCGTCGATGCCCAGCATGTCTATTCGATGCAGAAAAATGTCTCGGCTCAAGCGGAAGCCAGCTTGGTGATCAAGCGGCGCGAGGACGGCGGTCGGGCCATCGTGCTGGACGATCCCCAGAACATCCCGTACGCCTTCACGGAGAAAGCCCCCAGCACCACGGTGCTGGATGGCGCTGACCGGGTGCTCGCCGCGCGCTACGGCTACAGCGAAATCACGATCAGCAGCTTTTCCCTCTCACAGAAAAAGCGCCTGTGGACCATGAAGAAGAACTTCCTCAGCGTCCCGATCGTGGCCAACGGAGTGGTTTATCTGGTCTTCGATCCGTTCAGATCAGGCGAGCCAAGGCAATTGCACGCCTATGCGGGCGATAGCGGAGCTCTGCTGTGGTCCATGCCGCTGACGGGCGACAACAATCCCATCAACATCAACGGCCTCACCTACCAAGTCGTTGCCGTCAACAACCTGATTTTCATATCCAATCTGTCAGCCGAAAAGGGCAACTACACCCACGCAGTGGACCCAGCGACCCGCAAGATAGTCTGGCAGTTGCCGGCCAGCGGACGCTTGGCCGTATCCGACAACGGCCTGCTCTACATCGCCAGACCCAACAAGAGCCTGCTGGCCATCAATCTGCAGTGAGGCGAGGGCGAAGCTACAGCGTCGACCAGGCGGACGCTGCAGGGAGCAAAGCGGTGGGCCATGCAGTGAATGCCCGGGAAACGACAACCCCTGTTGAGGCTTGCACCCTCTACAACATCGGCCCCCGCATGGCGCAGACCCGGCACACGCTTGGCAGGCCCGCTATTTCAGCAGGAAGGTGACGGGCACGCGCGTCCACATGCTGTCCGGCACGCCGTCGCGCGTGCCGGGGACAAAGCGCCACGTCCGCACGGCGTCCAGCGCCTCCTGGTCGAGCAGAGGATAGCCGCTGCTGTCTGCCACATCCACGGCCAGTGCCTTTCCGCTGGCGCCCACCAGAACCCGCAGCACCACCTTGCCTTCCTGCTCCAGCCGCCTGGCTTCCTTGGGATAGGCCGGCATCTTGTTCTCGCTGGCCTGCCTGTCAGGCACAGGCTGCACCACGCCTGCCGCAGCCGGGCCGCCGGCCAGCAGGCCCAGGGTCAATGCAAGGAGGGCGCAGCGCATGCGGGACATTCGGAAGGCTCCTGGATGGGGGCGGGATGTCAGTCGTGGACTGGTGCGGGCCCGGATCATCGCATGCCCTCCACCCGCCACCAGCGCGGCAGCAGCGCCTGCACCTCGCCGCGCCGATAGCGGTCGTCAATGAGAAAGACCACGCCGCGGTCGTGCTCGCTGCGGATGACGCGGCCCGCAGCCTGGACCACCTTGCGCAGGCCCGGGTAGAGGTAGCTGTAGTCATAGCCCTTGTCCGCGCCGAACTGGCGGTCCATGGCGCGCTTCATCTCTTCGTTGACGGGATTGACCTGGGGCAGGCCCAGCGTGGCCACGAAGGCGCCGATCAGGCGCTCGCCGGGCAGGTCCACGCCTTCGGAGAACGCGCCGCCCAGCACGGCGAAGCCCACGCCCTGCCCGGCCTCGGTGAAGCGGGCCAGGAAGGCCGCGCGGCCCTCCTCGTCCATGGACGGGGTCTGCAGCCAGACGGGCAGATCGGGATGGGCGCGCTGCAGGCATTCGGCCACGCGCTGCAGGTAGTCGAAGCTGCTGAAAAAGCACAGGTAGTTGCCGGGCCGGCGCGCGTACTGCGCGGCCACGAGGTCGGCGATGGGCCGCAGCGAGCGGTCGCGGTCCCGGTAGCGCGTGGAGATGTGGCCGGCCACCTGCACATCGAGCTGGTCGGCCTGGAAGGGCGAGTCGGCCTCCAGCCAGTGCGTGGCTTCGGGCAGGCCCAGGATGTCGCGGTAGAAATGCGGCGGGCTCAGCGTGCCCGAGAACAGCACCGAGGCATGCGCCGCCGCATGGCGCGCCGCCAGGTGGGGCGCGGGCACCACGCAGCGTATGCACAGCGTGGAAGCCGGCGCGCGACGGAAGCCTGAGCGCCCGGGCAGCAGATGGACATCGAACAGCGCATGGCCGCCGAACTGCTCGGCCAGCGCCATGAACTGCAGCGCCTCCCAGTAGAAATCCAGCACCGGGTCGCCGGGCAGCATGGGGCTGTCGGCATTGGCGTCGGCGATGGCGGCCACGGCGCGCTGCACGGCGCCCAGCAGGCCTGCGGGCACTTCCTCATGGGCCTGGTAGCTGGCGGTCTGTTCCCTGTTCAGCGCACTCCAGCTGCGGCCGAGCCGGTCCAGTGCCTTGCGCACCGCTCCGGTGGCCGCCTTGCGGGCCGCGGCCAGGGCGAGCTGCGACAGCTCGGCCGTGTACATGCGGCGCGCGCGCTCCAGCAGGTTGTGGGCCTCGTCCACCAGCACGCCCACCTTCCATTGCTGGGCCTGGGTGAGCGCGAACAGCATGGCGGCGCTGTCGTAGAAGTAGTGGTAGTCGGCCACGACCACGTCGCTCCAGCGCACCAGTTCCTGGGCCAGGTAGTAGGGGCAGATCTCGTGCGCCAGGGCGACGGCGCGCACGGCGGGCGGGTCCCAGGGGGCCTGCTGCAGCGCGGCGGCGCGCGCGGCGGGCAGCCGGTCGAAGAAGCCGCGCGCCAGCGGGCAGGAGTCGCCGTGGCAGGCCTTGCCGGGGTGCTCGCAGGCCTTGTCGCGCGCCAGGATGGCGAGCACGCGCAGCCTTGCGGGTGGCGCGGGTGGCGAGGGCGGAGGTTGTGGCGCAGCCGGTTCCTGCGGCGGTGTCTGGTGCTGCTCGGCAATCTGCCGGTTCACGCTGGCCAGCGCCTGCAGTGCCAGAGCGTGGCCCGTGCCCTTGGCCGTCAGGAAGAACAGGCGGTCCAGGCCCTGGTCCGGCATGGCCTTGAGCATGGGGAAGATGGTGCCCAGCGTCTTGCCGATGCCCGTGGGCGCCTGCGCCATCAGGCACTGGCCGCCCTGCTGCGCGCGCGCCACGCGGTAGACGGCCACGGCCAGCTCGCGCTGGCCCGCGCGAAAGCCCTGCATGGGAAAGCGCAGCGCGGCCAGCGCCGCCTCGCGCGCCGCGCGGTGGGCGGCCTCGCTGCGCGCCCAGTCCAGGAACAGCGCGCACTGCTGCTCGAAGAAGGCGCGCAGCGTGGCCGCGTCTTCCTCCTGCACCAGCACGGTTTCCTCCGAGTTGCCCACGTTGAAATACACCAGGGCCACGCGCAGCCGCTGCAGGCCGCGCGCCTGGCACAGCAGATGGGCGTAGATGCGCGCCTGGGCCCAGTGCAGTGCCCGGTGGTGGGCGCGCACGCCCTCGATCTGGCCACGGTAGGTCTTGATTTCCTCCAGCTGGCCGGCCTGGGCATCGAAGCCGTCGGCACGGCCGCGCACGCGCAGGTCGCGGTATTCACCGGCAAGGCTGATCTCGGTCTCGTAGTCCTTGCCCCTGCGCGATTGCACCAGGCTGTGGCCGGCCATGCCCTCCAGCGCGCTGGGCGCGGGCGTGAAGCGCAGGTCCAGGTCGCCCGCGCGCGCCGTGAACTCGCACAGCGCGCGCACGGCCACGGTGTAGCTCACGCGGCCTCTCCCAGCGGCTGGCCGCGCCACTGCACATGGCACACGCGCACGGGAATGCCGTGCTCGGCGCAGTACTGCAGCCAGCGGATCTGGTTGTCCTGCAGCTTGTCTCCGGGGGCCTTGGCCTCGACCAGTTCGTAGCGGCGCTCGGCTGGCCAGAAGCGCACCAGATCGGGCAAGCCCGTGCGGTTGGCCTGCACGTCGCGCAGCAACCGCGCAAAGAACAGCTTGAGGTGGGCGGCCGGAATGCAGTCCAGGGCCAGCTCCAGCAGCGGCGCGCTCAGCGTGCCCCAGAACACGAAGGGCGACTGCAGGCCCTGCTTGTCGGCATGGCGCTGCACGATGACCTCGCGCCAGCTGCCATCGTCCAGATGCGCCAGACATTCCTCGAACAATGCTGCGCGGCGCTGCGCGAAGTCGGGCGCGGACAGGTCGGCCGGGCCGCTCTGGAACGGGTGGAAGAAGGCGCCCGGCAGCGGCGCGAAGATGGCCGGCCAGCACAGCAGGCCGAACAGGGAGTTGATGAGCGCGTTCTCCACGTAGAACACGGGCGCATCCTCGCTGTGCCAATGGTCGCGCAGCACGTATTCGACCGATGCGGGCCGCGCCGGCAGCTCCAGCTCCACGTCCATGCGCATCTGCGCCACCACGGGCGCCAGCGCCGCCGCACGCCCGCGCGCGCCCTGCCCCAGGCTGCGGCGCAGGCGCGGCAGCATGCGCGCCACGCGCTGCAGTTCCTCGTCGCTTTCGGGCTGGGCCTGGGCGGCCTGGGCCAGCGCCATGGCATCGGCAAAGCGCTCCATGCGCTCGTACACGCGCATGCGCCGGTGGCGCGCGCCGGGGTAGCGGCTTTGCGCATAGGCCTGCTCGGCACGCTCCCAGTCCTGCATGCGCTCGCAGGCCTGGCCTATGCGCAGCAGCACCTTGGCACGGCGCTGCTCCAGCCAGGCATTGCCGCTGGCGCAGCCGGCCAGCTGCTGCAGCAGCGCATCGATCTCCACGCCCTCATCCAGCGCCGCGCGGCAGGCCTGCAGGGCCAGGTAGCCATCGACGTCGCTGCGCGACTGGAACGCGCGCGAGGCGGCGTCAAAGGCCACGGCCTCGTAGCGGAACACGCCCAGGTCGGCCAGCACGAATTCCGACCAGTCCTGGTAGAGGTTGCCGAAGAACATCAGTCGAAAGCGCTCGCACAGCGCACCCACCATTACGCGCCAGGCGGCCTGGCCGGCTCCGACGCCCCGGGGCTGCCATTGCGCATAGGGCCTGGGCGCCTCATGCAGGGGCTGCAGGGCCTGCAACAGCTCGGCCTTGCGAAGGCCCGCGTGAACGGGTTCGCCTGCGAACAGCTGCAGCAGCTCGGGCTTGGTGTGCAGCGCAAACAGCTCCTCCAGCGCCATGGGGTGGCCCGCGTCCAGCCAGCCCAGCTCCAGCAGGGGCGCGGCCGCGTCGGCAATGGCGGGAATCTCTTCGTACACCAGCTTGCCGGCCCGAAACCAGGGCCCGCGCCTCATCAGCAAACGCACCATCAGCGCCCGCGAGGGCTGGGGCAATTGCGTGAAACGGGTGAGGAATTCCTGCTCGGGCGCGTCCAGCAGATCGCCGTAACGCTGGCCGATCCAGTCCAGCGCGCGCTGGAAGTTGTGCAGGTAGTAGAAACGGTGGGGAGGGAGCATGGGCCTGGCAGATCGGGCAGCCAGGCCGCTCGAAAACTGTATCTTTATACAGTCATCATATCAAACCCGGTAGTGCTCACTTCGCACAACGGACTTGCCCCGGGCAGGCTCATCCGGCCAGGAAGCCGCCATCGGTCGCCAGGCAGTGCCCGACCACAAAGGTCGCCTCGTCCGACATCAGCCAGACGACGGCCGTGGCCACCTCCTGCGGATGGCCCATGCGCCGCAGCGGCAGGCTCGCCGCCACGGCATGCATGTCGGCAATGCCCGAGCCCAGCATCATGTCCGTGACCACGCGGCCAGGGGCAACGGCATTGATGCGGATGCCACGCGGCGCGTACTCCATGGCGGCGGCGCGGGTCAGCGACAGGGCAGCAGCCTTGGAGGCGCCGTACAGCGACAGGCCCGGGTTGGGATTGCGTATGCCGCTGACGCTGGTGTTGTTCACGATGGTGCCGCCGCCCGTTGCCAGCATGGCCGCCAGTTCATGGCGCATGGCGTGGAAGACCGCACGCACATTCGTATCGAAGACCTGGGAAAAGACCGCGTCATCCTGCTCGGCCAGCGCGGCGCGCCGCTCCTGGAAGCCCGCATTGTTGAAGGCCGCGTCCAGCCGCCCGAAGCGCGCCACGGCCTGCTCCACCACCGCCGCCATGTCCTCCTGCCGCGTTGCATCGCAGGCCAGGAAAAGGCCGTCTGCCCCTCGCTGCCGGACTTCCTGCTCCAGCTCCAGGCCCAGCTCACGGCGGCGCCCCGTGACCACCACGGCGGCGGCGCCCTCCTCGGCCATGCGCAGGGCGGTGGCCCGGCCTATGCCGCTGGTGGCGCCCACCACCAGGCAGACACGCCCCCGAAGTCGCCCCGATGGTGCAAGGGCCGGCAGGGGGCCGGCCAGTTCCAACTGACGCTGCTGCATGTCCATGGCGATGTTCCTTCGCAATTTGGTTGCATGATACAACCAATAGATTAAAAACACCATGCGGGCAAAGCCGGCGCCATCCCGCGCGGCTCACTTGCAGGGATGCGCCATTGGATGCAAACTTGCTTCAACATTGATGCAATGAGGTCTGCCATGAGAACCACGGTCACCATCGACGACGCCTTGTACGAGGAAGCGCTGGAGCTGGCGGAGCCAGAAATGGACAAGGCCGACCTGTTTCGCGAAGCCATCAAGACTTTCGTGAGAGTGCAGGCGGCCAAGCGTCTGGCCGCGCTGGGAGGCTCCGCACCGGACATGCGGGAGATTCCCCGTCGCCCACAGGGCATCGAGCCATGAATCCCGTTCTGGTCGATACCTCGGTCTGGATCGATCACTTCAGGCAGGGCAATCCTCACCTGGCGCAGTTGCTGCAGCAAGACATGGCGCTCATGCATCCCCTGGTGCTGGGTGAACTGGCTTGCGGCACGCCACCGGCACGCGCACGCACGCTCGCGGACCTTCAGCGGCTCAAGCCTGCCCGACAGGCCAGCATGCGCGAAGTGCTGGCCTTGATAGAGCGCGAGCAACTCTTTGGTCTGGGCTGCGGTCTGGTGGACATCACGCTCCTGGCCTCGGCACTCATATCTTCAGGTGCCAGCCTGTGGTCGCGGGACAAGCGCCTGCACGCGCTGGCCCAGCGGTTTGGCATTGCCTACCGGAGCGTCTTGCCGTAGGGCCGGTTTCCCTGCTTCTCGAAGAGCTGGCCCCGCGCACGGCGCTCGCGCGGGTTCGCACAAGCGCGCGACACGCGCTAGAAATCCGGCCTGCGCATCCTCGACAAGGCGTCATGCCGATTGATAGCTCCCAGCTTGCGGTAGATGTTTTCCAGGTGCCGCTTCACCGTGCCTGCACGCAACTCCAGCATGGTGGCGATTTCTGCGTTGGTGTTGCCGTTGGCGACCCATTGCAGCACTTCACGTTCGCGCGGGCTCAGCACGTCGGCAGCCGGCGAGCACGGTGAGAGCGCCTGCCATGCCGCCTGGCTGATCCGCTGCTGCCGGCTCAGACGCCGCCACTGCGCCTGCGCATGCGGCCCCAGCAAGGTCAGCGCCATGCGCTCCGCAGCCGTGTAGCCGCGCGATGCGCGTGTGACATTGAGGGTCAGCATCGCGCCGTGGCCCAGGTCCACGTCCAGCGCAAGTCCGTCCTGCTGACCCACCTGGGAGTAGGCCTGGGCATAGAGCGCCGTCCGTTGCCATTGCCCGCGAGTCAGCAGGTCGGAAATGCTGGCGGCCTGCGTCTGGCGCTGCCGATACAAGGGGTTGTCGGCCAGATACCGGTGCACCGCAGCGTTGACTTCGGAGGAAATGGCCCGCACCGGATCGTAGGCCGTGTAGCCGCGGACTTCTGCAATGCCGGAGAAATCCACCACCCGTATGTCACCCGGCACCACCAGGCGCAGCGCGTGCAGCAAATGCGTGGCCAGCGCGTGCAGATCGGGCGCGCCGTGCACCGCGAGGATGGCCTGATTGAGTTGCCCCAGTTGCTGCGTTGACAGGGTCATGTCGCGAAATCCAATGGCGTGCTCGAAGTGCTGGCGATAGGTGGGCCGGCCGGGCCCGCATTTTCAGGCCTGCGATGTGCCGCCGGCACATTTTCACGATCTTCGCAGAAAGCTAAGGTCACGCGGTCCGCAATAGCAGCGCGCGGGTCTGCCCGGGACACGCAGCGCAACGGGAGGAACCGTGCACGCTTTTCTTCACAGACCCCTTCGGCGCCTCTGGCACCTGGCAGTGCCTGGCGCGCTGTGCAGCCTGCTGGCACTCAATGGCCAGGCCGCGACCATCGTCGTCAATACCACGGACAACACGCCCGGTGCAGCGGACTGCAGCCTGCGTGAGGCATTGACCAGTGCCCAGATGGATGACGGCAGCTGGGGCAACGGCGCATGCGTATCGGGCAATGGCGCGGACACCATCGTGTTCGACCCGGCCGTCTTTCCCGCTGGCAGCCTCACCGCCATTGCATTGGCAGGCAACCCCATCGACCTCAGCTTCACCACCTCGGACATCACGATCGACGGGGACCAGCGCGTGGTCCTCGATGCGGGCAACGCCTCCCGCCTGGTGTCGGCCCAGGGCAGCGGTGTCCAGCTTACGCTGCGCGGCCTGACACTGCGCGGCGGGCAGACCGCCGCCGGTGAAGACGGCGGCGCCATCTACCTGGACAACGGCGTCACCTTGCGCCTGGAACGCAGCGTGGTGCAGGACAGCACGGCCGGCATCAACGGCGGGGGACTGTACAGCCGCGACAGCACGGTGACCATCGTGGACAGTGTGTTCAGCGGCAACCAGGCAGGGGGACAGGGCGGAGCCATCTACGGCACGGGCAGCGGCTCGCTGACGGTGGAGCGCAGCCGCCTGTCCGGCAACACGGCCCGGACGCTGGGAGGGGGCCTGCGCAGCGGGGTGCCGACCACCATGACCGACAGCACCGTCACCGGCAACGCGCTGGCGTCTCCGGGTTCGGGTGCCGGCGTCTCGTTCACGCTCAACCGCCCCCGCACACTCCAAGGCAACCAGATCACGAACAACGCGCCCGGCAACAACTGTGGCGGCGAAACGTTCACGGGGACGGGCAACCGCTACTGGCCGGCCAGCGATACCAGTTGCCCGGCGGCGGCAGGAGCCATTGCCAAAGCGCCTCAGGCCATCACCTTCACCACGGCACCGCCGGCCGGCGCGCGGGTGGGGGATACCTATGACGTGGCCGCCGTCGGAGGCGCCTCGGGAAACCCCGTCACGTTCGCCGTGGATGCCTTGACCGCGACGATCTGCAGCGCCTCCGGCAGCACCATCCGCTTCCAGGCCGCAGGGACATGCACGATCAACGCCAGCCAGCTCGGCGATGCGGACCATGAAGCGGCTCCCCAGGCGATGCAGATGGCGGCGGTGGGTCAAGGCCCCTCCCGTGTCACGCTGACCTCCAGCGCCAATCCCTCGCGTTCCGGACAGTCGCTGTCCTTCACCGTGGTGGTCGCACCCGATGTCTCCCCGGGTGCTGCCGCCGTTCCCACGGGAACGGTCGAAATCATGGCTGGCGGCCTGTCGCTGGGCACGGCGGGCTTGTCCAATGCCAGGGCCATCCTCGCCTCCACCCAACTGACGGTGGCCGGCCCGCATGCCATCGTTGCCCGGTACGGCGGCGATGGGAACTATCTCGCCGCGATCGCCGCCGTACCGGGCAACGATGGCATGCGGGCCGGCCACCGTCAGTTGGGTGGAGGCGAGGATGGCCCTGGCATTGGACAAGCCCGCCGTGCCCAGCGACAGGCCGCCAGCCATGATTTCGACCGTTCCCGTGGGAACGGCGGCAGCACCCGGGGAGACATCGGGTGCGACCACCACGGTGAAGGACAGCGACTGTCCGGAAC